>NZ_VUAZ01000039.1 GCF_009296165.1 Pseudomonas kitaguniensis | reverse complement strand
GCAGGCAAGCCAGCTACCACATTGACCGAGCCCATCCTATTAGTCAGGTTGCATGGTTTGGAATGCAGTGCGAACGTCCGGCTCCTGGCGAATCATGCGCTTCATCTTCGCCTCAAACGCCCACGTCAGGCTGACGGCCGCGCAGGCCAGGCCCAGCGCCAGGCCCCACCACACGCCGGTTGGCCCCCAACCCAAGGTAAAGGCCATCAACCACGCGGCGGGTGCGCCGATCAGCCAGTAACAGCCCAAGCCCACCAGGAAGGTGGTTTTGGCGTCTTTCAGCCCGCGAATGCAGCCCATGGCGATGGTCTGCACGCCGTCGAACAGTTCAAACCAGGCCGCGACGGCCAGCAAGCTCACGGCGAGCACGATGACATCGTGAAAGGCCGGATCGTTATGGTCGAGGAACAGCCCGATCAGCGCGTCGGAACACAGCCAAAACACCGCCGCAAACCCCAGCATCACGACCGCGCCAAAGCCTATGCCGACGCGTCCGGCCATGCGTGCCTGAAGCAATTGCCCGGCGCCGTAATGCTGGCCGATGCGCATGGTTATTGCGTAGGACATGCCCGCCGGCACCATGAACGCCACCGAGACAATTTGCAGGGCGATTTGGTGCGCGGCCAATTGCGTACTGCCCATGGTGCCCATGCACAGCGCCGCGAAGGCGAACAACCCGACTTCCACCGCGTAGGTGCCACCAATCGGCAGGCCCAGCCGCCACAGCTCGCGCAAATAGTGCGTATTGAGGCGCAACAGGCCTTTGCCGAGCGGGTAGGCCGCGTAAGCGCGGTCAATGCGGATGTACCACATCAGCGCCAGGGCCATGCAGTTGGCGACAATCGCCGTGACCAGGCCAATGCCCATCAAACCCAGTTTGGGCAGGCCGAACATGCCTTCGATCAGCGCATGGTTGAGCAAGTAGTTGAGCACCGTGCCGCACAGGCTGATCACCATCACCGGTGTGGCCTTGCCGATAGCGCTGGTAAACCCGCGCAACGCCATGAAGGTCAGGTAGCCGGGCAGGGCGAATGGCAAAATCGTCAGAAATTGCCCCGCCGCGTGCACGTTGGTTTCGGTCTGGCCAAACATCAGCAGCACGGGCTTGAGGTTCCACAGCAATAGCGCGGCGCCAATCGCCATCAGCCAGGCCAGCCACAGCCCGGCTTGGGTCAGGCGCGTCGCGGCTTGAATGTCGCCAGCGCCATGACGAATCGCCACCAGCGTGCCAACGGCCGCGATCACGCCGATGCAAAAAATCGCCACGAACGAATAACTCGCCGCGCCCAAGCCGCCGCCCGCCAAGGCTTCGGGGCTCAGGCGGGCCATCATCAGCGTGTCAGTCAGCACCATCAGCATGTGCGCCAACTGTGAGGCAATCAACGGCCCCGACAGCCGCAGAATGGCCCAGAGTTCGGTACGCACCGGATGCTGCATGTTCATCACGCTCAAAAAGTCAGAAGGTTTAGGAAGGCTTGATTCTCGGCGCTCCTGACGCATTACACAAAAGGATAAAAGCGATCGTTCGCATGACTAAAACTCATGCCTGATAATTCTGGTAGGGTTGGTTATTGCTCTGTCAGGAGGCTTTTATGCCCCGCCGTCTCCCTCCGCTGTATGCCTTGCGCGCGTTTGAAGCGGCGTCACGGCACAACTCGTTCACCCGCGCGGCGGCGGAACTGTCGATCACGCAAAGTGCGGTCAGCCGACATATCCGCACGCTCGAAGAACACTTCGCCTGCCGCCTGTTTCAGCGCAGCGGCCGCAACTTGCAACTCACCGAAGCGGCGCGCTTGCTGTTGCCCGGTGTGCGCGAAGGCTTCGCGGCGCTGGAGCGGGCCTGCGATACCCTGAACACCGAGGACCACATCCTGCGCATGAAGGCGCCGTCGACCCTGACCATGCGTTGGTTGCTGGCGCGGCTCAGTCGCTTCCGTGCCTTGCAGCCAGGCAATGAAGTGCAACTCACCAGCGCGTGGATGAGCGTGGATGAAGTGGACTTTAATCAGGAACCGTTCGATTGCGCCGTGCTGCTCAGCTACGGGCATTTCCCGGCGGACTGGGAAGCCTGCTACCTGTTCCCCGAACTGTTGATACCGGTCGGGGCGCCGAACCTGCTCAGTGACGGGCCGTGGGATGCCGCGCGGCTGGCGACTGCCGAATTGTTACACCCGACGCCCGACCGCCGCGATTGGCGCAATTGGCTGCAGCGCATGGGGCTTTCGTCTCACGTGTCGCTCAAGGGCGGGCAGGTGTTCGACACCCTTGAGCTGGGCATGATTGCCGCCGCGCGCGGTTACGGCGTGTCCATGGGCGACCTGTTGATGGTGGCCGAAGACGTGGCCCAAGGCAGATTAAGCCTGCCGTGGCCGACCGCCGTGGCGAGTGGCGAGAATTACTACCTGGTGTGGCCAAAAACCCGCCCTGGCGGTGAGCGTTTACGGCGGTTGGCGGAGTTTCTTCAGGGTGAGGTTAACGCCATGGAATTGCCCCGCGTTGATCGTCTGGATTGAACTTTTTCTAATTTCTGGTGTAATCGCATGCGTTATGCCCCCCTGAATCGCTCAAGTATTCCCCGCACCCGCCGAAGCAGGTGTGTTGGAGCAACCATGCGCCAACGTTTTTCACTAGATAATTTGCCGTAATGCTATGAGATCAGGATGATCCTGGCCTCGGCCAGGAGCTGTCATGTCTCAACCCCGCGCTAGGATCGCCTCACAATTAGGTCTCGCACTGGCCGTTATTCTGGCTGTCGTTATCAGCGGCAGTACGGTTTTCGCGCTGCGTTCCCTTGACTCCGCCAACCTCGACATTCGCCAGGAACACTTGGCCAGCGAGGCGCGCTTGCTCGCCGACCAGCTCAATACCTTCCACAGCACCTTGCGCGAGAGTACTCAGCGTTTGAGCGGGCTGTTTGAAAAGCGCTTCGGCGCAGGTTTGAGTGTGCGCGTGGACCAGCCGGTGGCAGTGGCCGGCACACAGACCCCGAGCCTGTTCCTGGGCAGCAACCTGCTGAACAACGATTTCGCTGAGGTCGATGAATTCAAGGAGACCTCCGGCGGCGTGGCCACGGTGTTTGTGCGCAGCGGCGAAGACTTTATTCGCGTGAGCACCTCGTTGACCAAACAGGATGGCAGCCGCGCCATCGGCACCGTCCTCGACCACCAGCACCCGGCTTATCAGCGCCTGCTCGGCGGGCAGAGTTACGTGGGCCGCGCGGTATTGTTCGACCGCTCCTACATGACCCAGTACACGCCGGTACGTGATGCGGCCGGCAAGGTGATCGCGGTGCTGTTTGTCGGCTTCGACTACACCAACGCGCAGAACGTGCAATTCGACAACCTCAAGCGCTTCCGTATCGGCCAGACCGGTTCCCTGGCGCTGTTGGACGAGCAGAAGCGCTGGCTGGTGCCGCCCGCAGGCGTGCAGGCACTCGACCAGGCGATTCCGTTGATGCTCGATTTGGCCAGCAAGCCCGGCGAAGGCCGCTTCTGGAGCGACAAAAACGAAGACTTCTACAGCGTCTCGGTGCCGTTCGAAGGCGGCCCGTGGGCGGTGGTAGCGAGCATGCCGAAATCCGAAATCCGCGAGGTTACTTGGGCCGTCGGTATTCGCCTGGTGATCGGTAGCGTGCTGGCGATGTTGATCGCGGTGGGCGCGGCGGTCTGGTTGCTGCGCAGTAAATTGCAGCCCTTGAGTGACCTCGTGCGCCAAGCCGAAGCCCTCGGCGCCGGTGACTTGAGCGCACGCTTGAACGTGTCCAGCCATGACGAAATCGGCCAACTGGCGCGCAGCTTCAACCAGATGGGCGAAGCGCTGTCGACCATGGTGTCGCATATCCGCACGGCGGCCGAAGAGGTCAACAGCCGTGCCCGGGCGTTGTCCGGTTTGTCCGGCGGCGCGTATGACGGCATGGAGCAGCAGTCCGGTGAAATCACCAGCATGGCGGGCGCGGTAGAAGAGTTCAGCGCCACCTCGCTGAACATCGCCGATAACATGGGCAACACCGAACGGCTGGCGCAGGAAAACGCACAGCAAACCCGTATTGGCCGTACCTCGATGCAAGAGGCGTCATCGTCTCTGGAACATATCGCTGCCGCATTGAACAGCACGGCCACGGTGATCAACACCCTCGGCCAGCGCTCGCAGGAAATCGGCGGGATTGTTGGCGTGATCACCTCCATCGCCGAACAGACCAACCTGCTGGCGCTCAACGCGGCCATCGAAGCCGCGCGCGCCGGCGAGCAAGGCCGCGGCTTTGCGGTGGTCGCCGACGAGGTGCGTAACCTGGCCTCGCGCACCCGCCAGGCCACCGACGAAATCTCGGTGATGATCCAAAGCATCCAGCAAGAAACCGGCAACGCCATCAGCACCATGGAGCAAGGCAAAGTGCTGATGCAGGAAGGCTTGTCGCGCAACGCCGACGTGGCTTCAGCGTTGGCCCGTATCGACGAGCAAAGCCGCTCGGCCGGGCAGCAATTTGCCGCCATCACCACCGCGACTCAAGAGCAGAGCAGCACCGCGAACGTGCTCAGTAGCAACCTGCAAAGCATTGCGCTGGCCAACAGCGAGCAGCGTGAAGTGGTGTCGAACCTGGCGATTACCGCCAAGGAATTGGAAACCCTGGCGGCCGGGCTGCGCCAGGAAGTCGACCGCTTCCGCTGAGATTGACCGCAGCGCTTATTTGCAATTTGCGCTGCTGGACACTTCCTTGGTCGCCAGCTTCAGCGCATTCGCCAACTCTTTCGCGTTGCTGCTGGCGTAGGTGCGCCCGCCGGTGTTTTCGGCGATGCAGCGCGAGGCGCCGCCCACCCCAATGTTGACCACATTGACCCGCAGGCGCGGCTGTTGCTGCGCGATCCTGCGTGACACCGCGCAGGCATCGCGCTGGCAGCCGTCCTCGCCGTCAACAAACATCACGATCATCGCATCACGGTTGCGCCCGTCCACGGTGCTGGCGGCTTTTTCCAGGCTGGCAGCCAACGGCGTGCCGTCGTTGCCGATCAGCCGACGAATGCCGGACATCAGGCGCGGACGATCACCCAGCCGAAAAACCCCGTGGTCCGGCGTGCTTTCGCAACCGTTGAAGGTAATCAGGCGCATATCAATTTTCGGGTCCAGCGCCTGGATCATGCCATTCAGCGAATCGGCGGCCACGTCCATGCGGTTTGGCGGCTGGAAGATCTGCCGTTTACGGGGTGTGTCGCGGTATTGATTGGCTGGGTCGCCGAAGAACCAGTCCTCGTCGGCCTTCACCGCGTTGATGTTCAACATCATCGAGCCGGACGTGTCGAGCACCACCACGAACTGCGGCGTTTCGACGGCCGGGCCGTCCTTGCGGCAGGCGTAGTTGTCCAGTGAAGGCGGTTGCGCAGGTTTGGCAACCGGCACCGGTTTAGGCGGCGGCACCGGCTTGGGCGGCGGCGCAGGTTCTGGTTCTGGCTCTGGTTCAGGCTCAGGTTCAGGTTCTGGCGCAGGCTCCACCACGGGTGCAGGCTCGGGCTCAGGTTCGGGCGTGGCCACAGGCGCGGGTTCGACGATAGGCGTCGGGGCCACCGGTTCAACCACCGTCACCGGGCGCCAGAACCACCAGGCCCACAGCGCGAGCAGCAGCAGTAACAACAGCAACAAACCGAGCAGCAGCGCAGCCAGGCGCCAGCCTTTGGAGGTGGCGACGGCGGCGGCCACCGGCGCGACCGCCGCTGGCGCAATCACCGGCGGCGGCAGCACTTTGGGCGGCCGTGGCGTGTGCCAGCGAATCACCAGCGGCTCGCCGTTGAGGCTGTAAAGATCGCTCAGGGTTGGATCGCCAATCAGCGCCTCCAGCGCGTGGGCGTCGCTTGGCTGATCGCGTTTTTTCAACGCGTCGACAAGCTGGCTGATCGCGTCCTGGCGTTGCTGGTAGGTTTGCAGCAAACGTCGCTGGCTGTCTGTGTCCAGGTCGGCGTAAGGCGTTGGCTGGCCGCCGAGCTCAGTCCACCACTCGACTGCGTCATCGGCGCCCGTGCGCGGGATCGCAAATAGACTGGCAGCCACCGGCGGAAGGTGTTTCTGGATTAGCGCGAGGGTGTTTTGCAGCGCGCTGGTTCCGTCCGGGAAGGCTTGCGTGTCCCTGATGACCCGTTGCATGAAGGCAACTCCTGAAAATGAAGCAGGCACCTCGCAAGGTGCCTGCAAAGTGGCAAAACCTGCGTTTTACTCTTCGTAGCCGAGGCTGAACTGCAGTTGGTTGACCTTTTTCTGCAGGGTTTTCAACTGTTCCTGCTTGGCCGCCAATTGCTTGGGCGTGGCTGAACCGCTCGGCGCTTGCGCCTGGTTGGCCTGCAATTGCTGCTCAAGGCCAGCGATTTGCTTTTGCACATCGCCCTGGTTGGCGCGGCGTTTTTTCAGCGTGCCAAGCAATTGCGCCAGCGACTGGTTCAACTGCGCCTGCGCTTGCTCTTGGGTGGCGAGGTCACGGCGGCTGTTGGCTTGCTGCGCCTGAATATTTTGGTACACCTGATGGAACATCGCGTTCTCTTCACGCGAGGCGGTCAGGGCGGCTTCTTTTTGCTTGATCTGGTCGCTGTAGCCGCCGGAGTAATCGCAATTCATTTTGGTCAGCATGCTGCTGTCACGGTTGCCCGCATCGCAGCTGCCAGGCGGTGTGGCACAGCCTGCGAGTGCCAAAATGCCTGCCAGCCCGAGCGCGTATTTAACAGTCTTCATCGTGAAGTTCTCAGCCCAGGGTGATTGCGGAACGTTGGTTGTAAAGCCCGTCGACTTCTTTTTGCAGCGCAGCGACTTTCTGGTTCATTTTTGCAATGCTCGCGTCCACTTGCTCGACCTGCGCGCCAGCACCGTCCTGGCGCTCCTGTTGGGCAACCTTGGCGTACTCGGTGGCTTTGCTGCGCATGTTGGTCAGGTCTTTGCGCATGCGCGCGATGTTGTTGTCGATCTCTGCCAGGTCGGTTTTGGCCTTGGCGGTGTTGAGTTTTTTAACGGCCATGGCCTGCTTGATCTGGGCGATGCGCGTTTGGTCATCGTTGATCACTTGCTGTGCGGTCGCTGTACGCGCGATGACATTCTGGGTGTCGAGTTGCACGTCATTGTTCATCTTGGTCAGGCGCTGGCCGGTGTTGGAGTATTCGCTGCGGCGCTGGTCCAGGTAATAGTTGGCGCCCATGGCCACACCACACGTAGCGATGCCGGCCGCTATCGCGCACACGGCCTTGTTGCTGCTGTTGGACAGCGCGCAACTGAGGATGCCGATACCCGCGCCCACGGCGCAGGCCTGATAGCCGGACTTGCTGAAAAACTGCGCGTCGGTGCCTTGGGTCAGGCGCGGGTCGGTCTTGCCGCCGTCGAGCATTGAACTGCCGGTGCTCGCACAACCGCCCAGCAACAGGCTACCCGTGAGGATAACGGCGATCTGTAGCTTGAAACGAGTCCAGAGGCTGCGTGACATGGTGTTGCTCCTGATAACGGTGTTGGCCATTTGTTATTGAGTGACGGATTTGCAGCTTTTCAGCCAGGCTTCAGTGTCGATCTTCTGTTTTTGCAGGAAGGTCTTCTGGTTGGCCCAGTGGGTGCGCAGGTACGGTTTAAGTTCTTGCAGTTGTTTGTTGCGCGAGATGATTTCTTCCATCACCGGCACCTGTGCTTCGAGCAGTGGCTGGCCATACAAGGTGCCCGATTCCACCAGGCTGCTGGCGTAGTAACGGCTGAGCTTGTGCAGACGGTCTTTCTGTTCGTCGAGCTTGCCTTTGCGCATGTCGCAACTGGCGTCCTTGTCGGCGGCTTCGCAATTGAGCGCGTAGTTCTTTTGCAGAAAGTCCACGTACTGGCCGTCATCGAGCATTTTGGTGCACAGGAAGGCACCGAGGTTGAGGCTGGCGCGAATCGCCTGGTCGCGGGTTTCTTCCTGCTGCTGGTTGCTGGCGCGCAACTGGTTTTCCAGCGCCTGGAGTTTTTCCTTGAGGGCTTTGTCTTCGACGCCCGAGGCCAATGTGCTCAGGGCCTGTGCGGTGCCCGGCGCTTCTGAGGCGCCCGCAGCGCTGCCGTTGCCGAGTTTCTTCCAGCTACTTTCGATGCTCGCTACGCGTTCGCGCGAGGTCAGGGTTGGCGACACCAGCGCCAGACGCAGCCCGGTAGTTTTGTTTTTCACCTGGCCGTCAGCGTTGTAATACGGCTCTTCCTTGCGCTGCGCGGTGCGCAGGTCGGCCTGGGCGGTCAGGTAGTTGCCGCCGCGCACCACGTAGCCGCCCGCTTGGCCGTGTTGACGGTCGAGTTTGTTCAGGCGAAACGGCTCGAATATCATTTCGTCGGCGTTGCCGAGCATGTCGTGCAGGCCCAGCGGGTTGGGCTTTTGCAGCCCGCTCAGTTGCAGCTTGCCGTTGGACGACTGCGCACCGGCAAACCACTCGTAGGCGTTCAGCCCGTCCGGCATCGGGTAGCGGCTGTCGCGAAATTCTGCGGCGCCGACTTCCAGGCCACCGCGCGCGGCGAACTCCCATTCAGTCTCGGTGGGCAGGCGCAGGAAGCCCAGCGTGCCGTCTTCCTTGGGCAACTTGTCGGCGGCGTTTTTGCGCAGCCACAGGTTGTACTTATCCGCGGCCTCGACCGCCTGCACCCAACTGATCGAGACCTGCGGCAAGCGCAGTTTGGTCGACGCGGTGGGGCAGGTCGCTTCGGTGAGGGCCGCGTATTGCAGCTCGCTCATTTCGTACTTGGCCAGCAGGTAGTAGCGCGACTTGTCGCCCTTGGCTGCGGTAAAACTGCCGGCAATGAACGCCGGGCGCGTTTGCTCGACGTAACCGTATTCCGCGCCGTCCTGGCCAATGTTGATCGGGTAATCGTCGAGCGGCCCCGCGAGTGGAATGAACACCTTGCGAAACACCATCGAGCCGTCGCACGGCATCGGCAGCACCACGTCGTTATCCGCCGGCATCGGGTTGTAGTATTTCTCGTCCCAACCCGCGGCCGAGGCCTCCAGCGCACAGCCCAGGCTGAGGCTCAGGGGCAATAGCCAGGCAATACGTTTATAGCTCACGCAAACTCTCCGCAGGTTCGATACTGATCGCGCGCACGGCGCCGATAACGGCCACCAGCCCCGCGACCAAAAAGGTCAACAACAGGGCCGCAAGGCCATGCCCGATAGTGATGTGGCACACAAACGTGCCAGTCGCCTGGCTGCTGCCCAGCAAGTGGTCGAACAGTTGGCTGCCGATGAAATAAAACAGCAGCCCGCCGAGGTAGCCGGCCAGGCTGAGCAACAACGCTTGCAGCACCACGAAGCCTGCCACCGCCGGGCGGTTGAACCCCAGCAGGCGCAGCACCGCGAGGCTCTTGCGCTTGCGGTCGATGTTGGCCAGGAACGCGCCGACCATCGACGCCACGCAGCCGATCAACGCCGCCAGGGCGATCACGCTGAAGATCAGCCCCAGTACGTGGTTGATGGCTTTGACGTTATCGATGTCGGCCAGCCGGCTCGACGTTTCTATCCGTTGCTCATTCAGCCAGCGCTCCAGCGGCGCAACGTGGTCGATGTCGCGGGCATACACGCGGGCGCGCGCATACAGCGGTGGCAGCGCACCCAGCGGTTTGCCGGTGTCAACACCAAAGGCGCTGACCTGGTAACCGTCGCGAAAATGTTCGAGGCTCAGCAGCAGCGCCGGCGCCACAAAACCTGCGGCACGCCCGAAGCGCGCGCCATCAAGCACTGCCAACACGCTGAGGTTCAACTCACCGCGCTCACTGCGCCCGTCAAGCCGGCGCTCGGCGCGTAGCCGCACGCTGTCGCCGGCCTTGACCTGCAGGCGTTGCGCCGCGCGGTCGCTGAGAATCACTTGCTGGCCGCTGGGCGCGAGCGAGCCCGCGCCCAGTTGTGGGTCGCCAGCGTCGGTGGGGATTATCTCGGCGCCCTCGACAAACCGCTGCATGCCCACAAACAGATCGGCCTGAGTGTTCAACGTGCGGGTTTGGCCAATCGCAAAGCCGGTTTCCGGGCGCTGTTGCAGGGCCGTGATCCAGGCGCTGTCATAGTTGCCACTGCTGAGCATTTTGATTTCGAGGTTGCGCGGGTCGCGCAGCAGTTCGTCCTGCAACTGGCTGACCACGCCATGCTTGAGGCCGAACAGCAACAGCAACGGCGCGATCACCGCCACTAAAGAGGCGGCGATGCACAGCGAGACCTTGCGGTCGTGCCAGAGGTCTTCCAGGGCCAGCTTGCCGAGCAATTTCAGCCGGTCAATCCATCGGTTCAAACCGCGTCTCTCCCTGACGGCTGACAGCGCCCAAGCGCGGCAAGCCAAAGTCTTTCAGCAGCGCCCAGTCATGCGACACCACCAGTGCGCTCAAGCCAAGGTTTGCCACCAAACTCAACAGCAATTCAAACAAACGCCGCGCACTGTGTGGGTCGAGAGCGGCGGTGGGTTCGTCGGCCAGCAACAATTGCGGTTCATGCGCGATTGCGCGCACGCAGGCGACGCGCTGCCGCTCACCGATCGACAATGCCTGTGGGCGTTTGTCGAGCAGCCCGCCCAAGCGCAACACCTCGACCGCATGCTCGATGTGCGCACTGTGCAGCGGCATGCCGAGCATCTGGCGCGGCAAGCTGATGTTGTCACGCACACTGAGAAACGGCAGCAAGCCGCCGCTCTGCAAAATAAACCCCAAATGCTGCGACCGCACAGCGGCCAGCGCCGGTTGATCGTTGTGTGCAAGCAATTGGGCTATATCCAGCGGCGGCTCACTCGGCGCGCGCGGGCTTAGCTGAAAGCGCCCGAGTTCTACTGGCGCCAGCAGCAGGCCGAGGGCTTCGAGCAAGGTGCTCTTGCCGCAGCCGCTCTCGCCGGTTATCGCGAGAATTTCCCCGGCGCCGACCTGCAAGCGCGGCAGGCGCACCTGATGCGCTTGCGCACCGTCGCCTCGGCGCACCAGCAGGTTGTCGATCTCAAGAATGGGCATGGGCTTACGGCATCATTTCCAGCGGCACCGGGTACACGTTGTCCCGAGCGTCGCTGTCTTTGGCGAGGGCAACCCAGCGGTCGACGTCGGCGTTGTAACGTTGGTAATGGCGAAGTTTGGTGTTCAGCGTGCGAATGAATTTCTCCTGTGCCAGGCCGTCCCAGCTCTTCCAGGTTTCTTCATCCAGGTTCAACACTTCACTCTGGTACGGCAGGCCTTCGAGGTACTCACCCAGTACGCCCATGTCCGCCAGCTTGGCGTTGCTGTTTTGCTTGAGCTGGTTAGGGTCGGCGCCCATGGTCGCGGCCACCGAGCGCAGGCGGTCAAACATCTCGGTTGGCGAGATCAGGCCTTCGTTGGCGGCGTCGAGAATCTGCTTCATCACTGCGCTCAAATCGCTGAGCTGGGCTTTGGTCAGCAACACCCGTACATCGGTGGTCGGGATGTTTTGCTTGATCAAGTCGCGGTCGGTGATCCACGCCTGAAACACCGGCGGCGCCTTGCTGTTGGTCTTCTCGCCGAGATAAGCCAACTGCATCGCGTGGCCGATCAGCGCGGCGTCTTCGAGCATCTTCTTGTCGCCCGGTTCTGCCTTGGCGTTCAGGGCACTGCCGATGGCGTCTTCGCCCAAGTAGGCGGCTTTTACCTGCGAGGTAATCGCGGCGGCCAGCGAGTCGACCTTGCGCCCGAACTCTTGCACGTCACCGGCATTCACCGGGTAGTACAGCGACGTGTTGGTGCCGGGGTAGGTCGAGAGGTTCTGGTACTGCGCCTCGGCTTTGCTGTGGTCCTTGATGCCCGCCGGGGTTTTCAGGTGCAAGGTGTAAATCGCTACGCCGGGGTTGGCCGCTTCGAGGCGAACCTGTGACGCGCTGAGGCCGGTTTGCGAGAGTTTGCTGTCGCCCTCAATGGCCCCGGCGTCGGTGATCAGCACCACGTAGCGCGCGCCGAACTGGGTCCAGTCGACTTTGTCGATGCTGTGCATCACGCCGGCAAACGCATCTTCATCGAAGCTGCTGCTGGAAACCTTGGCCTGTTTGAGGTCGGCGACTTTGCTGAGGAAGTCGGCGCTGTCTTTGACCTGATTCGGGTCAGCGTACATTTTGCTCACGTAGTCCAGGCCAGGCACCGCCTTGGTGCTGGAGCGGAACGCGACCAGGCCGAATTTAACCTGTTTGCCGAGGTTCTCCGCTTCGATCTGCTGGTAAACCTTGCGAATCGCCTCACGGGTGCGGTCGATGTACGGGTCCATCGAGATGGTCGAGTCGATGACAAACACCACCGCCGCGCTGAATTCCTTCAACTGGCTGCTGGCGTTGGCTTGGGCTGCAGCCGGGTCGGTACTGCCTGCGTTGCCGGCATTTTTGGCGTCGGCCTCATCGGCCTTGCTGACCGAGGCGACGTTGAGCAGGCGCGTGCGAAAACCGCCTTCGGTCATGACTTCTTCGCCACTGAGCACCGGCAGTAAATAGAACTGCTTTTGCAGGTCGACAAAGTAGGCCGGCTCTTCAGCCAGTACGCCGGGCGCCGGTTTACCTTGTTTGAGTGCTGCGCGCAGCGGTGCAACTTTGCTGACCGGGTCTGGCGCATCAAGAATCCCTTCGACCGTGGCGCGCTCTTTGAAAAACAGCAAGCGGTCACGGTTGGCCGGGTTGGTGAAGGCCAGGGTCAGTTGCATTTTCCAGTCGGTGGTACACGCCGCCGGTAACCAGCCAATGGTTTTGCCATAGCTGTCGGGGCCGACTTTCAGCCATTCGGCATTGGCGGCCTGCGCGCGCTCATACACGTAGAAGCGGCTGAAGGTGGGTTGCGTCGCACCGGGCGCGCCACCTGCGGCGGGGCTGACTTTGCAGCCGGGGGTGGTCAGCACGCGCTGGAACAGGGTTTTTTTGCCTTCCTGGATCAGCGGCTTGTCGTCGGCACTCGCCAGCGAGCTGATGCTCAAGGCCAGAAGGGCGGCGGCGCCCAGCGCGCAGCGCTGCAAAAACGTCGGGGTGCTCACGGTTGCAACTCCTCGAAACGCTGTTTGGCTTCGGCGTTATCCGGCTCGTGGCCAAGAATGGTTTCGTACCAGTACGCGGCGGTGGCGTTGTCTGGTTTCGGGAAGCATTCGCTGGGTTTCAGGTACTTGGGGTCGTATTCGCGGGCATACGCATTGGCGATCAACATGTCGCCGCCTTGCGCACGGTTGGCGTACAAGCGCTGGGCTACACCGCAATGCTTGTTGGCTTTGGCGGCTTCGATAATTTCCAGCAACTGCGCGCTGGCCGGTGCGGCCTTGATGCAGCCTTGCACGAAGGCCAATTCCGGCTGGCTGTTCATGCTGGCGACATCGCAAGGTTGCGCTTCGGCGACCGCAGGCGCGGGTTCCACTTTGGGCGCCGGTGCAGGGGTTGAATTGCGCAGCCACAGCCAGGCCGCCACAGCAGCCAGCAACGCGATGACCACGGCGATGATCACGCCGATCAACAGCTTGTTGCTGCGCTTTGGCGGCACCACTACTACTACGGGCTCAGGCTCGGGCGTGGCCACAATCGGTTCGGGCTCAGGCTCGGCCGGTGGCAGCTCCAGCACCAGCTCCGGCAGCTCGGGAATTTTCGGCTCGGGCTCAGGTGCTTGCAGGGTGGTCGCGTCATACGTGGAGCGGGTTTGCCCGCCGGCCGTCGACGACAGCAGGCCCAGCCCCGGGCGCACGACGCCGCGGTCACTGTGGCCCAAGCCTTGTTCGCGCAGCTCGATCTGGAAATTGGAGTTGCCGCTGCCTTCCAGCAACGGGTTCACCACATCCGGGCCTACCAGCGTTTCCAGCGCATCGTCGATGGCGTTGAATTGGCTGACCTTGAACCAGAACGGGTTGTTGCTCCACTGCTGGCGGTCTTGCAGGTAAAAGTGGTCCTGGTTGCGCTGGATGGAAAACTCCAGCTGCTCCTGAGCACCGTTCCATTTTTTCACCGCCAACCGCGCCTGACCCGGCACATTGGGTTCTAACGCAAGCAGATCTACACGAATGGGCATTACTTATCTCGCTGTGAAGGCAGTGAGCACGTGGCCCAGCCGTTCATTCTGTTCAATGGTGATTTCGCGCCCGGCGCCATGGCCGGCGTTTTCCACGGTGATATACGCCAGGCCCGAGAGCCAGTCGCCGAGGAACCGCTGCGCCTGGTTTGCAGGCTGCGGCGGCAGTTGCGGCAGTTGGCCCGGTGCGACATCGGTGTAGAACGAAAACAGCGGCGCCTTGGCACCGGCGCGGCTGTTTGGCCGCTCGCTGACAGGCTTCTGCAGGTAGCCGAACCACGACACGAAGTCGCGCAGCACCAGTTGCACTTCCAGCACTTGGCGCTCCACCAACTGGTCGCGACGCGCACCACTCTGAGCGCGCTTGAGCACGGCGCGGCTGAGTTGGCCCGGCAGGTCGTAGCGGTAACCTGCGGTAATCAACTCGTCGACCACCGCTTCGATCAGCGAGCGCTCAAGACCCAGCAGGCTCATCAGGTTCTGGCGCGTGGTCAGCTCGCGTAAATGCGCGATCCAGGCTTTAAAGGCGGCCTTGGCAAAGCGGTGTTCGTTGCTTTGCAGCTCCGGCACCGGCGCCGCGCTGGGCGCGCTGCTGGCGGCGGGTGCGTCGTCGTTGAAACTGTCGCTGAAGTCGAAGTCGAACCCGGCGCTGTCGCTGTACAGGCTGTTGCTTGGCGCAGCGGCGACCGGCTGGCTTTCATCCGCAGTGGTGGCGTCGGCGTCTTCATACACGCCGCTGAGGTACAGGTCGCGGATGTGCTCGCCGGGCATGTCGAGTTGGTGGATAAACTCGCCAAGCACCGTGGCACGCCTGCCCAGGCCGGTCAGGATTGTCTGTGCCTGGAGCTTTTTGGCCGCTGCGGCGCCATCGCCATCGGCGTGGTACCACGTGCTCAGGCCATGCACCGTCAGGCTTTCGATGCATTCTTCAAGTTGCTCGCGAATGCGCGCCAGCTTGAACTCGATATTCGCCACGCCGTTGAAGCTGCTGCCGAAATAGCGGATGCCGCCATCGTCGAGGCGCAGCATTTCGGTCCAGGCCTTGCCCGGGTTTTTGATGTGCCGCCCAACCAGTGCGTTTTTGGCGAAGCTTTCGCCGAGGCTGTCGATGCGCACCTGATTGTCGGGGTTGATGCCGATTTCCGGGCCGTTTTTGTCCTGCTGGATAAACCCGGCATTCATGCGTGGCTTGCGCACCAGGTAAGTATTCTGGAACGGCGTGCCGGCCCAGTCGGTCATCCACGGCAGGCTGCCAAAGCGTTCAAGCATGGTCAGCTTGACCATGCCGTTCCAGCCTTCGTCGTCCTGGTCGCGTTCTTGATTGAGGCCTGTGGCCACACGCAGGTCGAGCATGGTCAAGGCCCAGATCAGCCCTGCTTCACGCTTGCTGCGCGAGGCGGGCGTCGGGCCTTGGGTTTTGTCGATCCAGCGCGTGAGCACCGGGCCTACGTCGTTCACATCACTTTGCTTGGTCGAGCTTGTGCACACCACCAGCGCGTTCATTTCCTGGGTATCGGTGTAGCGCTCGAACAGGTAGGCAACCTTGCCGCGCAGAATCAACTGCGCCACGGAGTTATCCTTGGTGCTTGATTGCGGGTCGCTGGAGTCGGCAATTTCAAGCAGGTTTTTGCGCCCGCGATAGCCTGGGAAGTCCAGCAGGTCGACCTGATTGACGAGGTCATCGAGCGGCGCCTCAAGCAGCACGAAGGTCATCTCGGCGGTGAGTGCCGCCAGTTGTGCGACCGGGATGCTCTGGCTGCTGTGCAAGCGGCCGTCAATGTGCGGTCGCACATTGATCGGCAAATCCAGCGGCGTGCCAAAACGTTCGAGAATGTCGACGTTCATGATGTTGTCGCGCTGGTGGTAGGCCTCACCGTTGAAGCTGATCAGTGCTTCGAGCGGCGCGAAAACCGTTTCGGCCAGGCCAAGCTTGTGCAGCGCGCCCGCCAGTTGTTGGTAGGCGCGTGTCAGCTCGCGCTGCTCGCCCCACAGAATCGACAACAGCTCGGCACGCTCCTGGAAGTTCAGGCGTGGCGCCAGTTGCAACACTTTGGGCCAGTACGCGTGCTCGAGTTTTTTCACCGAGTTGGGTGCGGTCTCGCGCATGTAATCCCACAGCGAGACAATATCGTCGGCGCTGACGCCTTTCTGCAGCGGCGCATTTTCGCGCCCTTCGAACGGCTGAAGGGCACGCTGGATGCGCTCTTCGTCGATCTGGTAATTGATGCGCTCAAGGTCGAAGTCCTTGAACCAGGAGTTGGCGAGAATCTTCGCCAGCTCGATTTCACGGAACAGCTTGAGTTCGATCGGGAACTGCGAGTCTTCGCCCGGCTTGGCCCGGCGGCTGAAGCGCGTCACCAGGCCGGTGGCTTCCTTGCCGCCGCCGACCGGGTTGATGTGCTTGATAAAGTCCAGGCGCCGCTCGCCCAACTGGGTTTCGAGCTTGCCGTTCTGGCCGGCCGCGAGCGCCGAGATCAAGTACGACTTGCCGGCCTGCGACAGGCCGAAAAAGCCAATCGTCATCGGCGTGGTCGCCACGCGGCCCAAGCTGTGGGCCAGGTTGCGCGCACGGTGCAGGCGCACATTGAGGTTGTCCGCCTCGCTGTCCAGGCGCGGAGCGTTGACGCGGGTCTGGCTGATCCATTCCAGCGCCTGACCGGCACCTTCATAAACAGCGGCCCAACTGGCAGACAGTTGGATTTGCTCTGGGGTCAGGTCATTCATTTGCGTTTCACACTTCCACTGTCGAGCCAGTATTTGGTCTCGCTCAGGCCGGCGTCGAGCATGGTGTTGAGTTCCAGTTCGAGGTCGCTGCGCGGGTTGAAGCTGACATTGCTGCTATTGGATTCGATGCCTTGCACCACCAGCCGGTCGCTGACCAAGCCCTGCTTGCGCGTGTGCTTGTCGCCGGCCTTGACCTCAAAACGCACCTTGAGCAATGGCGCCGCACCGTCTTCACCGACGGCGCGCGAGAACTTGTCGCGCCCGGCGTTGGTGAAGCGCAGGGTATACAGCGGCGAGGCCGCCCAGCGTTCTGCGGCAAGTTGGCGGAAGCCCAGGCGCAGGTCGCCGCGCATTTCCAGTTGCGGCGTGTCGGCGTCGTCACCGGCGCCGATCACGGGCAGCTTGATCTTGTAGTTTTCGGGCTCGGTTTCGATGTTGCGGTACAGCACGTCGGCGTCTTTGATCACGTTGTTCTGATCGATGGTGCCGATGTGCTTGACGGTCGAGTACGGCTTGAGCGCCGAGGCGCGGAAGTAGAAGTTCGGCACGCTGTGGTTGGCGCACAGCAGGCAGAGCATGGCCCCCACCGACGCGGTGCTTTTCGGGTCGTCGATACGCCCGTTCTTGTGGAACGGATACCAGCCGCCGGTGCGGTAATTTTGCAGCGCCAGGATGCGCCCTGGCGGCAACGGCAAGACCTTGCGAATAAATGCCTGGATGCCCGGCAGGCGCGATGGCCGGCCTGTCAGTAGCAGCATGTCGCACGGGTAATGCGCGACCACTTCACACAGCGCGCCGAGGATCTTGGTGATGTTGATCTGATCGTTGAGGAACGCAGCGTGGAGTTTTTGCAGGTCGAAGCTGATCGGCGTGGCGTACAGGTCAAACCCGTTCTGCGCGCCAACGTCGCGGCGCACGGCGCTGTGCACGTAGTCGAGCACGGACTGGCTGATGGCGTCGTCGCCCAGCAGTTCGCGGTAGGAACGGGTGTTGAGTTCAACCTGGGTCTGCGGGTCGTAGTGCTCGTATTCCTTGAGCAGCGCGAGCGCCAGCGGGGTGAACACTTGCAGGTTGAGTTGCTGGCGCAGGATCACGTCTTTGGCGTCGATGTTTTCGGCGCCGCACAGCCGCGACATCAGCGAGTCGGCGGATTTGACGCCGGCACTCTGCAAGGCTTTTTCGAAGCTAGGCAGGATGAAGTCCTGAATCACATCGAGCACGATGTCATCGCCGGCCACTTTGAAGCCGTCACGAAAACGTTGCTCCGGCACGATGTGCACGTTGCTGCCGGTGCTGTTGTTGCCGGCGCGGTCCAGGCGGTAATCGGTGATCACCAAATCTGTGGTGCCACCGCCGATGTCGATGGTTGCGAGGGTAATTCGCTCACGGTCTTTTTTGTCCGGGCGAGCCAGCGTGGCGAAGAACTCTTCCGGGTGGCCGGCGAAGTTTTCGTTGACCTCGGTGTACAGGTACACCAACTGGCCGCAGGACGCTTCGTCCCATTCCACGCGGATACTCGGAATTGGCATGCTCGGCGGGGTTGGCCCGTCTTCATGCGGGCTGTCTTCGCTGTCATGCCAGCCAAGGCTTTTCCATACCAGACCGATGGCTTGCAACAGTCGCTCATTAAGAATGCTGCGCTCGGCCTGAGGCATGCCCGGCGGCACGGTCAGGGTGATGCTGTTGAGCTGACGCGGTTTGCGCGTGTGGCCCTGACGTGAGCGTTGCGCCGGGCTGTTGATTTGCGACAGCGCCTGCGCAACCACTTCGGCGAGCATGAAGGTCATCAACGAGCTGCGTGAGTAGCGCGGCATGAATACCGGCAAACGGTCGTCTTCGTCGAGGCTGTAAAGCGCTTCGCCGGTTTCGTTGATCAGGTGCGAAAACGGCGCGGCAGTGGCATAAGGTTCATTGTCGGTTTTTACGTAAGCCGCGTTGAAACGCCAGCCGTGGCCGTAGGCGTTTTCATCCCACAGGTAGCGTTTGGGGCTCGACAGGCCGGTGGAGCCTTCGGTGCCGCGACGACGGCTGGCCAGACGCCCGGCCTCACTGCCGACCCGCGCAATAGTCGCCCACTGGAACGCATCGTGACGGCCACTTTTGACCGAGCAGTGGTCTTTGCCGAAATACGCCTGGGCAAATTCGACACGGCTCTCAAAGGGCTCGTTGTAGGTGTGTTCCGGGGTGATCAGGTCGCGCAGTTCCAGCACGTAGTTTTGCTTGAGCCCGGAACCGGCCTGGCCGTGATTTTCGATCAGAATGCCGCAGGTGCGCGAGTTGCCGACGTCCAGCACCAGGTCGACCAGGATCGGTTTGACCAAGCCATTGGGGTCATTGGCGACCACTTTGATTTCCGGGATCTCGACCTTGGCCCTGAGGTTGCTTTGCTGGGACGCCGACGGTTTGGCCAGCAGGCTCAACACGTTGAGGTAATGCGCCAAGTGATGGTGGGCGCGCAGGTCGGCGTCCAGTTCATCGCGCGTGCGTTGCACATTGCCTTCGTTGAACAGCTCTTGCAGCCATTCGTTGACCCACGGCTGGCTGAGGAATTCTTGCAGCTCGGCCGAATTGACCGCGAGCTTGAAGGCCACGCCAGAGCTGACGTCTTCTTCGTTCGGTGCCAGGTAAGCGGTGCCGCTGCGCTTTTGCATGATGCGGCTGTCGAACGCCAGGGTCAGACGGTGCGTGTTGCCGTCGATGTCCGCGGCGGGCAGCTTGACCAGGCGCATGCGCGACCAGTTCACCGGGCCGCTGTCGAAACGGTAGGGCGGCATGAACCGGAAAAACGGAATCGGCAACCAGATGCCGTCCAGCAGCTCCAGGCTGCTTTTCATGTCGAGACTGAACACCGGCTTGGCTTTTTCGATCTTCCCTGGCGCCGGCTCATAGAAGTAGAAGTCTTTCTCTTCGTTGTACAGCAAGCGGCAGATGCCAATATTCAACGGCGCGAACTCGCCAGCCGGCTCCTTGCGGGCGTCCAGGCGCAGCGCGAAATCCATGAACTGGATACCGGTGTCACTGACGAGCGTGACGGTGTCTTCGAATTGCGTGACTTCAGGCAGCATTGGAGATTTTTCCAGTCTTATTCGCCCGTCTGCCGCATGGACATAGGGAATTTTTCAGTTCCATAACCGCCGGTGCAGTCCGCGATACTGGTCGCGCCCTGCCGACAATCGACCTTTGGCATGTCGTACGTACTGCCGTCGCCGCACACCGCCTGGCCTTGGCTCGCGATCGACAGGCTGCCGCCTTTCATTGCTGCCGACACCGGCCCGGTGCAGTTGACGCCATTGGCGCGGTGCACGGTGACTTCACCTTTGCCGTCCTTGAACGCGTATTCAAGGCGCAGTGGCTTGCCGGTCTTGCGGTCTTGAATGCCGGCACCGGCGCGGTACTGGCCATTGAGAAAGTCGGCGGCGCCGTCGGCTGCTGTCGGCGGAATGCTCAGCGCAGCGCCGGCGGGCGGTTGCGGGGCGGGTGCTTGCGGGGTTTCAGGCGGTGTTGGCGGCGTCGCGTCTGGCGTTTTTGGCGCTTCGGCGGCAGGCTCCGGTGCTTGGGCTGGCGGTTCGTCGGCGGCTTCGGCTTCGGCGCCGGGTTCGTCGGCGTTTGCGGCGGCCTCGCCACTGGCGGCCGGAACCTCGACAGCGCCATTCACGGGAACGCCGCTGCCAACGGTTGCAGTGCCGTTCACGCCAGTCACAACGGGCACTTGGCCTATAACGTCGGGTGTTTCACGTTCAGTCGAGGTGATGCCCGGCACTGTCAGCACCACGCCGGGAATGCAGCCGCGCAGACTGAGCAGCAGTAGCAGAAGCAACAATAATGGCAGCAGCCATAACCACCACCAGCGGCGCCACCAAGGGCGCACGATCACCGGCGGCAACGGCGTGGCGACAGGCGTCGGCTCGGGTGGCAATTGAAAATCCAGCGGCGCCGCTGGTTTCGGGTAAAGGCACATGAGCGGATCGCGATTGGCGTCGGCCTGTGCATGCTCGAACCCCCAAAAGGTCAGCACCGGTTTGCCCTGCACCAGGTACACGAAGTTTTCGTCGGGGAAGTGAATCACGCGCTTGAGCAACTTGCCAAACACCGCTTTATCGCCGGTATTGGTATCGCCTTCCGGGCCAATAAAACGCTGGCTGAGTTCCTGCAGGGAGGTTTTCAGTCGTTCGAGCTGTTCGCGTGCGGGCGCACGCTCTTCTTCGGTCGCGCTGCTCCAGGGAATGACGTCGCCGTCTATATCGCTGTACCAGTCGATCTGGTTGCCGAGTTCGTCACTCTGCGGAACGGCCAGGTGCTTGACCAGTTCCGGGTCTTTGCGACGAATCGCTTCGCGCAACTGCAGCGCCGCACGATATACCGGTTGACCGGTTTCGCCCAGGGCTGTGTAAGACCCGCTTTTACCACTGCGTAACAATGCCCCGCGCATCCAGACTCCATATGCTCATGTGCGCACAATGACAGGCGTAATGCCTGTAACCGCTCCCTGATTTAGATGGCGACCTTAATGTCAATTTGATGCCGCCGTCAACGTGACAATGCTCTGCGCCAAACTATGCTTTTGGATGCACGCGTGCTGGCCTTATATAGAAGGGCTTGTCGGTCGATATTGCAGTGCCTCGGCCAGGTGCTCGCGGCGGATCGCACTCACCTGTTCCAGGTCCGCCAGGGTGCGTGCGACTTTAAGCAGCCGGTGGGCCGCACGCAGGGACAAGGTCAGCCGTTCGCAGGCGCTTTCCAGCCAGCCCTCATCGACCTTTGACAGCGCGCAATGCTGGCGCAGCCCCGCAAGATCAAGGAACGCGTTGGCGCAGCCTTGGCGCTGTTGCTGACACTCGCGTGCCTGAGCGACCAGCGCCGATGCGCTGGCCGTATCATCGCCGGCCTGTTTGCACGGGTTAAGGGCAGTGCTTTCGCGGGCCACAGTTACGTGCAGGTCGATGCGGTCGAGCAACGGCCCCGAAAGTTTGTTGCGGTAGCGCTGGATCTGTTCCGGCGTGCAGCGACAGCGCCCGCTGGTTTCGCCTACATAACCGCAAGGGCAGGGGTTCATCGCCGCGACCAATTGAAAACGTGCCGGGAAATTCACCCGGTCCCGCGCGCGCGAAATCACGATATGGCCCGATTCGAGCGGTTCGCGCAGCACTTCCAGGACCTTGCGATCAAATTCGGGAAGTTCATCCAGAAACAGTACGCCGTGGTGGGCGAGGGTGATTTCCCCGGGTTGTGGTTTTGACCCACCGCCGACCAGTGCCGCCGCAGAGGCCGAGTGGTGTGGCTGGCGAAACGGGCGGTGTGGCCAATGGCTCAGCGGCGCGAGGCTGACCACCGACTGAATCGCCGCCACCTCCAGCGCTTCCTGTTCACTCAACGGCGGCAACAAACCGGGCAGGCGGCTGGCCAGCAAGGTTTTGCCAGTGCCGGGTGGCCCGCTGAACAGCAGGTTATGTGCGCCCGCGGCCGCGATCAGCAACGCGCGTTTCGCCGCCAATTGACCCTGCACTTCGTTCAAGTCGGGATAGGGTTTGTTCAGGTACAACAAACCGTCGGACTTGAAGGGCTCAATCGGCACAACCCCATTCAGGTGCGCCACCACTTGCAGCAAGTGATCCACGGCAATCACCTTGAGCCCTGAGGCCAGGCACGCTTCCTCGGCGTTCGCGCGAGGCACTATCAAGGTGCGTCCAGCCGCGCGCACCGCCAGCGCGGCCGGTAACACGCCCTTTACCGCGCGTACCGCACCGGACAGCGCCAATTCGCCCAGGCATTCCACCTCATCAAGCATCAACGCCGGCACCTGCACACTGGCCGCCAATATGCCCAAGGCAATCGCCAAATCAAAACGCCCGCCGTCCTTGGGCAGGTCGGCGGGCGCCAGGTTGAGCGTGATGCGCCGCGCCGGGTATTGCAGCGCGGAGTTGAGAATGGCGCTGCGCACGCGGTCCTTGCTTTCCCTGACGGCGGTTTCGGGCAGGCCGACCAGCGTCAGCGATGGCAGACCATTGGCCATGTGCACCTCAACGGTGACGGCAGGCGCTTCCACGCCAACTTGGGCGCGGCTGTGGACGATGGCGAGGGACATGCGTGTTCCTTGAAGGGAGGGCCGCTTCCTGCGGGTTTTTCAAGGGTAGACGAGGTGGGGAAGAGCGCGGTGGGAGAGGTTTTACAGAACGTATCCAGGGGCGGGTCGCAAGCCAGCCCCCCCAAGCCGGGTTTATTCAGGCGCCACTGGCGTCAAGCGTGCTTCCAGTTCTGCGACTTTCGCTTCCAGGCTTTCCAGCCGCGCACGGGTGCGGGCCAGCACTACCATTTGGCTATCAAACTCTTCGCGGCTCACCAGGTCGAGTTTGCTGAAACCGCTCTGCAGCAATGCCTTGAACTGGCTTTCGATTTCAGTGCGGGGCAGCGCGGTGTCGCCGCTGAACAGGCGAGAGGCGTGGCCGCTCAGGGCGTCGAGGAGGTCTTTGGGCGCGAGCATGGGACATATTCCGGAATACTGTTGGCGGGCAGTGTATCACGCAGCGTCTATAGTCTTTTTACCGTGTTGGATGCACGTTTTTCGCGCAGAGGGGCGGGCAGTGGCGCACCGTTATTGTGCGCATTGCAGTCGCCAAACCGCCGTGCAGGCACGCATAACCGGGCAACGAACTGATTTCAGTGGTTTTTACGGAGCTGGCAAGGTTTCTGCTTAGACGATCATGACCCATGCACTGATGCAGTCGCTGTGACGAATGCAGTGCGCCGACGGATCAGGGGTACAGGTTTCGTCACCAGTGGTTCGCTGGCGTCGCAAAGGCATATGCCGAGGCGACGACGCGTTACAAAGCCAGGCGCTGCGCTTAGACTTGAGACGGGTTTGTTTTCCTGGGGCAAGTCCACCAATTCGGGAGAGAGTTTTCATGAAGCTAGTCACTGCCATCATCAAGCCGTTCAAGTTGGACGATGTACGCGAGTCGTTGTCCGAGATCGGCGTGCAGGGCATTACCGTTACCGAGGTCAAGGGCTTCGGTCGGCAGAAGGGTCACACCGAGCTGTACCGTGGCGCGGAATACGTGGTGGATTTCCTGCCTAAGGTGAAGATTGATGTCGCCATTGACGACAAGGATCTTGACCGTGTTATCGAGGCGATAACCAAGGCGGCCAACACCGGCAAAATCGGTGACGGCAAGATTTTCGTGGTCAATCTGGAACAGGCGATTCGCATCCGTACCGGCGAAACCGATACCGACGCAATCTAAGCCGCCAAACCCCAACGCCCCAGGAGAAAACACTATGACTCTGCGTAAATTCGCAGGGCTCGGAGCCCTGTTGTCCCTCGTAATGCCGGCCTTGGCATTGGCGGCGGACCCAGCCCCAGCTCCAGTCCTCAATTCCGGCGACACCGCATGGATGCTGACATCCACCGCGTTGGTGCTGTTCATGACTATTCCAGGCCTGCGCTGTTTTACGGCGGCATGGTTCGCTCCAAAAACATTCTTTCGGTGATGATGCAGTGCTTCGCCATCACCGGTCTGATCAGCATTCTGTGGTTCGTTTACGGCTACAGCATGGCGTTCGACACGACCGGTATGGAAGCAGGCGTCGTTAACTTCAACTCGTTCGTGGGCGGCCTGTCCAAACTGTTCCTGTCGGGTGTCACCCCGGCGAGCATCACCGGCCCTGCGGCGCTGTTCCCTGAGGCGGTATTCGTCACCTTCCAGATGACGTTCGCCATCATTACGCCTGCGCTGATCGTCGGTGCTTTTGCCGAGCGTATGAAGTTCTCTGCGATGCTGATCTTCATGGGCGTCTGGTTCACCCTGGTGTACGCGCCAATTGCGCACATGGTGTGGGGCGGTCCGGGGTCGTTGTTGGGCGACTGGGGCGTGCTGGATTTCGCAGGCGGCACCGTGGTGCACATCAACGCCGGTGTTGCCGGCCTGGTGGCATGCCTGGTACTCGGCAAGCGTAAAGGTTTCCCGACCACCCCAATGGCGCCTCACAACCTGGGTTACACCCTGGTCGGTGCGGCCATGCTGTGGGTTGGCTGGTTCGGTTTCAACGCAGGTTCCGCTGCTGCGGCCAACGGCACTGCCGGTATGGCAATGCTGGTGACTCAGATCGCTACCGCTGCTGCGGCGCTGGGCTGGATGTTCGCCGAGTGGGTCACCCACGGTAAGCCAAGCGCACTGGGCATCGCCTCGGGTGTGGTGGCAGGCCTTGTGGCAATCACTCCGGCTGCCGGCACCGTGGGCCCGATGGGCGCGCTGGTTATCGGCCTGGCGGCGGGCGTGGTGTGCTTCTTCTGCGCCACTACGCTGAAACGCAAACTCGGTTACGACGACTCCCTGGACGCCTTCGGCGTGCACGGTATCGGCGGTATCCTCGGCGCGATCCTCACCGGTGTGTTCGCTGCACCGGCCATGGGTGGCTTCAACGCCGCGACGACCGACATCGCGGCGCAAGTCTGGGTCCAGTGCAAAGGCGTTGGTTTCACCGTGATCTACACGGCCATCGTGACCTTCATCATCCTTAAGGTGCTGGATGCGGTCATGGGCCTGCGGGTTGCCGAGGAAGAAGAGGCCGTTGGCCTCGATCTGGCGCAACACAACGAACGCGGTTACAACTTGTAAGCGTGCGAAAAAAAGATGCCCGGCTTGCCGGGCATTTTTTTGCCTGGCGTTTGTCAGTGATAAGACGCT
Organism: Pseudomonas kitaguniensis; assembly: GCF_009296165.1. Taxonomy (GTDB): domain Bacteria; phylum Pseudomonadota; class Gammaproteobacteria; order Pseudomonadales; family Pseudomonadaceae; genus Aquipseudomonas; species Aquipseudomonas kitaguniensis. The sequence goes on along the minus strand of NZ_VUAZ01000039.1, from coordinate 21,465 downwards.
GTACCGGTTTTTGCGCAAAGTTTGTGAGGGTGCGCACGCGGTACGTTTCACCGTGCAGATGTCCTACAGGCATGTAGGCGTATTCGGCACTTTGTTTTTTCCCAGAGCGCGCTAGAATGCGCGCCGATGGGCGGAGAACTGTATGTGGCAACAGACTCTGATAACCCTGCGGGCCAAGCCCCGGGGCTTTCACTTGGTGACGGACGAATTGCTCGCTGGCTTGCCTGAATTGAAGGCTTGTCGTGTGGGCCTGTTACATCTGTGGCTACAGCACACATCGGCCTCGTTGACCGTCAACGAGAATGCCGACCCGGCGGTGCGCCGTGACTTCGAACGTTTTTTCAATGCGCTGGTGCCTCAAGGTACGGCGGGATATGAACACAACGACGAAGGGCCGGATGACCTGCCGGCGCACTTCAAGGCCAGTCTCCTGGGCTGCCAGCTGAGTTTGCCGGTCAATGCTGGCCGCTTGGCTATGGGGACCTGGCAAGGTGTTTATCTGGGCGAGCACCGTGATCATGGCGGTGCTCGTAAAGTCCTCGCCACCTTGCACGGTGATGGGGCATAAGCCACTGGTTATCCGCTGGCTATTGATTTTTTCCGGCGACCTCGACAGAGGGTGAAGCTGGGCTATAACTAATCTGCTTTTCGCAAGTCATGAGGTAGAACATGAGCGACGATGATCTGGAAAACGACGAACTCGAAGTAGGTGACGACGACGAGGCCGAAGAGGGTCTTGAAGCGGCAGCTGAAGACGTGGCTGACGAAGCCGATGACGGTGGCGATGACGCCCCTGCCAAAGCATCCAAAGGCAAAGCCAAGGCCGCTGTATCGGTAGATGAATTGCCGAGCGTTGAAGCCAAGAACAAAGAGCGCGATGCGCTGGCCCGTGCGATGGAAGAATTCCTCGCTAAAGGCGGCAAAGTGCAGGAAGTCGAGGCCAACGTGGTTGCCGATCCGCCGAAGAAGCCGGATAACAAGTACGGCAGCCGGCCTATCTGAGGTCAGCTGCACGCTTGTAAAAAAAGCCCGCCGTCGCTGCGGGCTTTTTCATGGCTGGAATAAAACTTACAGCGCGCTGCCATCTTCGATGTTATTGCCAGTTGCGCAGCAGCTCCGGCAACTCAGCCAGTTTGCGAATCTGCGCATCCGGAGCTTTATCGCCTTCCCAAGCCTTGCCCGCCGGGTTGAACCACACCGCGCGAAGCCCGGCCTGCTGGGCGCCGGCGATGTCATCGCCGGGGTGATCACCCACATGCACCGCCGCGCTCGCCTCCACGCCGCCGCGTTGCAACGCCTCGTGAAACAATCGCGCATCCGGCTTGGCGATGCCGATATCTTCGGCCCGCAGGGCAAAGTGGAAATAGTTGGCCAAGCCAACGCGTTGCACATCGGCATTGCCGTTGGTGATCACCCCGAGCAAAAAGTGCTGGCGCAGCGCTTGCAGCATGGGTTCGGCTTCAGGGAATGGAGTGATCTGGTGGCGCGCGTGAATAAACGCCTCGAAACACACATCCGCCATTTCTGTGGCCTCAGGCTGTGGATAACCCGCCTCTTCGAACGCGTGCATCAACACGCGATGGCGCAAGAGGCTGATGCGGTATTTGAGCTCGGGGTGGCGCTCCAGCACGTTTTGGCGAAGGCTGGCGAAATGCTCCAGGGGCAAGTCGCCGACCTTGCTGGCGTGGGTTGCCAACCACTCGCGCATGGATGCTTCGGCACTGATGATGACAGGTACGTTGTCCCAGAGCGTGTCGTCCAGGTCGAAGGTAATCAGCTTGATACTCATGAGTCGCCGCCCTTGATGCGTTTGGCCCGTGGATGGGCGCTGTCGTACACCGTTGCCAGGTGCTGGAAGTCGAGGTGGGTGTAGATCTGCGTGGTCTTGATGTCGGAGTGGCCGAGCAGTTCCTGCACCGCGCGCAGGTCTTGGGATGATTCCAGCATGTGGCTGGCAAAGGAGTGTCGCAGCATGTGCGGGTGCAGGTTTTGCCCCAGTTCGCGCTCGCCCGCAGCCTTCACGCGCAGCTGAATCGCCCGCGGCCCCAAGCGTCGGCCTTGCTGGCTGACAAACACCGCGTCGTCCGCCGGGTTGGTCAAAAGGCGCAGCGGCAACCACAGTTGCAAGGCTTCTCGGGCTTTGCGGCCGACCGGCAGCACACGGGTTTTGCTGCCCTTGCCGAGCACTTGCACCAAGCCATCCGCGAGGTCCAGTTGATCGAGGTTCAGCCCGGTCAGCTCCGACAGGCGCAGGCCGGAGGAATAGAACAGCTCAAGAATCGCCTGGTCGCGATGCGCGAGAAAGTCATCCTCCACGGCGCCATCGAGCAATTGCAGGGCGCGATCAGTGTCGAGGGTCTTGGGCAGGCGGCGCTCGCCCTTGGGCGGTGCCAGGCCATTGGCCGGGTCGTGCTCGCACAAGCCTTCGCGGTTCAGGTAGTGATAAAGGCCACGCACCGCTGACAGCAGCCGCGCCAAACTGCGCGAGGACTGGCCTTGCTGGTGCAGCCGCGCGATCAGACTGCGCAGGCTCTGGATGTCCAAGGCCTTCCAACTGGCGATCTGGTGTTTTTCACAGTACGCCAAGACCTTGTTCAAGTCCCGCCGATACGCTTCCAGGGTGTGCGGCGACACCTGGCGCTCACTGCGCAGGTGAGCGCAGTAAGCGTCCAGTTGCCGTTCCATGGCTAGCGCACCGCGCGCAGGGCAGTGGTGAAGCGCGGCAAGACGCGGCCCAGCACTTCGGCGATGTAGGTCAAAAACAGTGTGCCGACTGAGCTTTTGTAGTGCTGAGGGTCTCGGCTGGCGATGGCCAATACGCCATGCAGGCCTTGGTGGCTGAGCGCGACGACGGCGGTGGAGCCGATCTGCTTGCGCTGTTCGGCACCAAACAGGAAGTCCAACTCGTGCTCACGCAGGGTGCTGCTGATGGTTTTACCGTCCGAGAGCAGGCCGCCAATTGCGGTTTGCGCTTCGCCACCGCTGACCCAGCGACCCACCGGCATCGGGTTGTCGCTGAACAGGATCAGGCTGACAAACGGCACCTGAAAATCCTGGCGCAGGCTGTCTTCCACGGCGATTACCGTTTCTTCCAGGCTGGTGGCGTCCATCAGCATCAGAATCAGGCGGCGCGTCTTGTCGAACAGGCGGTCGTTGTCGCGTGCCACGTCCATCAACTGCGAGAGCCGATGGCGCATTTCTATATTGCGCTCGCGCAGGATCTTCATCTGTCGCTCCACCAGCGACACGGTGTCGCCGCGTTGGTGGGGGATGCGCAGGGCGGGCAGCAGCTCTTCGTGTTCCACGAAGAAGTCCGGGTTTGCCTCAAGGTACGCCGCAACAGCAGCGGCCTCCAGGCATTCGCTCGGGTTAGCTTGGGCGGGTACTTGAGGCTTATCGGTCATTGGCTTGGCTCACTCATAGACGGACCTGTCCTTCGTATACACGCGAGGCCGGCCCGGTCATCATCACCGGGTGGCCAGGGCCTGCCCATTCGATGGACAAACGTCCACCGGGCAGGTCGATCAGCAGCGGCGAATCCATCCACCCTTGGCTGATCGCGGCCACGGCAGCGGCGCAAGCACCGGTGCCGCAGGCCTGGGTTTCGCCGGCGCCGCGTTCCCACACACGCAATTGCGCGCGGGAACGGTCGATCACCTGCAGGAAACCCACGTTCACCCGTGCTGGAAAGTGCGGGTGATGTTCGATCTTCGGCCCCAGTTCGTGCACCGGGGCGCTATTGATGTCATTGACCCGCAGCACAGCATGCGGGTTGCCCATGGACACGGCGGCGATGTCGACGGTCTTGCCATCCACTTCGAGCGCGTAGTGGGTCGCCTGCTCGGTGGCCAGGAACGGAATATCCGCCGGCACCAGGTGCGGCGCGCCCATGTTGACGCTGATTTGACCGTCACTGCGAATATCCAGTTCGATCACGCCGCTCTTGGTCTCGACGCGAATCTGGCGCTTGGCGGTCAGGCGCTTGTCCAGCACAAAGCGCGCGAAGCAGCGCGCACCGTTGCCGCATTGTTCCACTTCGGAGCCGTCGGAATTGAAGATCCGGTAACGGAAATCCACGTCCGGGTTGCTCGGCGCCTCAACCAGCAGCAACTGGTCGAAGCCAATGCCGGTGTGACGGTCGCCCCACTGTTTAGCGTGTTTGGGCAGGATATGCGCGTGCTGGCTGACCAGGTCGAGGACCATGAAATCGTTGCCCAGCCCGTGCATCTTGGTAAAACGCAGCAGCATGGCTTACTCCGGCAGCAGGCTTTCGCCAGCATACAACTCGGCTACCGTCTCGCGGCGACGCACTTCAAACGCTTGATCACCGTCCACCAGCACCTCGGCGGTACGCCCGCGGGTGTTGTAGTTGGAACTCATGACAAACCCATAGGCACCCGCCGAATGCACGGCCAGCAAATCGCCTTCTTCGAGGGCCAACTGACGATCCTTGGCCAGGAAGTCGCCGGTTTCGCAAATCGGGCCAACGATGTCATAGGCACGGGTTTCGCCCGCGCGAGGCTTCACGGCGCTGACATTCATCCAGGCCTGGTACAGCGCCGGGCGAATCAGGTCGTTCATCGCCGCGTCGACGATGGCGAAATCCTTGTGTTCAGTGTGCTTGAGGTATTCAACCTGAGTCAGCAGCACGCCGGCGTTGGCGACGATATAGCGGCCCGGTTCGAACATCAGCGTCAGGTCACGGCCTTCGATGCGCTCGCGCACGGCCTTGATGTAGTCAGCCACCAGCGGCGGCTCTTCATCGCGATAACGCACGCCCACGCCGCCACCGAGGTCGATGTGGTGCAGGTAGATGCCGCACTCGCCCAAGCGGTCGATCAGCGCCAGCAGGCGGTCGAGCGCATCGATAAACGGCGGCAGGGTAGTCAGTTGCGAGCCGATATGGCAGTCGACGCCCAGCACTTCGAGGTTCGGCAACTGTGCGGCGCGGATGTACACGTCCTCGGCGTCGGCAATCGCGATGCCGAACTTGTTCTCTTTAAGACCGGTGGAAATGTACGGGTGGGTGCCGGCGTCGACGTCCGGGTTCACGCGCAGGGACACCGGCGCGCGAACGCCCATCTCGGCGGCCACGATTTGCAGGCGTTCCAGCTCGTCGGTGGATTCAACGTTGAAGCAATGCACGCCCACTTCGAGTGCGCGGCGCATGTCTTCGCGGCTCTTGCCTACGCCGGAGAAAACGATTTTGTCCGCCGTGCCGCCGGCCGCCAGTACACGTTCCAGCTCGCCACGGGAGACGATGTCGAAACCGGCGCCCAAGCGCGCCAGGACATTCAGTACACCCAGGTTGGAGTTGGCTTTGACCGCGTAGCACACCAGGCTCGGCGTGCCTTGCAGCGCGTCGGCGAAGCTGCGGTATTGAGCTTCGATATGGGCACGCGAGTACACATAGGTCGGGGTGCCAAAGCGCTCGCCAATCGCGGACAACGCCACGCCTTCCGCGAACAGCTCGCCGTCCCGGTAGTTAAAAGCGTCCATGGGGTTACCTTAGTAAGTGTCGTGCTTGTGCGCTTTCGACGGCTTTTGCGACGACTGCGCCTGTTCATTCGGGTCTTTGCTGTCATCGGGCAGGTACAGCGGGCCTTTTTGACCACAGGCACTAACTAGGCAAGCGACCGCGACGAGCGCAGCAAGGGAAGAGATCAGGCGCTTCATGGCGAAATCCTTGAATATGCATTAATTGCGCCCGAGTATACCGACCACCCGGCAGCTTGCCTATGCGCTGGAATACCCGTCCAGCGGGGGTTTGCCGAGACAGTCAAGAAGCGGGCTACGCTTGCTGAGGATATTTCATGCAGCCATCACGGATGAAATCGGTATCCTTTGCATTCGGCGAGGCTCGCCCGTATCGTGCGGCGCTTGAGCAAAACCAGACACTTTTGAGGTTGCCACAATGAGTTTGACCGAAGCCCGCTTTCACGACCTGGTGGATTCGACCCAGCAAGCGCTGGAAGATATTTTCGACGACAGCGGTCTGGACGTGGACCTGGAAAACTCGGCCGGCGTACTGACCGTCAAGTTTGAAAATGGCACCCAACTGATCTTCAGTCGCCAAGAGCCCTTGCGTCAGCTCTGGCTGGCAGCGCGTTCGGGCGGTTTTCACTTTGACTACGACGAAGATGAAAAGCGTTGGGTACACGACACCACTGAAGAGCTGTTGAGCGAAATGCTCGCGCGCCTGGTGTCGGAACAATCCGGCGCCGAGCTGGACTTTGATGAGCTGAACCCCGACGAGAAATGATTGTGAGCCAGCCTGCACCTGTACGCCCGCCCAAGCCGCTGTTCAGCAACGTCAGCCCGGCGGTGCCGTCACCTTGTATCAGTTTGTGTCGCCTGGATGAGCAAAAAGTCTGCCTCGGTTGCTTTCGCCATGTGGAAGATATTCGCGAATGGCGCTCTGCCGACGATGCCCGGCGCCGCGTGATCTGCGCAGAGGCTGCGCAGCGCAAGGCCCACGCCTGAGTCGTCTTGTTTATTTGTGACGCTGTGGTAGTGTCCGGGTACACCTCAACTCATCGAGGTCCGTGAGAACCCCGCCTTTTTCTGGCGGGGTTTTGCTTTTTTGCGCAGAAAAAAGGAGTCTGCCTGAATCATGACCACTGTCCCTTCCATCATCCTCACCCGCCTGGACGTACAGCGTCTGGAGCAACTGATCGACCGTTTGGGCGACGAATTTCCCGGTGTCGAAGCGTTGCAAGCCGAACTCGACCGCGCTGAAGAGGTGGTTGGCCACGAGGACGTGGCTGCAGGTGTGGTGACCATGAACTCCAGCGTGCATTGCCGCGAGCAAGGCAGCGGCAAGGACTATCACCTGACCCTGGTTTACCCTAAAGACGCGAATGCCGATGAAGGCAAGATCTCTATCCTGGCGCCGGTTGGCAGTGCATTGCTCGGCTTGAAAGTGGGCCAGCACATCGACTGGCCGGCACCCGGCGGCAAAACCCTGAAGCTCGAACTGCTCAGCGTCGAGGGCCAGCCCAAAGACGGCGGCGCATTCCCCCTGTAAAAAACAGCCGCTTTAAACCTGGTTCAGCGCTTCGTTCAGCGCCAGCTCCAGCTCGGCCTTGTAGCGCAGGTACAAGTTGCTCGGGCTTTGCACATCGCCGAGCAGGCCGGACAGGTCGAGGTCGGTGATGTAGCAGCGATAGCGCTGGGTTTCGCGGCGTTGCTCGACGATTTGCCGGGCGACTACTGCAAACAGTTGGTCGCCAAACTCCAGTTCGGAAAACTCCCGCTGATTGCAGTACAGGGTAATGCCCACTTGGCCGGGCGCTGCTTTGCCGATAATTGCCTGCACGTCATAAAACGGCTGGTTGGCGGGGTTGTGCGGGGTCGGTCGGGGCTCTATGCCGCGTGCGCGATGACTGCCTGACGGCAACAGTTGGTAATACAGGGTGTGTACATCGCCCAGCGGCTGTTGCGTATTCAGCGGCGATAACGCCTCCCGGCGATAGAGTATCGATTGCAGAAAGCGCTGCAACGGCGCCAACAGGCTCTGCTCGTCGTGAAACGGCAAGCGTTGCTGCCAGAGCGCGTTGAATTCATCCAACACATACAGCTCGGCAAAGCCTTCATTGACCCGGTAAAACACCTGCACGCAATCGGCCAGGCCCATCGGCAGCAGCAGCGCCAGGTCGTGGTCTTCCAGGGCCATTGCGTCCAGGTGCAGCGGGGTGTAGCTGGCCAGTTCTTCACTGAGGTAGGCGATCAGCGCTTCCTGCGTTGGCAGTGACACATGGGTGGCATGGCCCGGCGTCAGCTCCATCACGTGATAGTGCTGTTGCACCTGCAACAGGTAGCGATGGTTGGACTGGCCGAGCAGCAGGGTTTGCGCGGTGTCGAAAATTTCTTCGACGCGCTGGGCAATGAACGGCGCGCGGTTGTGACAGAAGCAACGCACCCGCAGCCGGGGCAAATGGTCGGGCGGCAGTTGGTTGAGGTAGTCACGCAGGCAATCGAGCAACGCGTGAGGCCCGTCGTAGCGGCTCACCATTACCTCGTTCCAACTGTTAAGTGTGACCTGATCCAGCGTCAGTACCAGGTTGTCGCGTTTGCCTGCGTAGCTCAGGGAGTCGGTGCGCTCGGTGGTCATCAGGATATTCAGGTCGCGGTGATGCTTGAGCGGGTCGACGCCGACGTTGATCAGTAACAACACCTCTTCTGGCACCGCCGGGCGCAACAGGCGCTCCTCGTCGACGCTGACCAAGGGCAGTGCGATGGTTTGTTGCAGGCTGCCGAGTAAATTGAACAGCTCAAATTCCGTCATGTCGCTGACGCCCGGGTGCAGCGCCAAGTGGGTGCTGCTGTCGATCACGCCGTTGCGGTGGCACCAGGTAAGCATTTCGAGCAGATCGCGGCTGCGCTTGATCGGCGCGAAGTGCTCCCATTCCAGCGCCGTAAGGTTGCCGTTGTAAAGGCCCCAGTCATGCAGGCCCGGCTCTTTACGGTTGGGCGATTGCACCAGGGTCAGGGTGTCTTCGGCCAAATCAGGGGCGATGCCTGGGTTGATGAATTCGACTTTGCCGGCTTTGCGTTCGAACGCTGCATAAAGACGTCGGCCCAGCACGTTGAGGTCGCGCTTGTTGATCAGGCTGACGGTTTGCTCGGTACGGGCGAATTGCGTGAGGAAGCGGTAGCTGTGGTTCAGCTCATTGACCAGTGCACGGCGCTCGACAGCCACTTGGCGCACCTTCCACTGGCTGCGGCTGTCCAGCAGGGCCAGTTGGCGTGGGTCCCAACCCCATTCATGCGCCAGGCGTTCCATTAATAGCCGTTGCCAGCCAGTGCCGCGTTGGCCCGCGCTGAGCTTGCGGTTGACCTTCAAGTACAGGCTGCGCCTGAGCAATTCCAGGCGCTCCGGCTCGTTGCGCGCTTTTAGGTATTCCTCAATGCGGCGGTAGACCACGATGTACGGGTCCAGCTCATCCAGGTCGATCTGGTTAGCGAATACCGCGCGCTTGAAGCGCAGGCTCAGGCACTGCACGTTTGGGTGTTCGCTGGCGTACACCTCGGTCAGCAGCAGTTTGAGTACCGATTTATACGGCGACTCGATGCCCTTGAACAGTTGCCAGAGCCCGGCGCCAATGAATTCGCCGGGGGGAATGTGCGCCAAGTGGCCAAGGTCGAGGGTTTCATCGGCACGAATAAAACGCTTGGAGAGCAGCGTGTGGGTGAACTCGGCGTAACGGGTTTCTTCGTACACCGGCACCAGCCACCAGATCGGTGTGCGCCCGGCCAGCCAGATGGCGGTGCGGTAGAACTCATCCAGCAGCAGGTAATGCTGGGTGGTGCCACAGTCGTCGGAGCTCAGTTGGGTCTCGCGTTCACCGAGTACAAAGCGCGTCGGTTCGATCAGGAAGAAGTGCGCCTCGGCGCCCATGGTCAATGCCCAGGCTTCAAGTAACTGGCATTTTTTGCGCAGCTCGGCCAACTCGTTTTCGCTGAGGTCGGGCGCGTGGCATACCCACACGTCCATATCGCTCTGATCCGCCTGGGCCAGGGTGCCGAGGCTGCCCATCAGGAACAGGCCGTGAATCGGCAGCGACGGGTTGCCATGGCGCGGCTTGTAGCAGAACGAGCGGGTCAGGCGCTGGGCTTCGGTCAGGGCTTGAGTATCCGGTTCGAAATTCGACAAGCCCGCCGGTGTGCTGCCGGAGACATAACCCGGCAACAGCGGGTGATTCACGTGAAAAAATAGCGGCAACACGCTCAGTACGCTTTGTTGGCGCGGTGTCAGCCCTTCGACAGCCCGTGCCATACGGCCTGCATTGAGGGCCATGAACCGCGTGCGCAGTTGCGCCAGCACCTTGCGGTCGATGCCTTCGTCCAGGTCGGGGCGTATTTCATGGGTGCGGGTCATGTCGAACTCGTTGGCTCGCAAGGCCCGACATGGGCGGCCGTGTAGGAGTTTACAGACAGAAACGCAGGAGGTTTAGCGGGAAATGATTTTTGGCGTCAGAATTTTGTGCGGGCCACAGCAACGCCCTCGGAATCCGCAAGGGGCGGACTCCATGGGCGGTATCAAAGGTCAGGCGGCTTCTTTTTGGGTTTTGCTTAGAATCGTCAGCAAGCCTTGGGCATGCTCGGCAGCATCCCGACCGAGGCTGGTCAGGTAACCACCGTCGGGCTGGGTGGTCAGTTCTTTGTCAAAAAGGCGTTTGGCGGCGGCGATGGCAGTGGGCGCTGCGCTTTGATGGACTTTTAAGCCTTCCTGGGAGCTGCCCAGGTTGAAGAGTGCAAGGATTTCCAGTTCGGCAACCAATTCAGGGGTATACGACATAAGGACTCCAGACGTTCTAAGTATTTATTAGAGGCTAGCACGGCATAAGGTGAACGCACTTTGCCGGGCTGTCCAGTCAGAAACATCCGGGTCTTGATATGGCGCAGGTTTGTGGCGAGGAAGCAGGCTCCGCCGCCACGGACGTGTTCGATTCAGTCGTTTTCCGGCGGCAATTCGGGCAGCGCCCGCAGCGCTGTTTCGTACCACTCGGTATCGAATGCGCGGTCTTCTTCGAGCATTTTGTCAATTTCGACAGCCAGCACGTGGGCCATCAGGTTCAGAATGTCGTCGCGCTCGTAACCCACCAGGGTCAGCTTGTTGAACGTCGCTTTGGCGGCAGGCGGATTGTCGCTTTCGATCTGATTTTCGATGGCCTGGGTCAGCGTACTTTCGGTGAACTCTTCTTCGTCGTTGTCGATATCGGTCGGCTCGCTCATGGCAGGCTCCTCAAGGAAAAGGCCGCCAGTCTACGCCCATTCAGGCGGGTGATGCTGCTGGCAAGGCAGGCGCAGGGGATCTATAACTCTTGCAGCCAACCCCACACCCGGCCTGGAGGCAGTCGCAATGCTCAAGCTTTACGGATTTTCGGTCAGCAACTACTACAACATGGTCAAACTGGCGCTGCTGGAGAAAGGCCTGCCGTTTGAGGAGGTGCCGTTTTACGCAGGCCAAACGGCTGAAGCCCTGTCGGTCAGCCCTCGCGGCAAGGTGCCGATTCTGGGGGTCAAACAGGGGTTTATCAACGAAACCAGCGTGATACTCGAATACATCGAGCAAACCCAGGAAGGCCCTGCGTTGCTGCCTGGCGAGCCGTTTCAGCGTGCTCAGGTGCTGGCGCTGTGCCGGGAAATCGAGCTGTATATCGAGTTGCCCGCCCGCGCGTGTTTCGCTGAAGCGTTTTTCGGCATGCCGGTGCCGGAGGCGATCAAGGAAAAATCAAGGGCTGAGTTGCTCTTGGGGACCGGCTCTTTAGGCCGACATGGCAAGTTCGCACCCTATGTCGCAGGGGAGAACTTCACGATTGCAGATATTTACTTCATGTACAGCGTGAACCTTGCCTGCGCCGTGGGCGAGAAGCTGTTCGGCGTGGATTTGTTGGCGGAGTTGCCGGCGGCCAAGGCGTTGTTGGAGCGATTGCATGCCATGCCCAACGCACAGAAAGTCGCGGCGGACCGGGAAGCGGCGATGCCGGCGTTTATGGCGATGATCGCGGCCAAAAAATAGAGGGTTTGCGCCGGTGATGGCGCCTTCGCGAGCAAGCCCGCTCCCACACTTGACCGAGTTCCAGGCTTGGAATGCGGCCAAATGTGGGAGTGGGCTTGCTCGCGAAGCTTTTAGCGGCTGGCGAGTAGCTCTAGGCCGCGTACCACGGCTGCTTTGACCTGCGCAGGCGCAGTGCCGCCAACGTGGTTGCGTGCATTCACCGAGCCTTCCAGCGTCAGTACGGCAAACACATCTTGCTCGATCTGTTCGCTGAACTTGCGCAGCTCTTCCAGGCTCATTTCCGCCAGGTCTTTGCCGGTGTCCACGCCGTATTTCACGGCATGGCCGACGATTTCGTGGCAGTCACGGAACGGCAGGCCACGGCGCACCAGGTAGTCCGCCAGGTCCGTCGCGGTAGAGAACCCGCGCAAGGCCGCTTCACGCATGATCGCGTGTTTGGGCTTGATCGCCGGGATCATGTCGGCAAACGCACGCAGCGAGTCGCGCAGGGTGTCGGCGGCGTCGAACAGCGGCTCTTTGTCTTCCTGATTGTCTTTGTTGTAAGCCAGCGGTTGGCCTTTCATCAAGGTCAGCAGGCCCATCAGCGCGCCGAATACGCGGCCGCTTTTGCCACGCACCAGCTCGGGCACGTCGGGGTTTTTCTTTTGCGGCATGATCGAGCTGCCGGTGCAGAAGCGGTCAGGCAGGTCGATGAACTGGAATTGCGCGCTGGTCCACAGCACCAGCTCTTCGGAGAAGCGCGACAAGTGCATCATCGCGATGCTGGCGGCGGCGCAGAATTCGATGGCGAAGTCGCGGTCGGACACGCCATCCAGGGAGTTGCCGCCCACGGCGTCAAAACCCAGCAATTGCGCGGTGTATTCACGATCAATCGGGTAGGTGGTGCCGGCCAGCGCGGCGCTGCCAAGTGGCATGCGGTTGGCGCGCTTGCGGCAATCGACCAGGCGTTCGTAGTCGCGGCTGAGCATTTCGAACCACGCCAGCAAGTGGTGGCCGAAGGTTACCGGCTGCGCCGTTTGCAGGTGAGTGAAACCGGGCATGATGGTGCCCGATTCACGCTCGGCCTGCTCCAGCAAACCTTTTTGCAGGCGCGTGATTTCGGACAGGATCAGGTCGATTTCATCGCGCAACCACAAGCGAATATCGGTGGCCACCTGGTCGTTACGGCTGCGACCGGTGTGCAGTTTTTTGCCGGTCACACCGATGCGATCGGTGAGGCGGGCCTCGATATTCATGTGCACGTCTTCCAGGTCGACGCGCCAGTCAAAAGTGCCGGCCTCGATCTCACCGCGAATGGTGGTCAGGCCATCAATGATGCTGTCGCGCTCGGCGTCAGTCAGCACGCCGACCTTGGCCAGCATCGTGGCGTGGGCGATCGAGCCCATGATGTCGTGGCGGTACAGGCGCTGGTCGAAGGTGACGGAGGCGGTGAAGCGGGCGACGAAGGCGTCGACGGGTTCACTGAAGCGGCCGCCCCAGGACTGGTTGGTCTTGTCGGTGCTCATGGATTCGCTCGTGGTCTGCTTAAAAGAGGCATGGAAGTGTGTCGCCGATAATAACAGGGTTGCCCGTGGAGGCGGTGCTGCGGGTGGTCGGCATTTTTATTTGTGCCGAGGATGGCTAAGTGCCTTGCCGCGGACCGCGTCCGGGAAGAAACTGCAAGCAGGTACTTATTGATGCAATATTTGACGAATGAGCAATATCGTCTCAGCGAGCGTCTACAGTTGCACTGATAGTGTGTGAACGCACCAAAGTCGGGTGCTGCGGTCATAGCCCAGACTATCCATTAAAAAGCGGGGTATTCGGATTGTGTATCAGCAAACCCTACGACTATGCCCAAAGGCAGCAGATCTTGGGCGTTATTGAACAGGTCCGGGTAAATTTGGGTGCCGCTCTCGGGGCACTTTTTGCCGCTCGCGCTAGTCTTAGCGTGGATCGCTGTGACGCAAGTCACCGCACCTGTCTACGCTATCCTTGTGCGAGACTCACGCAGGAATCCAGCGCAATATGAATGTCCTGATCGTTGATGACGAACCCCAAGCCCGCGAGCGACTGAGCCGTTTGGTCAGTGAACTCGAGGGTTACACCGTACTGGAACCGAGCGCCACCAACGGCGAGGAGGCGTTGACGCTGATCGACAGCCTCAAGCCGGATGTAGTGCTGCTCGATATTCGCCTGCCAGGCCTTGATGGCTTGCAAGTTGCCGCCCGCCTGAGTGAGCGGGAATCGCCGCCTGCCGTGGTGTTGTGCGCCGCTCAAGAAGAGTTCCCCGAGCAGGCACTGGAGGACAGTGGCGTTGCGTACCTGTTTAAGCCAGTGGCTGGCGATGCGTTACTCAAGGCCTTGAAAAAAGCCGAGCGCCCAAACCGAGTGCAACTCGCTGCCCTGACTCAGCCGGCCGCCCAAAGCGGTAACGGGCCGCGTAGCCATATCAGCGCGCGAACGCGCAAAGGCATCGAACTGATCCCGCTGAACCAGGTGGTCTATTTTATTGCCGATCACAAGTACGTGACGCTGCGGCACGAGGCCGGCGAAGTGTTGCTTGATGAGCCGCTCAAGGCGCTTGAGGATGAATTCGGCGACCGCTTCGTGCGTATCCACCGCAACGCGCTGGTCGCACGCGAGCGCATTGAACGCTTGCAACGCACGCCGCTGGGGCACTTTCAGTTGTTCCTCAAAGGGCTTAACGGCGACGCCTTGATCGTCAGCCGACGCCACGTTGCGGGCGTGCGCAAGATGATGCAGCAGCTTTAGCCTATGGGCTGCCGCGAGGTGTGCGTTTTTTATCGCGGTGCGACATGGCCAGGGAGGCCCCGCACTTGCTGATTCAAATCAAAGCGTGTTTGCCTGAGCTGTTATTATCTGCCGTATCTATTTAGTACGGATTGATCCATGTCTTCTCGCGAGATCCGCATCGCCACCCGTAAAAGCGCCTTGGCCTTGTGGCAGGCCGAATACGTCAAAGCGCGTCTTGAACAGGCCCACCCGGGGCTGAAAGTGTCCCTGGTGCCCATGGTCAGTCGCGGCGACAAGTTGCTCGACTCACCCTTGTCGAAAATCGGCGGCAAGGGTCTGTTCGTCAAGGAACTGGAAACCGCGCTGCTGGAAAACGAAGCCGACATCGCCGTGCATTCGATGAAAGACGTGCCGATGGATTTCCCCGAAGGCTTGGGCCTGTATTGCATCTGCGAGCGCGAAGACCCGCGCGACGCTTTTGTCTCCAACCATTTCGCTTCTCTGGAGGCGCTGCCTCTGGGCAGTGTCGTCGGCACATCGAGCTTGCGTCGGCAGGCGCAGTTACTGACCCGGCGCCCAGACCTGCAAATTCGCTTCCTGCGTGGCAACGTCAACACCCGCTTGGCCAAGCTGGATGCCGGCGAATATGACGCGATCATCCTCGCCGCCGCAGGCTTGATTCGCTTGGGCTTCGAAGACCGCATCACCTCGGCCATCAGCGTCGAAGACAGCTTGCCCGCAGGCGGGCAGGGCGCAGTCGGCATCGAGTGCCGTACCGCCGACGCTGACATTCACGCACTGCTCAAACCCCTTGATCACCCTGACACTGAAGTGCGTGTCACCGCCGAGCGCGCGCTCAACAAGCACCTTAACGGTGGCTGCCAGGTGCCGATTGCCTGCTACGCCGTGCTTGAAGGCGAAAACCTTTGGCTGCGTGGTTTGGTCGGCGACCCGGCTGGCGGCACGCTGCTCACCGCTGAGATACGCGGGCCGCAACGCGATGCCAGCGCGCTGGGTATCCAGGTGGCAGAAGAGCTGCTGGAAAAAGGCGCAGGCGCCATCCTGCAAAAAATCTACGGCGAGGAAGGGCCGCGGTGAACACCTGGCGAGTGTTGCTGACGCGACCTGCCGAGGAGTCGGCAGCGCTGGCTGCGTCGTTGTCTGACGTCGGCATTTTCAGCAGCAGCTTGCCTTTGCTCGACATCGAAGCCTTGCCAGTCACGGCTGAGCAACAGGCGGTGTTTCGTGAGCTGGGTCGCTATAACGCGGTGATCGTGGTCAGCAAGCCAGCGGCGCGCCTTGCCCTGCAGCAGTTGGATCAGCCTTGGCCGCAGGTGCAATGGTTCAGCGTAGGCGCCGCCACTGCGCAGCTATTGGCCGATCACGGCCTCAACGTTGAATACCCGCAAGCCGGCGATGACAGCGAGGCGTTGCTTGCATTGCCCGCCTTGCGTGAGGCGGTCGCAGGCCCCGCCGCCAACGTGTTGATCTTGCGTGGCGAGGGCGGTCGAGAGCTGCTGGCTGAGCGTTTGCGCGAGCAAGGTGCTAGTGTCGACTACCTGGAGTTGTATCGTCGTTCACTGCCGGCGTACGACGCGGGGGTGTTGATGCAACGCATCCAGTTGGAACGCTTGAACGGCGTGGTGGTCAGCAGTGGGCAGGGTTTTTTACACCTGCAAGCCCTGGCCGGCGATGATTGGCCGCAGGTGGCGAAGCTGCCGTTGTTCGTGCCCAGCCCGCGGGTCTATGAAATGGCGCGTGCCGCTGGCGCAGAAAAAGTTGTGGATTGTCGTGGCGCGAGTGCCGCGGCTTTGTTAGTGGCGTTGCGCAGCTCTGCCGTATGAGGCAGGCCGCCGCCACTCTCTGATACGCAAAGGACGGATACGTGAGCGAAACAGCCTTGCCTAAAGATGAAACTCAACCCGCACTTGATGCGCCGGTTGAGTCACCGGTCACCGCGCCACGTCGTGGCAATGGCCTGGCAATCGTAGCCCTGCTGCTCGGTGCCGCGGGGGTTGCTGTCGGCGGTTGGGGTATTTGGCAGGTCCGTGCCCTGCAAGCCAGCAGCCAGCAACAGCTGAGCCAGGTGCAGACCCTTGATGACCAATCGCAAACCCTCAAGCAGAGCCAGCAACAGTTGGCCGCACGCTTGGCGCAGTTACCTGCCGCGGATGAGCTGGAAGAGCGGCGCCGTCTGGTCGCCCAGTTACAGGGCGATCAACAGCGCCTGAGCCAGCGTCTGGAAACCGTGCTGGGTGCCAGCCGCCAAGACTGGCGCCTGGCCGAAGCCGAGCATCTGATCCGCCTTGCCAGCTTGCGTTTGTCGGCGTTGCAGGACATCAACAGTGCGCAGTCGCTGGTTCAGGGTGCCGACGAAATTCTACGCGAGCAAAGCGATCCAGGCGCTTACGCCGCGCGCGAGCAATTGTCCAAAAGCCTTGCCGCGTTGCGCAGTACCGAGCAGCCAGACCGCACCGGTTTGTACCTGCAACTGGCGGCGCTGCGCGATCAGGTCGTGCAGTTGGCGGCTATCGCCCCGGAATACGAGCTTACCGAACCGTCCTCCAAAGGGCCGTCGAGCGCTGAGCCCGAGAGCCGCTGGAGCCAATGGTGGGAGCATATTTCCCGCTACTTCCGCATCGACTTTAACCCTGACGATAATATTCGCCCATTACTCGCAGGCCAGGGTTTGAACCAGGTACGTCTGGCCCTGAGCCTGGCGCTGGAACAAGCGCAGTGGGCTGCACTCAACGGCGAGACGGCGGTGTACAGCCGTTCTCTGGGTGAAGCGCGCAGCGTGCTGCAAGACAACTTCAATCAGGAAAACCCGCAGAGCAAGGCAATGCTGGCGCGTATCGCCGAGCTTGAGCCTAAAGCCGTCTCCGTTGTCACGCCGGACCTGGCCGCCAGCCTCGCGGCAGTGCAGGCCTACCTTGAGCGCCGGCATTTGTCTGCCGATGAAGCCAAGGCGTCGGCGGGCACGCCGGCGAAGCAGGAGTAGAGCCGATGAAGCGTTTCTATGTGATCCTGGTGCTGGTGATTGCGATCACCCTGGCATTGGCCGTGGGCATTTCGAAACACACCGGCTACGTGCTGATTACCTATCCCCATGTGCTCAATTACGAGTCGAGCCTGTGGGCTTCGTTGTTGGGGCTGTTTGCCATCGGCCTGGCGATCTACGTAGTTCGTGTGTTGCTGAGTTTGCTCACCACCTCCGGTGGCATGGTCAACCCGTGGTCGCGGCGCAATCGTAGCCGTCGTGTGCAAATTGCGATTGAGCAGGGCCAGATGGACCTTGCCGAAGGCCGCTGGGCGAGTGCCGAACGTCACTTGCATCGCGCCGCAGAGGCGGAGCGCCACCCTTTGCTGTACTACCTCGGGGCTGCGCGTGCGGCCAACGAGCAGGGCCGTTATGACGAGTCTGACGGTCTGTTGGAACGCGCTCTGGAGCGTCAGCCACAGGCCGAACTGGCCATCGCCTTGAGCCATGCGCAATTGCAGATGGACCGTGGCGATACTGACGGTGCGCTGGTGACCTTGCAGGCCATGCACGAGCGTCACCCGCGTAACCCACAGGTGTTGCGCCAGTTGCAGCGCCTGCATCAGCAGCGTGGTGATTGGTCGTCGGTGATTCGTCTGTTGCCGGAATTGCGCAAAGACAAAGTGATTCCAGGCACCGAGTTGGCCGAACTTGAGCGTCGCGCCTGGGGTGAAAACCTGGGCTTGGCCGCGCACCATCAAGAGCAGGGCGAAGCGGGTTTGCAATCCCTGGAGCGCGCTTGGGAGCAACTGACTTCGGCCCAGCGTCAAGAACCGCAGTTGGTGGTGGCTTACGCTGAGCAACTGCGTCGGCTCGGCGCCGATGCCAAGGCTGAGGAAGTGTTGCGCGGCGCCATCAAGCGCGGCTATGACAGCCACCTGATCCGGCTCTATGGTTTGCTGCGCGGCGCTGACCCGGCCCGGCAGTTGAAATTCGCCGAAGGCTGGCTCAAGGACCATCCCGGTGATGCCAGCCTGCTGCTGACCCTTGGCCGCCTGTGTCTGCAAAACAGTTTGTGGGGCAAGTCGCGGGACTACCTGGAAAGCAGCCTGCGGGTGCAGCGTAATCCTGAAGCCTGTGCGGAGTTGGCGCGTCTGCTGGCACAGTTGGGTGATACCGAGCGCAGTAATCAACTGTTCCAGGAGGGCCTGGGCCTTCTGGACAGTCGTTTGCTGGCGTCACCGTTACCTGTGCCTGCTCGGGTTTAACGTAGGAAAGCGCCTGGGGTTGGCCCGGATACTTCTGAGGTCAGCCTCTCGGCACGCTGCAAGTGCTCGGTGTAGAGCGCTTGGTAGTAAATTCCTACCGCCAGTTGCTTTAAGTCATCCAGGCTCTGACGGCATATCCCTATGCTCTATCGGAATTGTCTGCTCTAACGCGTATTGAAAGGGGTAAGGCCTTTCCTCTACCGTAATGGTCTATCTCTTGCGGTACGGATAACAATGTCTTTGGCCCCTTCACGCTCCTTGTTTCTTCTGGCGTTCCTGGCCGGTGCGCTGACGTTGGGTGCGTCTTTTTATCTTGAGTACGGCGCACTGCTACGGCCTTGTTTCCTTTGCCAGGTACAGCGCATTTTTCTGGCGGCCTTCACCCTGATCAACCTGGTCAGAGCGCTCCATAGCCCCAAACGCATGGGCGCCTACCTTTACGGCTTGGCCAGCATGGGGTGTGCGCTGTTCGGTGCGATCACCGCCGTGCGCCAGGTGCTGCTACAAAATGCCGCGCCGGAGCAGGCCAATGCTTGCTGGCCAAGCCTGCATTACATGATTGAAAACCTGTCGCTGTGGCAAGCCCTGAAATCGACGGTCAAAGGCACGGTTGATTGCGTGGAGATCAACTGGACGCTGCTTGATCTGAGCCTTCCCGAGTGGAGCTTGTTGTTCTTCCTGGCGATGCTGTTCCTCGGCGTCATACAGTTTTCACGGCTGTTATTGAGCCGCCGTTTGGAGCATGCGCAGCCGTAAAAGCGCTTCACGTTACGTCGGCAGGGATTAAACACTTGTATGAACTTTCTCTCCTGCGTACCTTGAAGCCATAGTCATGCGGGCATAATCTGGCCCGCACGCATTATTGAATCCGTTTGCCATTCGCGGCCTCGGTCGCCCGCTGCTTTATCCTTGAAGTGTTGCGCGAGCAAAGGGCAGCAACGCCCCTATAGGGAAGAGAGAACATCATGTTGGAAAGTTGTCAGAATGCTCAGGAACGCTGGGGTGGGGTGCACAAGCTGATCGACAGCTGGCTGAGGGCACGTCACGAGCTGGTTCGGGCCTTTGATGATCTCGGCGCCAAGCCCGAGGCGCTGGCTGAGAGTGGCGAATCGTTGCAGGATTTCTGTGGTGTGCTGGTGGACTACGTGTCTGCTGGACATTTCGGCGTCTACGAACAACTGACCAAAGAGGCCGAAGCCTTTGACGATCAGCGTGGTCTGGACCTGGCTGAAACCATTTACCCGCGCATTGATGACATCACCGAGAAGTTGCTGGCGTTCACCGACCTGTGTGATGCCGGCCAGTGTGTTGCAGAAAAATTCAAAGAGCTGGGTGGGTTGCTGCATGAGCGTTTCGAACTGGAAGACTGCCTGATCGAAGTGCTGCATAACGCCCACAAAGAACAGGCCGACGCCTTGGTCTGATGCGCACTGTGGTAACTGAAAAACGTGCGCATTGCGCACCGTTTTTTATTCGCTCAGTGGCGAGTGCCGAGCAGTTCGATCTCGAACACCAGCGGTGTATACGGCGGGATCAGTTCACCTGCGCCGTCGGCGCCATAGGCCTGTGCGGAGGGAATCACCAAGCGCCATTTCGCGCCTGTCGGCATCTGTTGCAGGGCAATGTTCCAGCCATTGATCACGCTGCCCAAGCGAAACCACTGAGGCTGCGTGCTCTGATCGAAGACCGTGCCATCGGGCAACCGCCCCACGTATTTCACCTGCACCTCATCACTGGCCGATGGCTTGTTGCCGCTGCCGGGCGTCAGTTCGGTGAGTAGAATGCCCTCCGGCAACTCACGCACGCCGACTGCGGCTTTTTCCCTGGTTAAAAATTGCTGTTCGGCAACGAGTGCTTTTTCACTGTGCGGCGCTTGAGCGTCGGCCGCGTTCTGCGCTTCGTGTTGGGCAAGTATCTGTTGGATACGTGCGTTGTCCAGCGCCAGTGGCTTGCCTTGATAGGCTTGCTTGAGGCCGTCGACCAAGGCCTGAATCTGCAGGTCGGGAACCTCTTGGCGCAAGCGTTCACCGAGACTTGCGCCCAAGCTGTACGCGAGGTCGTGGGAGTCTTGGTCAGTGGTTTTGGGCGGCGATTGCTCGCCTGCATTGGCTGTGCAAATCGCCAAACCAAGTGCTAGAAAAAGGTAACGCGACATCTGCATTCTCCCGCCGAAAGTGCGACGGATTATGCCAGTGTGAGTACGCAAAAAGTGCCGTGGTTTTTCGTTATAACAATAAGAATTTTGTGAAGGTGCAACGCAAGGCAAACGATACTGTCAACATGCCCTAGCGGCGGTAAGAGCAGAGGGCTAGTATGAGCCGCACCCACGTCAGCCAGGAGGTAAACCATGTCGGCCAAACAGAAGCCTGTAAATACCCCGTTGCACTTACTCCAACAACTTTCGGGCAGCTTGCTCGAACACCTGGAAAGCGCGTGTTCCCAAGCGTTGGCTGATGCAGAAAAACTGCTCGCCAAACTGGAAAAGCAACGCGGTAAAGCGCAAGAAAAATTGCACAAGTCCCGCACCAAACTGCAAGGCGCCGCCACAGCCGGCAAGGCCAAGGCACAAGCCAAAGCCAAAGACGCGGTCAAAGAACTTGAAGACCTGCTGGATGCTCTTAAAGATCGTCAAGCTGAAACCCGCACCTACATTTCCCAACTCAAACGCGATGCTCAGGAAAGCCTGAAACTGGCCCAGGGCGTTGGTCGTGTGAAGGAAGCCGTGACTAAAGCGTTGGGCGCTCGTACGCCGGCAAAAGCTACTGCGCCGAAGGCTGCTGCAAAAACAGCTGCCAAGCCTGCGGCTAAAACCGCTGCTGCAAAGCCAGCCGCCAAGCCAGTGGCTAAAACGTCTGCTGCCAAACCAGCCGCCAAGCCAGTGGCTAAAACTGCTGCTGCCAAACCGGCCGCCAAGCCAGTGGCTAAAACCGCTGCTGCCAAACCGGCCGCCAAGCCAG
>NZ_VUAZ01000038.1 GCF_009296165.1 Pseudomonas kitaguniensis | reverse complement strand
CGAGGGTAAAAGCGACCAGCCATTGCTGGTCAGCGGCCACTTCCTGGCCCTGACCCAACACAGCAAAGCCCACTGGAACGACCTCTGGCTGCTCACCGAAGTAATCCACGAAGGCAAACAGCCGCACGTGCTGGAAGAGTCGGTGACAAGCGACACCACCGCGCTCAAGGACGACTTCCATCAGGGCTATCGCAACCGCTTCCTGGCAACCCCATGGGACGTGCCGAACCGGCCACCGTTGAAACACTCCAAACCGCGCATCCTCGGCAGCCAAAGTGCCGTGGTCACCGGGCCCAAAGGCGAAGAAATACACTGCGATCAATACGGTCGCGTCAAAGTGCAATTTCACTGGGACCGCGAAGGCCAGGCCGACGACAAAACCAGCTGCTGGCTGCGCGTTTCTTCCGCTTGGGCCGGCGCACACTACGGTGGCATCGCCATCCCGCGTGTCGGCATGGAAGTGCTGGTGAGCTTTCTTGAAGGCGACCCCGACCAGCCACTGATCAGCGGCTGCCTGTACCACAAGGAAAACGTCGTCCCCTACGACCTGCCCGCCAACAAGACGCGCAGCACCTTTAAGACCCTGAGTTCGCCCGGCGGCAGCGGTTTTAACGAGCTGCGCATCGAAGACAAAAAAGGCCAGGAACAAATCTTCCTGCACGCCCAGCGCGACTGGGATGAAAACATCGAGCACGACCAAAAAATCAGGGTCGGCAACGAACGCCACGACACCGTTGAAGCCAACACCTACAGCGAATTCAAAACCGAGGAACACCACACCGTCTACGCCGACCGCAAAGTTGAAGCGCGCGCAGACGACCACCTGACGGTTGCGGTCAACCAGCACGTCAAAATCGGCACCGGGCAGTTCGTTGAGGCCAGCCAGGAGATTCACCTGAGCAGCGGCTTGAAGGTGGTGCTGGAAGCCGGCAGTGAGCTGACGCTCAAGGCCGGTGGCAGTTTTATCAAGATTGATGGCAGCGGCGTGGTGTTCAGCGGGCCGGTGGTGAATGTGAATACCGGTGGCAGCCCTGGCAGCGGCACACCGGCGGCGCCGCTGTTGCCGGGCGTGCTGAAACAAGCTGACGGCGACAAGGCCGGTGCGGTACTCACCCCGGCACAAATCAATACGCTGAAACGCAATGCGCCGTTCTGCGAAGAATGTGAAAAATGCAAGGACGGTGCCTGTGCAATCTGACCTTTTGACGCCCCACGCCTGGCTCGCAGAACGGCCGCTACAGGCAGGCGAACGGCTGTATTTGATTGTCAGCGCGGCCAGCGATGCCGACGCGCTTAAAAGCCTTTACCAGATTGAAACCACGCCGCAGCTCACCCCGCTCTGGAACGGCACGCCTTACGCGTCCTGGCAGCCGGTGATGCCCTACCTTGCTGAACTGAGCGATAACTCGGCTTATCTCGACTGGATTGCAGGCACTGATGCCCAAGACTGGGGCTGGCTCGCGGTATCCCGTAGCGAGCCGAATGTGGTCTTCGAGCATCTACGCAGCCTCACCCAAGTCAAAATGCCCGACGGTACCCTGGTGTTTTTCCGGTTCTGGGACGGCCGGCACCTCTACCCGATTATTCAACGCTTAGGCGCTGAAGCCGGCGACATCTTGCCGGTGTTTGATCGCTACTTAATCAATGGCCGAAGCCTGGAAGTCGGGCCGCGAGTGGTGCCGAAAGCGCAGGACTGGCCCTGGTGGGAAATCCCGCAGGCGCTGCTTGATGCGTTAGTTGAAAAAGATCACAACATGCTCGTCGACAACCTGATGCAGTGGCTCGGTGAGGATTGCCCAGCGCTATTTTTCGCCTTCCCCGAAAGCAACCTGCGTCGCAAAGTCGAGCGTTTTGTGCGTCAACAACCCAATACAGAAGATATGGCAGAGCGCCTTGCGGCTCATCTGACTAAGGAAGTCACGTCATGAATAGCCCGATTGGCACCCTGGTTTTGCGCGTGCTGGACGCCAAAACCCCTGACGTGAGCCTGATCCTCAAGGACTTCAACCATTGCCTGAGTGACTATAAGGAATGGGCGGACGGCTTCTGGACAGGCTGGGCGCTGGACGTGGACCAGACGTTCAAAGTCGGCAATGAGGTCAGCATCACCCAGCGCAAAACCAAGACCGATGCGGTAAAAACCTATGCCACCTGCCCGCTCGCTGGCGACTTCACGCTGATCCACATGTTCGACTCGGCGCGTTTTGTGCCGATCGGCAACACCCCGGTGCGGCTTGAACCGGTGACCAAAGGCATCATGTCTGACGACGTGACGGGCCCGGTGATTGAAACCACCATTGGCCCAACCGGTATCAAGGTCATCGACGGCTGCAAAAAAGGCCAACTGTACCGCATCACGTTTTTCCCCAACGTTTCCCAAAATGACGTAAAAGCGCTCTACAACTCCTATCAAGGCGTGATCGGCAAGCTCAACGGCTGGCTGCAAAGCGAGTGGTCCGGCAAATTTCAACCACAGTGGGCCAGCTACTCGGCGGCAGATCGCAGCGGTCGCGCAGTGATCTTGTTGAAGCGCGCAATGGACGGCCTGGAAAAAGCCCTGCTGCGGTTGTGGGACGACATCAAGAGCTTGTTTGAGCTGCTCGCTCACCCGAAAGAAAATCTGAATAAGCTGCGTAAATACCTGTCG
Organism: Pseudomonas kitaguniensis; assembly: GCF_009296165.1. Lineage (GTDB taxonomy): Bacteria > Pseudomonadota > Gammaproteobacteria > Pseudomonadales > Pseudomonadaceae > Aquipseudomonas > Aquipseudomonas kitaguniensis. The sequence continues at coordinate 28,784 of NZ_VUAZ01000038.1, read as the reverse complement.
GACGTCGAGATCGACAAACTCTACGCGGCGTCGAAGGAATCAATCGCCTCCGGATTGTTGATCCTCAGCGACGAGCCACTGATGTTCATCTACATTTCGGCCATCGTGGCATGGGTCGGCATGCTGCCACCGCAAGTCGTCGTGGATGTGGTGACCGCCATCGCATCCGAGTTTTTGATCAACGTGGTGCTGGGGATCTGCCTGACTGGCGGGGCCGGTATCGCCGTGCGCGTGGGGACTAAAACGCTGTCTGCGGTCAAGTCCGGGGAGGCGATCAAGTACCTGGAAGAGCTGGCGGCGACACTGATGAAGCTGAGTCGTGAACACAGCTTGCCGGCGCACGCCGAAGTGTCAAAGCCGCTGATCGCCAGTGCCAAAAACGTACCCATGGCGCCGACGAAAACAGCGGCGCTGAAGATTGATGAAGCGGCGGCCAACGGCTCAAAAAGCCAGGTGCCGAAGACCACGGATACACCGAAACAGCAAGTGAAAGACGCCGCGTCGTTCCCGCGCAAGAAAACCACCAACCAGACCAGGCTGGAACGCAAGGAGACGGTCGACGACGCGCCTAGCCAGTCCAAAACGCCGGACGACAAGGCCGCCACCAGCGCGAAGAACACCTGCACTGACGGTTGCCCGGTTTCGATGGTGACCGGCGAAGAACTGCTGACCCTCACCGACGGCGAACTCGACGGATTGCTGCCCTTCAATTGGACCCGTCTGTATCGAACCAGCGCTGCCGAAATCGACTGTGGCCTGGGTTACGGCTGGAGCCATGCACTTGCGCAACGCGTCGACATCAAAGGTGACGAGGTCATCTGGACCGACCACGAGAACCGCGTCACCACCTTTCCGTTGCCGAGCGTGCAGCGCCCGGCGATTACCAACAGCCTCTCTGAAGCAGCGATTTTTCTCGGCGACGATGCGTCTGAGCTGATACTCACCCAGGCCGGTGAAACGCCGCAGTTTTACCACTTTCGTTACGACAACAAGGGTGCGGCGCTGATCGCCATCAGCGACAAGTACCAGAACCGCCTGCACATCACACGCGACCTGCAGGGGCGGATCAAACGAGTCGACAACGGCGCCGGCCGTGCGCTGCTTATTCGCTACAACCTAAAACACATCGTTGGCATTGATTACCAGCAGTTCCTGCCGGCGGACAATCTGGAAGATTGCTGGAACAACATTCAAACGCTGGTCACTTACCGCTACGACGCTCAACACCGGCTCATCGAAGCAAAAAACGCTGCCGGTGAAGCAGAGCGCTACGCGTACAACGATCAGCACGTCATCCTTGAACGCCAACTGGCCGGCGGCGCAAGTTTTTACTGGGAATGGGAAAATCAAGGCAAGTCGGCCCGCTGTATCCATCACTGGGCGAGCTTCTCGCAGATGGATTCGCGCTACGCCTGGGATGACAACGGCAGTGTTACCGTCACCAACGCCGACGGCAGCCAGGAAGTTTATGCGCACGATGACCAGGCCAGGCTCATCGCCAAGGTCGACCCCGACGGCGCCGAACACCTCAAGGCCTACGACGATAAAGGCCGGCTGATCGCTGAAAAAGACCCGTTGGGCGCCGTCACCGAGTACCAGTACAACGAAGCCGGGCGCTTGGTGGCGGTGATCCCGCCGGAAGACCTGCCGACCACGTACGAGTATCACAACGGCTTTGTACGCGTGGTGAATCGCGGCCCTGCAAAGTGGATCTACTGGCGCAACGAGCGAGGCGACATCACCGAACAGGTCGACCCGCAAGGCAACTCAACCTTCTACCGCTACAACCCGCAGGGGCGCCTGCTGGAAATCCGCCATCCCGATGGCAGCCTGCATCAGCTCGGCTGGAACAACCTCGGCCAATTGTTGGAGGAGCGCCTGCCCAACGGTGGTCAGCGCAAATACCGCTACGATGAACTCGGCCGGCAAATCACCCGCCAGGAAGAAACCGGCGCGATTACGCAGTACCAATGGGACGCCGCCAACCGCCTGGCGAACGTCACCCTGCCCGGTGGCGCCACGCGCGCGTTCAGCTACAACCCCTACGGTAACGTCACCGCCGAACGCGATGAGCTCGGCCGCGTCACGCGCTATGAATACGCCGATGGCCTGCACCTGGTCAGCCGTCGCATCAACCCCGACGGCAGCCAGTTGCAGTATCGCTACGACAACGCGCGACTGCTGCTCAGCGACATCGAAAACGAACGTGGCGAGCACTACCAACTCGACTACTACAGCAACGGCCTGATCCAACAGGAGACCGGTTTCGATGGGCGTCGCACCGCCTACGAATACGACCTCAACGGCCAGTTGCTGAAGAAAACCGAGTTCGGTGATGACGACAGCGAACTCGTCACCGAGTACCAGCGCGATGCCGCAGGCCGCCTGCTGGTGAAAACCCTGGCGGACGGTGAAGCCATTCACTACAGCTACGACGCCCTCGGTCGTCTGGTCAACGTCGATGACGGCCACTGGCCGCTGGCCTACGAGTACGACGTGCAAGACCGGCTCATCACCGAGCATCAAGGCTGGGGCACCACGCGCTACGAATACGACAAGCTCGGCCAACTGAGCCACTGCCGCCTGCCCGACGGCAGCACCCTCGATTGCCATCACCAGCCCGGCGGCCAACTCAGCCGCATCGACCTGAACGGCTCGCGCCTGACCAGCCACCAGTTCAGCGCCGGCCTTGAACGCCAGCGCCAACAAGGTCTGTTGCTCAGCCAATATCAATATGACGAACAGGGCCGTCTGCAAGCTCACAGCGTCAGCCAACAGGAGCACCAACTGTACCGGCGGCGTTATGCCTACGATGCCAATGGCAACCTGGCCGGAATCGACGACAGCCGTAAAGGCAATCGCAGCTTTCATTACGACCCGCTCGATCGGCTGATCAAAGTACGTGGCGCCACGCCGGAAAGCTTCGCTCATGACCCCTCAGGCAACTTGCTCGATCAGGGTGATCAGCCGGTGGCGAGCCTGGCCAACGTCAAAGGCAACCGCCTGCTAATGCAGGGTGATCGTCATTACGACTATGACGCGTATGGCAACCAGATCCGCGAGCGCCGTGGCGCTGGGCAGAAACTGGTCACGCAATACCGTTACGACTGCCAGCACCGACTGATCGGCGTCACCTTCCCCGACGGCAGCATTGCGGCGTATCGATACGACGCGTTTGGGCGCCGTATCGCCAAAACGGTTGATGGCCACACCACAGAATTTTTGTGGCAAGGCGAGAGGCTGATTGCTGAGAGTGCCGACAACCGCTATCGCACGTACATCTATGAACCCGGCACCTTCCGCCCGCTGGTGATGCTCGATGGCGAAGGCCCGCTGAAGGCGACGCCGTTCTACTACCAACTTGATCACCTGGGCACACCGCAGGAGCTAACCGACTACAGCGGCGACATCATGTGGTCTGCGAAATACCGAGCGTATGGCAACCTGGCTACGCTGGATGTGGCTGAGATCGACAACCCGCTGCGCTTTCAGGGGCAGTATTTCGATGCGGAGACGGGGTTACATTACAACCGGCATCGCTACTACAATCCGGGCAGCGGAAGGTTTTTGACGCCGGATCCAATCAAGCTTGCGGGTGGGTTGAATAACTACCAGTACGTGCCTAATCCTACGGGGTGGGTGGATCCGTTGGGGTTGGAAACAATACCAGTGGTCTGCCCAGGGGTGCCTAGCGGTACTTCTAAAACGAAATCCCTAGAGGAATTGGTTCCTGGCGGCAGTGTTCCTAGTGTAAAAGGAGGTGCATTTAGTAAGTGGTTCAACGAGCTAACGCCTAACGATTTTGATACGGTTTGGTCTAACAAAACCTATCAAAATTCTATCAAGGCCAGACTAAGATATCCGGGCAGAATGCACGAATGGCATATGGTTTCGAGAGCAGATATATTCAAGCGCTGGGGGGTCGATGCAGAGCAAATTTATGAACTACGAACTGCGATATCGAACGTTAAATTTGTAAATCCGAGCGGTCACCACGGCGGCAAAGGATCGACAAAAGCGCATAATGAGATCCTTAAGGTTATCGACAACTCCAAAGATTATAGCGAGTTCCGGAAAGGCCTTAATGAATGGGCTGGACGGCGATTGGAAGGCGGATCTGACGCCCTGCCTTCAGGACTAAAAAATTGAGGAAACTGAAAATGAGCTCGAAAGAAATCGTCTCAATTTGGACTGCAAGCACCGGTTGGGCATCGTCCACGCTTCAAGATGTAGTGAGCCCTGAGTACTCTGAAGATGGCGACTTTCTCGGTTCCGAATTCAGCAATGCATTCTCACTGGGCTTTATTGACGACGACACTATCGAAGCCGATAAAATTGACCCGACTCACTCTCTAATTAAAGCTATTGAGGGATGTTCATATGACTCAGACATAGTGTCTGATATGAAAAATAAAAACACCCCTCCGACCGAATCCCCAATAGATACTATCGTTGCAATTTACGACTACTCGTTCTCAGGCACACCTAAAAACACCACTATAAGAAACGTTCTATTTACATATCGCGGAAGCTTTGAATATAGGGCGTGACGTCTTTCAAAAAAATAGAATGGTATATTTTCTGCGCATTAAAAAAGTTCCGTATTTTACAGCAACACAGATGAAAAGAAGAAAGTTTTCTTAATGACCCTGGCACCTTTCGCACGATCGAGATGCTCGATGGCAAAGCCCCGCTGAAAGCGACTCCGCTCTACTATCAAGTTGATCATCTGAACACACCGCAGGAGCTTACTGACTAAAGCGTAGACATCTTGTTGTCTGCGCAGCGTATGGCGCCCCGTCACGCTCGATGTGGCGGAAATCGACAACCCGCTGGGCTTTCAGGGGCAGTATTTCGATGCGGAGACGGGGACCGGCATCGCTACTACAATCCGGGCAGCGGAAGGTTTTTGACCCCGGATCCAATCAAGCTTGCGGGTGGGCTGAATAACTTCCAGTACGTGCCTAATCCTACGGGGTGGGTGGATCCGTTGAGGTTGAGTTCGAGTTGTCCGGAGCCAAGTCAGAAACGACCGACTAACTCGACCAATGCAACCAAGCCTGACCACTTACCAATGAATCAGGAAAAATTCGATCAAATTATTGATATGAATAAGGTGGATCGACCGCCGAATCCGGCTGATTATCTGCCTGACAGCTACATCAACGCTCGCAAGGCGCTTTTTGCAAAAGAGGGAGGATCCTTTGTGGTAATTGAAAGCTGTATCACCAGTTCAAGCTACCCAAGTTTTCCGCAGCGGAAATTTGTAGGTCTGACCTCTGAAATGGAAGATGTTGTCGCGAAGTACCGAGCTGCGGGCGACGACTGGAACGTTCTCAACAAAGAACTCAATCTCGGCGCAAAAACACTCGAAGGCGAAGGCATATATATTGTCAAAGTAAAACCCGATGATCCGCGGTTCAGCTATGAAATGCCAAACGGCAAAGAAAATGGTGCGTACCCGAATGAATGGGTCCCCGGCGGCGCTACAAAAAGTGGAACAAAGGAAGCAGCTTTAATCGGCTCGGAAAGCGTCACCCACAACAGCGATATCAGTACGTTGCTGAAAAATTTTCATCACTGGGAAAAATTCCAATGAGGTCTACGTTCGAAACCGCTCTAGATCAACATGAGGTCTCCGAATTCTTTAAAGGAAATGGAATTTATTTTGCCCGGGGTTCTGATTGGGGCGACCATCTTTACATAAGCAATTGGCAAGAAATGTGTGGTGTTTTAAAAAACCAAAAAGCAGCATCGTCTTTATTAACCAATATCTTCGAAGAATATGTAAAATATCTCCATGAAAATTACGCTGATGCAGCCGGTTTGCTACGTAATATAAGCGCGTACTACGTACTGAAACAAAAAAATCCTATTTTATCAATTGATGACTACGACCTTATAAGTGCGCTCGACGAAAAAAGCAAAAAACATATAGGAACATTATTTAGACTACTAAGAAAAGAATATGACAAGAACAAAGAAAACGTTTTAAAGTACTCCTTTGAACAAGAACTAAATCGCATTAAAAATAACGGCTGCCCATTTGAGCTTGAGAAACTCTAGCACAAACGCCGCTATTGAGTTAGTTGAATTAACTGGGTATATGCTAAAAACAAAAACTTGATATTACCTCCTTGCCCCCTATGCGCAAGAGGCGCTCGGCGTTGCAAATTAATACCGGCTTAACTCCGAGTAGGCGCAGGGAAGCTTATAAAATCGGACAAAAATTACGTTTATATCACTATGCAGTGCTACTATAAATAAATATGATAAAAATTTATTTCAAAATACGGACGAGCACATTAGGGCGATCAATGATTAGTCGCAGACTTTAATCCAAATATGTAGAAATATATGAGAATGAATATCGACAAGCACTTGGAAATAGAGATAATCGAACTCATTGACGCACTAGTTAATGGTGATCATGCAAAAATCTCCGAAAGAAATTGGTACGGCAGGCTTAACAAAGAGGACGTTGAGTCTAAACTCTCCGAATACGGCAATACACTGATATTACCTCCTAATAGCTTTTTAGAAAAAATAGATACTTACAATTACAACGATGGCTCAGGCATGGCCATAGATGTGCCTCTATGGACGCAAGAAGAAGGAATGAGCGATCTGACTATTTCCTTGGAATTATCATGCAAGGAAAGCAAGCCTGCGCTTCAGATGACCGACCTGCGCGTTTTATAAGCACCTGTAAGTCCGCCTCAATAATGTCAGCAACAGCACAAAAGCTAATGCCATAGGAGGCTAATTATTTAACACAATCGCACGGCTTATTCAAAAACTTAAAAGATGAGCATTGATACGCCAAATCCTTAGACATAGGTTTGACATCATTTAAGTGATTCTAACTCTACAGCAAAAAAATCGCCTTTATAGCCTCTACAGTACGCGCCTCATACATCCAATATTCATTAGAATTTTCAGCAAGCGAATGTAAAACCAACCACGCAGTAATATAGTGATACGAAGCCGTCAACATGATCACAAGCGAATCTAAAAAAACCAATAACGGACGCTGACATAAAAGAAATCGAACACCAGACAAACATAATACCCCTGAAAAAAAATAAAAGACTTTTACAAAAAAATAATGAATGCCACTGTGAAACCAAACCATTTAAACTAAATGGAAAAGGCTATAAAATAAATGAATTCCCACCATTGAAGTACTGGAATTACACCATTGAATCAAACTATAAAGATACATTTTTTTGAAATCTTCTAATGCCGAAAGACCTAGTTCCTTTTGCTGCTGACGCAGGATGAGACTACTTTTGTTTCTCCACCTACGAAGCTCAGCTCGGAACCATCTATTTTTATGAATCAGAGCACTATGACGCCCCCGCTAAAGCGAGTATTTTCTTAGCCAGCTCTTTCGCCGATTTTTTAGAAAAGCTTACAAGCGACGAATGATATTGAGAGCGGCGTCAAAGCAGGCGCTCGCGCTGAAGGAGTACCCCTTGCAATAGAGGCCTGGAACTAGTTATGGAAGCGTATAGGGACGATGGCTAAAATAACGCTAATTAAATATACTTAAACCGCAAATTTGGGACAAATTAGGCGCATTAATAATGAGAGATTTTTATGTTATTGCAAAAAAAGATGCTGAACCGAAAATCTCGAACAGCCCAGATTGGCCAAAGATAATTGGTTATTGCTACGAAGATAAATTCTTCATCTTTATCGAGGGCAATGGCTACGGCTTTAACGGAATTGTTCTCCCAGAACACATTGCGAGAGAAGCGAAATGGGATAAGCTATTTACAGAGCTACACGCGCACTGGATTTTGAGCTCTATTGAGAATTTTAAATTTTCAGATCGGATTAGCTTTGAAACACATTTGAAATTCAAAAACCCCTTAATTGAGATTTTAAAGTCCTGAAGATTTACACATACGATATCAAATATTACAAGCTTAAAAACGTTATAAATTCTCAATTTTTCTACATGCGCGATACGCTTCTACGAGTAGAATAGATTCATTCAATAGGCAGTAAAGTCAACAATACCCCTGTTTTAATGGGAGATAAAATGCTAACCGGCCATCAGGCACGCGCAGCTCTGATAGACTTGATAAACAAATATTTAAAAGGCAAAGACCCCGAATACGAAAACCTCATTGAGATAACAGGGAACTTGCTGCGGCAGGTATCCATTAGGGCAGTGCTAGAGCATATTCGAAAATTCAATCCGATACAATCCCAGTGGCTAGAGTTAGCTATAGTTGATGAGCTTCTATATGCCTATGGATGATGAACAAGGTGTAAACTGCCGCATACTGACAGCGGGGTCGAAAAAAATGGAGCTCTCACATGCAGCTAAGCCAGACCGTAACACTCTTCGAATTGATTAATCATGTAAAAATTCAGAAAAAAACGTTTCCTTATTGTGTTTATGGGAGAGGCAGATCAGACCGCGTAACACTCGATGATCAGTGTCTCATCGAAGAGTATTCTCAAATAACGGACGATGACGAAGAAATATTTCCGGAGATAATTACAAGAAAAGGTCTTGAATTCTGGTTTACAGACGAACTCCTGGAAGACGTATTATTTTCCGCACTAAAGCAAAAACCTACAATCACAAACGACGAAATTTTAGACGCTATAAAATACTACAACGCACACGACCAATTCATGAGCTTATGAAACGGATTACATTCATTTAATTATGCAATGAAAATTACTGGAAATTTTAATAAATTCAGCCACATCAAATCGACAGAACAATCATTAGATAATACTTAATTGTCAAAAAACGCGATGTGATTCGCGTCAGGAAGGTACAAGCATCTATCTGGTATTGCTGAAGGAATCGTAGAGAAGACGGAATAATTGAGGATAACTTCATGAATAAGACAGAGCTCTACCACGTAGTAAATCGCTGTGGTTTCAGAGTCAAAGTATTTTCAGACCATTCAAATTTCTTTTCCTCTTGGTCACTGACCATTAAAGCTGACAAGCGGGAATTTATGATAGAACACAATGGCAGAGAAAGCTGGTTGATGTTTTACGAACAGAACAAACCGAAACAGTTTCAAGAAATAGACAAAAAAATCTCTCACAACCTGAATGACAGTGCAAAACTCAAGCAGTGCGAGCTCTGGCTGCTAAGCATTTAGTTTTCGGCATGGGCTCACCCCACGTGACTAATCAGACTTTTCCCGATCATGTTGGGATGCTCAGTAGAGCAATAGCAAGACTGACCGGCGCGCATGAATAGAAGAAGAAGCATCCATATCGACGACCTCATAAGATTAAACTTAATATAGTTCAAAGCTTAGTAAGACTTCAGAAAATCAAGGAACACATCTATGTTAATTAAAAAAACAGAAATAAAAACGGAATCTTATATTGGCGGCAATCCCGTACTCCCTTTAGGGTGTGAATATCCCACAAGCAAGAACAATATAGCGCTTACTTTTTTCTTTACAATCCAATTCTCTGAGCCACATAGATTCAGTGGATACACCCTCAGCTTTTTCAGCGCTACAGCAGAGTTTGACGAGAACCTTACGATACCTAGGATGCTAAAGTCGGATCTAAAGGGCGCAGTAATACCCAGTGGTTTTTTGAGGGACTATCAAGAGCTATTTAAAGCTTATCTGTTTAGAACCGAGACTGCACAAACAATAAAAGCCAAAGATCCAAGAGTAAAAAAACAATATTTGACGTTTTCGTCCATCGAAGATAGCGAAGATAGCGATATTTTCGGTTGGGCTGGACTGTCACCAAACTGGACGATTGAGGATGAAGCGCCTTCGACATATGAAGGTGAAAGCGTAAACTTTATCTTTCAAATAAAGAAAGATCAAACTTTTGAAATATTAGAGGGAGCTCCCCCACAAAAAGAAATGGATATATTTGGCGGAGTAAAAGACAGAAAGGAAATAAATTACACGTTCTTTAATCAAAATGAATCTTTCTTCTTTGGCCGGACGGCTAATGACAATGATAACAGCGTATATATCATTACACAGTGATGCGACTGATAAAACCATAAAATCCAATACCTGGATGGATAGTAACCTTAGTTCAGATCAGAGCGCATGTCATTCGCCCGCTGATGCAGGGCGTCAGTAATTGCGACTATGGCACGTATGGCAACCAAATTCGTGAACGGCGCGGCGCTGGGCATTAGCTGGTCACGGAAGCCCGTTACGCCTGATCGGCGCCGCCCTCCCCGGCGGCAGGACAGCGGTGTGCCAATACGATGCATTTGGACGCCGTATCGCCAAGACGGTCGATGGCCACCATGCGAGCAGCTGTTTGCTGAGAGTGCTGAGAACCACTATCGCACGTACATCCACGAACCCGGCAACTTTACCCGCCGCAGGAGCTTACCGACTAAATCGACGACATCATGTGATCAGCGAAATACGAGGCGTATGATAACCAGGCTACACTGGGTGGAGCAAAGATCGATAATCCTCTGCGCTTTTAGGGGCAGTATTTCGATACGTCGAGGGGGTTACATTACAACCAGCATCGCTACTACAATTCGGGCAGTGGACGTTTTTTAACGCCGGACAATTACACCCTCACCACTCAAAGCAAAATGGAAAAGGCCCTATATTCGAGTTATCCCGGAAGACTCACAGGGTAAAGAGAGCTCAAGGAGGAAAGTCACTTCATCCATACAAAAATGAAAAAAACTTCACCCTGTAGATAGGGATAGATTTGACAATGAGATTCCTCAATATTGGAAGGACCGCTCAGCCGAGGTAAAAAAATGATTCCCGAAGACTTAGTTAGACTGATAGAAAAACAGCCATGCAGCATAAATAGAACCAACAAAGAGCTCGCATTAAGCACCCCTAAAAACCTTGGAGTCTCTCAAGACAGCGAGTTTGGCGAAATTTTATTAATTACATTCCAGCAGAATTTAAAAGTTCCGTATCCAACGAATATATCTGCGACCTATCTGAACCCACAGAGGAGATCCTATCGGGTACTGAATTTGTCCAAGACATGTGGGAGCTTCCAGAAAACTATGTAGCCTTCACATCTCTACAAGGAGAAGGTGCATACTTGCTCGACAAAGATAGTGGCGGTGTATGGGATTTCGATTTAGGCCAACAAAAAGAATTCGTATCCGGCCTAATTCCTCCAAAATGGAGTGGTTTTTTTGAATTTATCAGATGGTACCTTTCGCCAGAAGAATAAAAAAACAAGATAGGTTTATTATGCGCTCACGACTATTCATTCATAAGAGCTTTTAATTAATGACCAAGGTATGTATTGCCTCCGCATCCCAGATTAGCGACATCGAATTCGCAAAATTTCTACATCAGCGATTTAAGATGTCGCTTATTGGCAGTCAGAAAAAGCTGGCAGCAGGCGACAAAGGTTTCTTTTATACATGTCAGCTCTTTCAAAACGATCATATCGAGCGAGAAAAAGAAATTTGCGACATTATAAATTTCTTTAACACAAGAAAAAGTTTACTTTTAATTCTTGCGATCGAAAACGAGCAAGAATGGGGGGATTTAGATGAGGAAAATATTTCTCTATATTCGACTACTGAAACAGAACTGTTAAATGCCCTCGATTCATCTAAGGGACTTTACGAGTAAATCAAGCTTAGGCTGAGCGACAGTGTTTTTAGATAGTTTTTACAAAATTTGAAATGAGCACGGGAAGGCGATTAAAAAAGTAGGCACACATTAAATTAGTGAGGCGCTGGCACACTCACACCCTCGCCAACGTTAATATGGCATTATGAACTCTATAATGAGGGTTTGTTAAGTACGAAGCGCCCTCCCTCTTAACCAAAAATTGGAAATAAAGCAGTATTCTGTGCCGATAAAATCGGCGAATTTTACCGAATCTCAAATAAAAAGCAGGAGTTTCTGAAAAAATGACGCTTACTGATTTTGTGAATCTGGTAACCGAAACAGAACAGACCCATCCTGTTTGGTTTGATTTAAATGCAGATAAGACCGCAAGTGACCGAGCTATAGTTGCCTCCCAGCAATCTTTAGGGTTGAGATTCCCGAACGAGTACGTTCAATTCATAAAAAAATATGGCGGTGGCTATTTTGCATTTAGCATCGTGTACTCTCTCGACAATGCTAGCGACTTCAATATAATTGAAATAAACAAAAGAAAGTCTAGCGCACATAAAAATTATTTTCTATTTTCTGAAAATGGATGCGGCGACTTCTACGCCTTCGAGATAGTAAATAATTGTTGCCTTCCCGAGGTTTTCTTTTTTGATCACGAAACATCAGCATGGAGCAAAACCAACTACAAAAACCTATTCAGCTTCTTAAGTGAAGTAGCCCTCGCCCATAGTTAAGCAATAAAAGTGTGAGCGTAATAGAAGGCCCCCATTTCTCTTTAATTGAAACTACCATGTGAAATTTCTCGCATCTGCCTTGTGTGACACTCCGCCTCACACAAGGCACGCAGCTTTCAGCCTTAAAACGCCAACGTCACCCGCGCGTTCAGCGATTGATCAGACGTTTTGCTGCTCACCTGCCCGTCGTAACTCACGCCCACGGTCAAGGTATCGCTCAGGCCCAAATCGACGCCAGCGCCGAGCACTGCGGCGCTGCGCGCAATCGGTGCGCCGGACAGCTCGAAGGTATCGCCGCCGCTGAAGGCTGCGCGGCTCTCGGGGGTAACGTCGCCATAGGCACGACGCCAACCCAGTGTGGCGTTGGGCTTGATTGCGACGCTGCCGGCTTTCAAAGACGTGGCGGCACGCAGGCCCAGGGTACTGAAGGTGATGTGGTTGTTCTGGGACTTGTTCTGCAGGCTGATCGCGTTGCTGTTCTCATCGAACGAGTCGGTGTCCAGTCGCACATGCGCAAGGTTGGCGAAGGGTTCGAGCCGCGCATTGCCCATTTCGATGGCGTAACCCAGCTCGCCGAATACCTGGTTGGTCGCCGCCTTGTAATCCTCTTTGAAGTGCTCGGAAGAACCGGGCAAGTCCAGCGTGCGCTTGGCCGTCAGCTCGTGCCAGGTGCGTACCGCGCCGAGGCGCAGGCCGAGTTGGCCCCACTTGGCGCCGCCATATACGCCCAGATGATAGTTATCGCTGTCGGTGGAACCGGGCGCATTACGCAGGTTGAAGCGGCTGTTGCTGTAGCCGGCCAGCGCGCCCAGGCGCCAAGTATCATTGAGCGGTACGTCGGCGCCGAACAGCATGCCGCTGGTATGCGTGTCGAGGCCCGACACGTCATTGCTGCTGTCGGTTTTGCCGGTCGCGCCGATGGCTTGAGTCCACACCACGCCACGCGAAGCATCGCCAGCTAGGGTTTGCGGGGTGCTGCCGAAGGTTTGTGCCGACTGCGATTGTTGCAAGCGCTCGTTCATGGCATTGCGCACCAGCTGGCTGTCTTCGATCAACGCGGACTGCGTTGAAGCCTGCAGCTCATTCGACAGCGCATTGAACGTGGCTTGTGCCGTCGGCGCGTCATCCTGTACCACCTGGCGCCACAGCGCATTGCCTGCGCCTGCGCTGTCCAGGCCTTGCGCGACGGCGGCGGCATTGCGGGTTGTCACCAGGCTGGCGAAGGTTTGCGCGTTGCGATTAAGCGTAAGCCCCACATCAGTCGCCGTGTAGTTCAACGTCGGCGTGAGGAAGGCGAAATGGGTTTGCACAGTGGCGAACGCCCCGCTGACGCCGCCGGCTGCCGAGAGGATCGAATAGCGGCTCGCGGCCAGCCAGTTACCGCCTTCAACCAGCGACAGCGTGCTGTTGTTGATGCTTGCACGGCCGCTGGCGACGATGCGATCCGCGTTGCCGTTGGCGTCCGATTCCACCTGATAGACCGAACCTGGCGCAAGGTTGACGTCGCCGTTGACGTTCAGTAGGCCGACCGAATTACCCGGCGCAACCACACCGCCCGCAGCGACGTTGATGCCGCCAACGCTGCCGTTACCGCCCAGCGTTGCGCCTTGCTGCACGCTGACGATGGAGTTGCCGAGGTTGCCGTTGACTGCCAGGCGCCCGGCTTGCACGGTCGTCGCGCCCGACAGGCTGCTGTTGCCGGTCAGGTTCAAAGACCCGACGCCGCGCTTGATCAGCGCACCGTTCCCGGCCAACGAGTTGGCAAGGGTCGCGTTGGTGGATTGATCCACCACCAGCGTGGCGTTGTCGGTGATGGCCCCGCTGCCGAAGGCTTGGGCGTGACCGGTCAGGGTGCCGCCGTTGATCACGGTGCCGCCCGAGTAGGTGTTATTGCCGGTGAGCATCAGGTTGCCACTGCCGTTCTTGATCAGTCCGCCGCTGCCGCTGATGTCGTTGCGCCAGGCGTCAATCGCGTTGTAGCCGCCGAGGCTGGCGTTCATGTTGACCGTGACATTGGAATTGAATGCCGCATAACCATCGCCCGCTGCGTACGGGTTCAAGCGGCCATAACCGCCGGACTGATCGATCACCGCATAGCCCGAGGAGATTTCAGTGGTCGCCAAAATCTCGCGGCGCTGGCTGGCATCCAGGTAGGGAAAGCGGGTTTCCAACAGCACTTCTGCGTTAACCGGCACGACCGCAGCCAGGTTGGTCGGGCCAACCGGGTTGAATCCGTAGGTCATGCGCGAGGTAAATAGCGCCTTGTCCTGGGCATGCTGGGACGTGCGGTCCGTCGCCGGGTCGATGGACGCCATGCAGTTGTTGACGTCGCCACCGCATTGCGCCGTGAAATAACTCAGTGCCTGCGCACGAGCATCGGCGCGCAGTTGCGCGTTGGCAGGGTTGGACAAGTTGTCGATGGCGAAATAAGTGGCGGTAATGCGCCCGCCCATCACATCGAACGGCGAGTGCATGCCGGCTTCAATGCGGTTGTCGCCAATGTCCGAGGCGCGCAGCATCAACTCGCTGAAACGTTCGGGGATCGCGTAGGCCAAGGCATAGGAAGACAAGTACGCAGCGTTGGTATGGCCGCTCGGAAATCCTGAGTCGCTGGCCGGCGTGGTGCTCTTGGCCGGGCGCAACGAAGGCTGCACCACGAATTCCAGGCTTTGCCCGTCCAGGCTTTGGCGCCACGGGCGCGGGTACAAATAGTGCGACTTGGCGGGCGTGGTAGAGGCGTCGTTGCGCACCGCGCCGACCAGGTCGACCACTTTGCCCAGCGCCGAAGACGAACTGCCGGCGCCATTGCCTTTGTCGTCGTATCTGACGGTTTTGTTGCTGTCGTCAAATTGCGTGATGGTCGTGAAGGCACCCGCGCCTGCTTTGTAGGCAGCGCTCAACGAGCCAAGGCCGCTAATGGCGCTGTAACTCTGGTCGCGGCGGTCGTCAAAGTAGGCGGCGGTTTCCTGCGCCAGCGTGCGGGAGTTGGCGCGGTCGACCACGATTTGCAGGTTGCGCCTCAGCAAACTCTGCCCAAGGGCGGTCGGCGTGCCGGTATCCCACGTCGCGCCGGTCGTCCACAAGGTATCGAATCCCGAGAGCAGATCGACCCCGTTGATTCTATCGTCCCCTGCCCGGCCCGCTGCCTGAACCGATACGGCAAGCAGTGAAAGTATCAATGAAGACGCCATGACATGGGCAACCGGTGTGTTACATCGCATAGCGTACGCCTTCACTCTATTTAGATAAGGCGACGACCCTAGCAAGCAGGTTTTACACTCCGATGTATCTGCGGTGACACATTTGTGGCGGCGCAAGATGCAAATACAACACACTTTGCCCATTCCAACACACGCGGGAACAAGCGCTCGTTGCCGCTGATTGAAAACAGCCCCAAGTACTCAACTGCCTCTGCTCACTCTCTGAGCCCGCATCGAATCAGGCTCAATCACTTAACGAACGGTTGCTATCCAGCCGCCTTCATTACTCGGCATTGCCGCTTGGGACCCATAAAGTGCAGGCGGTGGCGGCTTGGGCAATCAGCCAATCATGCTCACGTTTTGCGAAAGGCCGAGGCATACCGTCAGAGACTCGAAGCGCTAACTTATAGGCACCATTGACTTCGTTCGCAGTCGGCGTGGCTTCTTTCAACTTTGTGTTGGTTTTGAGGCCTTCTACCGCGCCATATAGCGCCAGCGCTTGTTTGGCGGTATCTGGGTTTTCCTCGAGGATTTTTACCACGATAAAAGCGGCATTGGAGCAACGATCCATCTTTTCCCATTGCTTCATTTGTGTTTCGTCACCGAGCACTAAAGATGAGGCGAGCAACATCAACGGGGCAATTAAAAAACGCATTGTTTTTGATCCTTCAAATGGGTTTGTGAGATGGTTTTGAAGCTTCCGTACTTTCCTGTACCCAATAAAAAACCCCGCAGACGTTAATCTACGGGGTTTTCAAGAGTGGAGGCCGAGGTCGGAATCGAACCGGCGTAGGCGGATTTGCAATCCGCTGCATAACCATTTTGCTACTCGGCCTCAAACGGTCAATGCCCTTGCTGCTGACATTCACCGCATACAAACTTGAGTGGGCTCTGTGAAGCGCGCCTCTACTCTAAATCATTGAATACATTGAAGTTTTTAATGCTTCGTTGCGTTCGATGGGCGCCATTATGTACTCATTTGCTTTTGCCTGCAACCCTTTGATTTCAAAAATATTTCGTAGTGACATCAAGGGGTTGCGCGCGCTCGTTACTCCTTGATCAGTTGTTGCTGGTAGTGCGGGTCGGCTTTGATCTGGGCTTCAGTGAAGGGGATTGCGTGCAGTTTTTTCTCGGAGAAGGCTTGGGTTTGGTCCTTTGAGTATTGGGACGCGGGGTCGCTGGATTCAGAGAACGCCAGCACGCCAAGGGCTTGCGGGCCTTGGGCGTCGAAGGTGACGATTTGCAGGTAGCTGCTGCCGCTGACGACCTCGCGTTTGCCGTCGGCGCGTGGCACGGTTTGCATGGCGTTGTAGATGCCCAGCGATTGTGGGCCGCCGTGAATCGGGATTTGCCCGGAGACTTGCACGTCGCCCCAGCGGGTCAAGCCAAGTTTGGCGACGTCTGCGGCGGACGCCAGCATGGCTTCGCGCAGGGCGTTGGCCACAGGGGCGCGGTCGATGGCCAGGCCGCGTGGCGTGGTCAGCGGTTGCTCGGGGTCGAAGGCGACGCGCCAGGCGTCGGGGGTTTGTTCGAGGTGTTGCATCAGGTTGATGAAGTGCATCAGGCCAACGCCGCTGTCGAGGTTGGCGTGTTGGTCCCAGGTTTTCAGGCCGGTGCACAGCGGCTTGAGTGCTGCGGCATCGGCGCCGAGGTGTGTGGCGCAGAACGCGAGCAGGTCGGGCATGACTTGGCTGGCGAGGTAAACCTGGTTGTCCATCACCATGTTTTGCAGGTCGGCGACGCTGATCGGTTGTTTCTCCAGCGATTGCAGGCGTTGCACGGCGAATCGCGCGCGAGCGCCGAGGCTGATGTGGTCTTGGCTGATCACCGGCGAGAACCCGGTCAACGGCGCCTTGGGGTTGGCCAGCCAGGCCGAGTCATTGGCGTGTTGTACATAGTCGCTGCGCTGCAGTTGCGGCAGTTGCTCGGCGGCAAAGATGCCGGGCTGTGCCGCGCGTGGGTCGATGTCCCAGGCGCAGGCGCTGTGGGCGCCGTCGAGCATGATCATTTGCACACCGGCGCGCGGGTCGCTGCATTGCGCAAGTTTGGCGGCGCTGACGTTGGGCACTACTGACAAGTTCATGTACAGGCTTTGGCCCTGATCATCGGCGGCCACTGTGTTGACCCACGGAATGCCTTGCAGGGTGTGCACCGAGTTTTGCAGTGCCTTGAGGCTGCTGGCGCGGTTCATCGCGTCCCACTGTTGCAGCACGCGGTCGTTGCCCAGGTTGGCGTCGCGCAGGCTGAACGCATAGTGGTTGTCCCAATCGAGTTTGCCGGGCCATTGCACCACCGGGCCGAATTGCGAGCTGTAGACCGTATGGGTCACGTCCTTGAGGCTGCCGTCCGGCTGTTTGGCCTTCACGGTGACGCGGGTTTGCTCAAGCGGCAGGGATTTACCGTCGAGCAGGTAGCGCGTGGCATCCTTGGGGTCCAACGTCAGTCGGTACAGGGTGAAATGCTTGGACGTGTCGACCGTATGCGTCCAGGCCACGTGCTGGTTAAAGCCGATGTTGATGACGGGCAAGCCCGGCAGCGCGGCGCCCATCACGTCAAGTTGGCCGGGGATGGTCAGGTGCATCTGGTAAAAGCGCATGCCGCCCACCCACGGAAAATGCGGGTTGGCCAACAGCATGCCACGGCCATTGAATGAACGGTCACGGCCCACGGCGACGGCGTTGCTGCCACGGTCCAGGCTGAAGCGCTGTTGATTGGCGGCGGCCAGTTCAAAGGCCCTGGTGTTTGATTGTACAGCGGCAGTGGCTTGCGGCGGTGCCGCGCCGACCAGGGCTTCGGCGAATTGGCCTACACCGCCCTCAACCAGCAGCCTGCGCGTCAGCTTGACCACGTCTGCCACCACCAGCGGCCGAACCCACGCCGCCTGGCACGGCGCCGGCGCGCCCTGCTCTTTCAGGTAACGGTTGTAGCCCGCCACATAACCTTCAATACGCTGCTGCATCTGCGGGGTTTGCGCGTTCCAAAACGCGGCACTGGCCTGCTCGGTATTCAACCAGGTAAAAAATACGTCGCTGGCCAGGTTGTTGCGTTCCTCAAGGGTTGCCAGATCAGGGCCGAAATAGCGCGCGCGTTCGCCATTCACCGTCACCACTTCATTGGCCAGCAGGCACAAGTTGTCTTGCGCATACGCGTAACCGATGCCGTAGCCGAGGCTGCGCTCGTCATTGGCGCGAATGTGCGGCACGCCGAACGTGGTGCGCCGAATATCCGCCGATGCCGATGCCGGCGTCGCCACCTGCTCGCGTGCCGCTGCGGCCACACTCAACCCCAGCAACACCCCTGCCACGCACACTCTGGACAACCTGTTGGAAATAATCACGCAAGCTCCGCAGTCAAATTAAACACCCACACAAGGGGCAGCTACCCCACCGTAAGGACGCAAATGAGCGGGAAGAATTTAGCCTTAGCGGAGGTTTAGCCGGGCGATTCGACGGCGACAAACGCGCGACCGACAAAATTTCTACATCCAGCACTTCATGATTTATGTCGCTCGTTCGTCTTATTACCTAAGAGCGCCATCATTTTCCTGATCAGGCTCTGATAAGGAGTTTTTCGCATGCACAACTCGCAACTGCCCACGGACGGACGTTCACCCGCTACCGATTGCACTTTCGGCAGCGCCGCACAAGCATTCGGCAAAACGCCGGAACAGCAAGGCAACCAGCGTATTCGCCAGTTGCTCAAGCGTTTCGGTTTGCGTACCAGCCTGATTCGGCTGAAGGTTATCGACGCCCTGCTCACTGCCGCCGACAACCAGCGCACGCTTGGGGTGCGCGGCGTGCACAGCCATTTGCTTGAGCTGGGCATTCCGTTGTCATTTCTTAGCGTGCGTGAGGTGCTCAAACGCCTGTGCAGCGAGGGCGTGATCACCCTCAATGCGGATAAAAGCTACAGCCTCCATGAAGAGGCTGCCAAGGTGCTCGACGGTGGCGCCGACATTACAGGTTAGGCTTGACCTTGCGGCGCATGACGCCGTTGATCACTACCACGGTCACCGCCACGGCGATGGCGATGTACTGGAACGTCTTCTCGCTGATGACCCCGGTGTTCTGCAGATAGGACAGGCCAAACATCGTCCCCAGCACTGCAAGGGAAATCAGAATCGAATATTTCAAACGCTGCTTCTGGGTCATGACGGGTTCCTGAACCGGATAAATGTATCTGTTTTGTATCGCAGGCCATGCCAAGCACATACCCGATAACGGGGATGGATGGGGGCCGGCAGGGTCGTATGTTACAGGCGATGAAAAACTTTGGCTCGCTCCACGAGCAATGACCGCGCCTGATTGAACCTGTCGGTACCTTAGAGGATTTTGAAATGTTGCGTCGAATCACCCTGCTGATTCCAGTGCTGATCATGCTGAGCATGAGCGGCTGCTTCTTTTTCCCACACGGTGGCGGTGGTGGCGGCTGGCATGATCATCGCTATGAAGGCGGCCCTGGCTATGAGCACCGCTGATTAGAATGACGTCTGGCTTTCCAGGCCGGAAAGCCAGACGCTCGCGGCTTAACCTGCATGCACCCAACGCTGGTGCAACCAGCGCGCAAACGCATCCAGCGCAAACCCCAATAGCCCGATCAGCAACACCATCGCCATCAGTTCCGAATAGGCCAGGCGGTCACGGGTGTCGAGGATGTAATAGCCGAGCCCGGCGCTGACCCCGAGCATCTCGCACGGCACCAACACGATCCACACAATGCCAATGGCCAGGCGCACGCCGGTCAACACATGCCCGACTACACCGGGGATGATTACCCGGCGCAAGGTTTCCCAACGCGTGGCACTCAAACTTTTACTCAACTGCAACCAACGCGGGTCGAGCTGACGCACGCCGGCTGCGGTGTTGAGCATAATCGGCCACACCGCGGCAAAGGCCAGCAGGAAGTAGATCGGTTGGTCGCCCACGCCCATCAACATCACCACGATGGGCATCCAGGAGAGTGGCGAAATCATCCGCAAAAATTGAAACGCCGGCGTGGTTGCCGCCTCCAGGTTGCGCCAACTGCCGACCAACAGCCCGAGTGGCACGCCCACCAACAATGCGAAAAACAGACCGACAAAAATACGCTTCAGGCTGACCGCAATGTGTAGGTACAGCTCGCTGCGCCAGAGCAATTCCCACAAGCTGCTGAAAGTCGCGGCCAGCGAAAAGCGCGCCGATAAACCCTCGGCATCGCCAAACACTTTCAACCCCAGCCACCACAGCACCAGCACAGTTGCCAGGCCGCTGACGCCGAGCAACCAGCCTGGGCAGGCGAAGGTTTTGCCGGTATTCAAACGCCGATCTCCTCGTGCCGCTCGTAGCCATCGGGCAAGCCGAAGGTCTTCATGCCGCCCACCGCCTCAATCGCATTACGTACGAAGCGCTCGTCCACCAGGTCTTTGGCGACGAAGGCCGGGTCCAGGTCTGCGAGGAATTTTTTGTCGCCTTCGATCAAGGTGTCTTTCAAGCGCCGCACCAGTTCCTCGGTGTAGCTGGGGAATGGGTAAGGCTGGAAGTCGATGCGGTGTTCATCCCAATGCGCATGCTGGATTGCACCGTCGGCAAGGTAAGCCGCGCGGTCGGCGGCGGCCGGGGCGAGTACTTTGCTCAGTACCGGCTGAGTGTGAGGGGTGTAACGGTTCGGGCCGTCCTTGGACAACAGCTTCACCGCCTCTTCACGATTGTCGCGGGTCCACACTTGGGCCTTGACGATGGCATTCACGACTTTCTGCGACCATTCCGGGCGATTGGTCAGGTCGTGTTCGTGCATGAACACCACGCAGCACGCATGGTTGCGCCACACATCGCCGGTAAAGCGTTGCACGCGGCCGACCTTGAGGTTTTCCGCGAGGGCGTTAAACGGCTCGGCGACGATGTAGCCGTCAATCCGTTTGCTGGCCAGGGCTGGCGGCATGTCGGAAGGCGGCAACACGATCAGGTTGACCTCGTTGGCGGCAATCGCACCGCCGGCTGCACGCGCCACGGGCGTGAGGCCGTTGTCGCGAAACAGTTGCTGCACCACCACGTTGTGGATCGAGTACCAGAACGGGATCGCCACCGACTTGCCGCCCAGTTGCTTCACCTCGGTAATGCCCGGCGACACGGTCAGGCCAGAGCCGCCGACATGGTTCCAGGCCACCACTTTGGCTGGCACCTTGCTGCCATAACGCGCCCACACGGTCATTGGCGACAGCAGGTGAATCACGTTGACCTGCCCGGAGATAAACGCCTCAATCACCTGCGCCCAACTGCGCAACAGCACCGGGCGTTCGGCCTTGATGCCTTCGGCTTCGAACAGGCCGTTGTTGTGCGCAACCAGCAGCGGCGTGGCGTCGGTGATCGGCAAGTAACCGATGCGTACCGGCGCGTCCGGCTCGTTGGCGGCGCGTGCTTGCAAACTGCTCAACAGCGGCAAGGCACCGGCGGCGCTGAGTACCGCCGAGAGTTTCAAAAAGTCACGGCGCAGTGGGTCAGGTCATCCAGGCACATGGCTGGGCTCCAGCAATTCAAGGGAGTTGGGTTGAGGGCGGCTCGCCTGCCGTAAGGTTTTAAGCATCTCGATACGCAGCGCGCCCATGGCCTCGACGTGTTCTTCGCGCGGTTGCGGCAGGTCGATCTGCCATTCGCCCAACGTGCGTGCCGGGCGGTTGCCGAGTAGCAGCACGCGGTCGGACAGCAGCAGCGCTTCATCAATGTCGTGGGTGATCAACACCGCCGCCGAACCTTGCTCGCGGTTGACCTTGAGCAACAGGTGCTGCATATCGGCGCGGGTCACCTCGTCCAGCGCACCGAACGGTTCATCCAACAATAAGACTTGCGGTTGCCGCGCCAGGCAGCGGGCCAATGCGGTGCGCTGAGCCATGCCGCCAGACAACTGCGCGGGAAATTGTTGACGCGCATGTTGCAAGCCGACCGCCGCAATGGCGTGGTCGACGCGGTGGCGCCGCTCTTCTGCGCTCACATTCGGCTGACGGGCGAAGTCCAGGCCAAACGCGACGTTTTTTTCAAGGTTCAGCCAAGGCAACAGACTGGGGTCTTGAAACGCCACCGCCACGCGCGGATGGGGACCGTGCAACGGCTCGCCCAACACCCTGACGCTGCCGCCCTGCGGTGCTTGCAAGCCGGCGAGTACGCGCAACAGGCTGGACTTGCCGACGCCGCTGGGGCCAAGGATCGACACCACTTCGCCGGCCTGCAACTGCAAGTCAAACCCTTGCAGCAGCGGGCCGCTCGCGTACCCCAGGCAAATGTTTTCGGCGCTTAATACCGCCTGGCTCATAGCGCGGCCTGGCGATGCAACTCGGTGCGCAATTGCACCAGGCTTGGCGTGACGATGGGCACGAAGGCCGACTCACGCCAGCGCCGCGCAAAACCGCTGCCGTGCGCGGTAAGGTAAGCCTTGCCGCCACTCGCTTGCAGTTCAAGCTGCACCGCACCGGCGGCGGTTTCTGCGAGGGCAATGCGCAGTTTGAACAACGGTACCGGCTCTGCCACAAACCGTCCGGCCAACAGGCCTTTTTTCAAGTCGTTTACCAAGTGGTCGAGGGTCGCCCGCAGCGCCTCCAGCTCATCGCGCAATACCGTGCGGCTCGCGCCCAGATGGTTGGCGACTTCGGCCAGCGAGCGACGCGCCAAGCCGATCGACATGCCGCACTGCAAGCCCAAAAACGCCGGGCGTACCGCAGGCAAAAATGTGCGCGCATCCTCGTGCAGCAACCAGTCCCGGCTCAATTCCACCCCTTCCAGGCCCAGCGCCGCCGTGTTGCTCGATTGCAAGCCCATCAGCTCCAGGTCCCGTGAGCGTTGCAAGCCTGAAACAGAATCGGGGATCGCCAGAATAAACGGCGCACCGCCACCGGCATGTTCAATTGCCGCGGCCGCCACAAAGCCGTTTTTGCGCAGGTTGGTCACCCAGTGCAGGCGACCGTTGAGGGTCCAGCCATCGTCAGTCGGTTCGGCGCTGATTTGCAGCGCCTCGATGCCGGACAAAAACTTCATCGCATTCGACAGCCCCGTGGCCCCGGCCAGCTTGCCACTGAGCAAGTCCGGCAACAGTTGCTCACGCAGCCGCGCATTCGGGCTCTGCAACAAATACTCAATAAAAGACCGCTGGCCCCAGCACACAAACGCCGCCGCCAGCGAATGGCTGGCCACGTGGGCGATGGCTTCCACCGCACCGGTTACATCACCGCCCAGACCACCGAGCGCCTTCGGCACACCGGTGCGCAGCACGTTGGCCTCGGCCAGGCGCGGCAGTACTTCCTGGGGGTCGCAGCTGCCCACATCCAGGGCCTGCGCTTGAACATCGAGCCAGCGGCTCAAGATTGGGTCAAGCATTCATGTTTCTCCTTTTTAAAGCACAGGGCCCACTTAAAGCAGAGGGGCCAACAGCCGCGCGTGCGCGCTTCAGCTTGCCGGTTTTTCCCAACGGTACTGCGCCAGTTCCGGGTTGAGCGGCGTACGCGCAAACACATTAGCGAAGTTGCACAGGGTAGCCAGGCTCACGCCCAAAATGACTTCGAGTGCCTGGCCGTCGGAGTAACCGGCGGCGCGGAACGCCTCAAAGCCTGCGTCGCTGACATCGCCCCGCGTGGCGATCACTTCGCGGGTGAACGCGGCGAGTGTCTCATAGCGGGCGTCGGGTAATTCGCCGCGTTGGCGCAGCGCCTCGATCACCGTTTCGGGCAGCTTGGCTTTGTTGCGTGCTACGGCGGTGTGGCCGGCCACGCAAAAATCGCAGCCGTGGGTGGTGGCGGCAACCAGTTGCACCACTTCACGCTCGGCCAGGCTCAGCTCAGCCTTGGCATTGATAGCCGAGACGATGATGTAGGTTTCCAGCGCCGCCGGTGCATTGGCCAGTACGCCGAGCAGATTGGGGATGAAGCCCGAGCCTTTCAGGGCGTTCTCCAGGAAAGGTCTGGCCGCTTCAGGTGCGGTTTCAGGGGTCAGCAACGGTACACGGGACATGGAGTGGTCTCCTGATAGGTTCGTGTACTCAGTCTGTTGGTTATAAAAAAACCGCTCAATAGGCTAAAGTAGCGATTACTTGCTCTAGAGTCTTTTCGTTAGATGAATTCGTCCAGTGCACTTGTCGATTGGTTATTAGACAGCCTCGAACTCAACACGCGTTTATTCCACATCGGCCGCTATTGCGGCGACTGGCACGCGAGTACTCATGGGCTTGCCAGCGCGAGTTTTCATCTGGTTGTGCAAGGCCAGTGCTGGCTGCACTTGGACGGCGAGCCGACGCCGCAACACTTGAACAATGGCGATGCGGTGTTTCTGCTGCGCGACTTGGTGTATCGCTTGTCTGGCGAAGCAACGGCCGCTGCGGCGCAGGCATGCCCACGGCGCCCAATGCTGCCGCTGGACAGCGCTGCCGGCGACGGCGTGGGGTTGGTCTGCGGCTTTTTTCACTTCCACTCCGGCCTGTCGGCGATGATCGTCGACAGCCTGCCAGCCTGGATCATCCTGCGCGCTGGCGACCCGTCACTGACTGCCGCACGCAGCTTGTTCGAACTGATCCTGCAAGAGTGCGAGCGCGCCCCGGCGCCCTCTTCCGCCCTGCTCGAACGTCTGTGTCACCTGCTGTTTCTGTATGTGCTGCGCCAGCAAGTGCTTGACAATACCGAGCTTGGCGGGCTGGCGGCACTCGCCCGGCAACCGGCGTTCGCCAACCTGCTGGAGCAACTGATCGCGCGCCCAGCCGACGCCTGGAGCCTGGAAAGTATGGCGGCCTGCACCGGGCTCTCGCGCTCGGCGTTTTTCAAGCGGTTCAACGAATTGTGCGGCCAATCGCCGGGGCACGTGCTGCTGATGATGCGCATGCGCCATGC
This sequence comes from Pseudomonas kitaguniensis, assembly GCF_009296165.1. Classification (GTDB taxonomy): domain Bacteria; phylum Pseudomonadota; class Gammaproteobacteria; order Pseudomonadales; family Pseudomonadaceae; genus Aquipseudomonas; species Aquipseudomonas kitaguniensis. Next base: position 3,427 of record NZ_VUAZ01000038.1, on the reverse strand, counting down.
GTGCGAGCTGTTTAAACAAGACCAGACCGTGGCGCAGGTGGCACTGGCGGCGGGTTATCAATCGGTGGCGGCGTTTACCCGGGCCTTTCACAAAGTCATCGGGCAACAACCCGGCGCCTATCGCAAGGCTCAAGCCTGACGGTGCAGCGCCTAAGGGTTATCCGCCTGCGACAGCGGTCGGGCAACCTCTTCAAGCGATTTGCGCTCGGCAGCCGTGCCCCAGCGCCATTGCACCAGCGCTGCAAACAACATCAGCCCTGCACCGATCAAGTAACCGACCAACAACTGGCTGCGCTCACCGCTTTCGATCAGTTCACCAAACAGCGTTGGGCCGATGATGCCGCCCAGCCCCGTGCCGAATGCATAGAACAGCGCAATCGCCAGCGCACGAATTTCCAGCGGAAAGGTTTCGGCCACGGTTAGATAGGCGGAGCTCGCAGCCGCAGAGGCGAAGAAAAAGATCACCATCCAGGCGATTGCCTGTTGAGTTACATCCAGCAGCCCGCGTTGAAACAGATAACCGCTGATCGCCAGCAGGACCGCAGAAACGGCATAGGTCAGGCTGATCATCACCCGTCGCCCCACCACGTCGAACAACTTGCCCAGCAGCAGCGGCCCACAAAAATTGCCCAGCGCCAGCGGCAACACGTACCAGCCAACGCGCTCAGCAGGCACACCGTAAAAATCCGTGAGTACCAGCGCGTAGGTGAAGAAAATCGCGTTGTAGAAAAAAGCCTGCGCCGTCAGCAGGGTCAGGCCCACCAGCGAGCGCTGGCGAAACGTAACCAGCAGCGTTTTGGCGACTTCGCCAAGCGGCGTGTGGTCTCGAACATGCAGCCGCAATGGCCTGCCCGCGACGGCAGACAACACGTGCCCCTGGCGCTCAAGGCCGACTTCAATCTGCTCAACGATCTTTGTCGCTTCGTCCGAACGCCCGTGAATCAGCAACCAGCGCGGGCTTTCCGGCAGCCACAAGCGCATCAGCAAAATCAGCAAACCGAGTACCGCACCGATGCCGAAGCACAGGCGCCAGCCCAATTCGGCACCCACCCATTGCGGGTCGAGCAAAACAATCGAGCCGATGGCTCCCAACGCAGCGCCTAGCCAGAATGTGCCGTTGATCGTCAGATCAACCCAACCGCGGTAACGGGCTGGCGTGAACTCTTGAATAGTCGAGTTGATCGCCGCGTACTCGCCGCCGATGCCCATTCCGGTCAGCGCGCGGAACAGCATGAAGCTCCACACGCTGAACGAGAATGCCGTCGCGGCGGTAGCGCCGACGTACAGCAGCAAGGTGATGAAGAACAGCTTGCGGCGCCCGAAGCGGTCCGCCAGCCAGCCGAAGAACAGTGCGCCCAACACCGCACCGGCTATATAGGCAGCGCCGGCCAGGCCGATGTCGCTGCGGCTGAGGTTAAGCACCGGGCTGGCCTGGAGGGCACCCGCTACCGAGCCTGCGAGGGTGACTTCCAGGCCGTCGAGCAACCAGGTAATGCCCAGCGCCATGACCAGCAAGGTATGAAAACGCCCCCACGGCAGGCGATCCAGCCGGGCAGGCAAATCAGTGTCGAACACCGCTCCAGTATTACAAGTCGTGTTCATCTGCGGGCTCCCCACGGCTGACGCTGGTGTCTGGTTTGAGAGTCGTTGAAATCATCCGAGTTCAGTCGCCAGGAACACCGGGCACCGCGTTACCTCGACCGCGATAAACTTTGCACCCTCGTACCTAAAGCTCCGCCTTGCCAAGCCGATACACCGACGAAGCTCTAACAAAGCCGCGCCAATAATAAACGCTTCGTAAGGACGATACCCATGCCCCCATTGCGCTCCATCCAAACCCGCTACACCGTGTTTCTGGTGCTATTCGTCTTGGTGTTATTTGTGTTGACCGTCGTGGGCATCGGCCAGTTGGTCGCGCCCAAGCTGCGACAGACCGAAGAACAGGTCGTGCTCAACCGCATCAACGAAGTGGCCGTACAAATCCAGGGCGAACTGAACAAGGTTCAGTCCCAGCAACGCAGCATCACCCAAACCATCCCGCTGCTCGACAGCGATGCCATCGACAAGGTGCTGCCTGGCCTGGTGGATCAGTACGGCGAGCTTAAAGTCTTTGGCGGTGGTATCTGGCCGCTGCCTAACCAGCGAACACCGGGGCGTAACAAGCACAGCACTTTCTGGCACCGCGATGCGTCGGGCAAGCTCGCCGTGAACACCTTCTGGAACAGCGACGCCGCACCTAATTACTACGACCAGAGTTGGTATAAAGGTGGCCTCGCCGCACCGCGCGGCCAGTGCGCCTGGGCGGCCGCCTACAAAGATGACGCCAGCCAGGAGCCGCGCACCAACTGCGCCATGGCGATCCAGCGCGACGGCGCGGCTTATGGCATCGCCACCATCGACGTGACCCTGGGTTTTTTCAATGACCTGGTGGCCAGCAAGGAAAAAGACATCGGCGGGCAGATGCTGATCGTTGAGGCTGACGGCAAAATCATCAGCAACAGCACGCGCATCAGCGGCCCGGTGGTGTTGAAGAACATCAGCGAACTGGCCGGTTCTTCAGCTTTTGCCGCGCAGGTCAGCAAGGCGCTGGGCCAACGCGACCAAACGCTGCAACGCACCGAGTTCGACAACCAGGGCGTGGCCAGCACCTTCTATATGCGCCCGATTGAGGGCACGCCATGGTTGCTCGCCACCGCCCTGCCCACGTCGTTGATCACCGCCCAGCGCGATGACGTGCTCGCAGCCTCAGCCTGATCCAGATTCCCATGGTGTTGCTGCTGGTGCTGTTGCAGGTCTACGCGATTCGCCAACTGGTGCAGCGCATGAAGTCGCTGAAGACCAATATCGACGCACTGTCGGCCGGCGACGCCGACCTGACGCGGCGCATCACCATTCGTGCTGAAGACGAACTGGGCGCGATTGGGCACTCGGTGAATCACTTTATCGTGTACCTGCAAAACATGATCAGCGAAGTCACGCTGGCCACCGGCGCGATGTCGTCGGGCCTTGAGCAGTTGCAACAGACCTCGGCCCACACCAACCAGATTTTGGTGCGGCACGCCTCAGAGACCGATCAGACGGTCACTGCCATCACCGAAATGAGTTCCACCGCCGACACCGTCGCGCACAACGCCGCCGAAACCGCGTCGTTTACCCAGCGCGCGAATGAGCACGCCGACCGCTCGCGGGTGGTGGTGGGTGAAGCGTCCAACAGCGTCAGCGCCTTGATCGGCGAAGTGGCCAGCGCCACCCACACCGTTGAAAACATGCGCCAGGACGCCGCGCGCATCACCGAAACCCTCGGTGTGATCGGCGCGATTGCCGGGCAAACCAACCTGCTGGCACTGAACGCGGCGATTGAAGCGGCGCGGGCGGGCGAGCAAGGCCGTGGTTTTGCGGTGGTCGCCGACGAAGTGCGCGCGCTGGC
>NZ_VUAZ01000037.1 GCF_009296165.1 Pseudomonas kitaguniensis | reverse complement strand
GCTCCTCTACGCAATGCACGCTCATCCGCAGACAATAAAGTGGTCTGGTTCTGAGCATCCAATATCCGTTTCGAGAGACCAATCTTCCAACGCGATTAAGCACCCAGCAATCAGTGTGCGTGAAGGTAAATATTTTCAGAACTGCACCTTGCTGGTCCCGTGCAATCAACCTGTTCGGTAACTTCAACCTTGGTGTACAGGTCGTATTTTTTTGCGACTTCGCCGATTGCGATGAGTTTATCCGCAGTGATTTCACCGCCTGGAATACGCGGCACCACCGAATAGGTGCCGTTCTTCTGCATATTCGCCATGAAGGTGTCGTTGGTGTCCTGCAACGGCACGAGGGAAGCGTCCATGATCGGCTGGTTCCAGCACGAGGCCAAAATCGAACCCACCGCCGGCTTGCACACGTCACAACCGGTGTGGCCACGGCCGTGTTTGGCCAGCAGTTCTTCGAAGGTAATCACGCCTTCCACGCGCACCAGCGCATACAGTTCCTGACGCGTATAGGCGAAGTGTTCGCACAGGCTTTTGTCGACGCTGACGCCGCGCGCAATCAGCTCATGCTCGAACACCTGCTTGAGCAACCCGGCGCAGCCGCCGCAACCGGTGCCGGCCTTGGTCTGCGACTTGAGCAGGCCGAGGTCGCTGCAACCGCCGTCAATCGCCGAGCAAATCGAACCCTTGGTCACGTTGTGGCACGAGCACACGGTGGCCGCTTGCGGCAAGGCGCCCGGGCCGAGGGTCGGCGCGCCAGTGGACGATGGCAAGATCAGGCTGGCCGGTTCGGCCGGCAACGCGATACGGTTTTGCATGTATTGCAGCAAGGTGTCGTAGTAGCTGTTGTCGCCGACCAGCACCGCGCCAATCACGTGCTTGCCGCTGGCGTCCACTACCAGGCGTCGATAGCTGGCGCTGGCTTCGTCGATGAATTGGTAGCTGCGCGCACCCGGCGTGTTTGCATGCGCGTCGCCGATCGAGCCGACGTCGACGCCGAGCAGTTTGAGTTTGGTCGACATGTCGGCGCCCACAAACGGCTCGGTGGCCTGCTCGCACAACAGCGCGGCAACCCCGCGGGCCATCTGGTAACCCGGCGCGACCAGGCCGAACAAACTGCCATTCCACGAGGCGCATTCACCAATCGCGTAGATGTTCGGGTCGCAGCTTTGGCATTCATCGTTGATCACCACGCCGCCGCGCGGGCCAATCTCCAGTGCGGCCTGACGCGCCAGGGCATCTTGGGCGCGGATACCGGCTGAGAACACGATCAGGTCGGTTTCAAGGAATTCGTCATTCGCAAAGTTCATGCGGTAGCGATACGCCTCGCCCGCGCTGATCGACTGGGTGGCGCGGGACAAGTGCACACCGACGCCCAGCCGTTCGATCTGAGCCTTGAGCGCCAGCCCGCCAAAATCATCCAACTGCACCGGCATCAAGCGCGGCGCGAACTCCACCACATGCGCTTCCAGGCCAAGGCTTTTCAGGGCGTTGGCGGCTTCCAGACCGAGCAGCCCGCCACCCACCACCACGCCGCGCCGCGCATTGGCGGCTGCAGCACGAATCGCGTCGAGGTCTTCGAGGGTGCGGTACACCAGCCGCGAGTCGCCTTCGGCGCCTTCAATCGGCGGCACAAACGGGTAAGAACCGGTGGCCAGCACCAACTTGTCGTAGGCCACACACCCTTGCGCGGTAATCACCTCGCAACGGGCGCGGTCGATTTCCAGCACCGGCACGCCCAAATGCAAGGTCACACCCGGCGTGTGGTACAGCGACGCGTCGGACAGTGCCAGCGACTCGGCATCGCGACCGGTGAAGTATTCGGAAAGATGCACACGGTCATAGGCGCGCATCGGCTCCTCGCTGAACACGTGCAAGCGGTAGTGGTCCAGCGCGCCGCGCTCGATCAGTTGCGCCACACAATGATGGCCGACCATGCCATTGCCGACGACAATCAAGGTTTTCAGCGGTTTCAGACTGGCGATAGTGGAATTCATGGAAAGCACCCGACAAAGCTCATCACGGTTTAAAAAAGCAAAAAAAAAACGCCTGAAACCTTACGGTTCCAGGCGTCTTTGCCTGTTCTTATACGGGTTCGGATCGGGCGACTTCGCCGGTCCTTCCGTTATTGCCCATGACCTGTATGGCCTGTCGATCATCGTTGACCGAGGTGGGTTGAAGCTGAGCTTGCAGGCGCCGTGCCAATCCACCGCGGGCGCCTGTGGCACGGGCTGCAAGCCGGCCCGCAAGCAGCGGACAAGTATTTTTGCGCCTCCAACTGGTGCGCCTCGCGTCATAAAAGTGCATTTTCACTGCTGACTTTATAACGCGGGGCTGGTGTGGCAAGCGGGCTTGCTCGCCACACCAGCCCGATTGAAAACCTGGCGCGTGACTTGCTAGGAACACTCCACAGAGCAGTCAACGCTGATTGCCCATTCACGACAAAGGCGCCGTGCAACTCCCGTTTTTAACGGAGGGTTGCAGGGCGCTTTTTGTTTGCGGGCAGCAAAAGTTTTCGAGGGTTACGGATGGCAAACCAGAGCGTACGCAGCGTGTGTCCTTATTGTGGCGTGGGCTGCGGCATCGTCATGCAGGTCGAGAACAATAAAGTGGTCAAAGTGACTGGCGACAAGGCCCACCCCACCAACTTCGGCCGCCTGTGCACCAAAGGCACCACCTGCGGGCAAGCCATCGCCGAGTCCGGGCGCATGGCCAACGCGTATGTGCGCCAGGCGCGCGACCACGACCCGGTGCGCATCGGCATGGACAAGGCGATCAGCGAAACCGCCAGCCGTTTGCGCAGCCTGCTCGACACGCATGGCCCAGACGCGCTGGCCTTTTACGTGTCCGGGCAAATGTCGCTGGAAGCGCAGTACCTGATCAACAAACTGGCCAAGGGCTTTGTGCGCACCGCCAACCTCGAATCCAACTCCCGCCTGTGCATGGCCAGCGCCGGCAGCGGCTACAAACTGTCGCTGGGTTCCGACGGGCCACCGGGCTCGTATGAAGACTTCGACCGCGCCGACCTGTTCTTCGTGATCGGCGCCAACATGGCCGACTGTCACCCGATTTTGTTTCTGCGCATGATGGACCGCGTCAAGGCCGGGGCGAAGCTGATCGTGGTCGACCCACGGCGCAGCGCCACCGCAGACAAGGCCCAGCTGTTCCTGCAAATTGAGCCCGGCACCGACCTCGCGTTGCTCAACGGCATGCTGCACCTGCTGGTAAAAAACGGCCACACCGACCCCGCGTTTATCGCGGCCTTCACCGAAGGTTGGGAGGCGATGCCGGGGTTCCTGGAGGACTACCCGCCGCACCGCGTCGCCGAGATCACCGGCCTCGCCGAGGCCGACATCCGCCAAGCCGCCGAGTGGATCGGCGCGGCCGCCGAGTGGATGAGTTGCTGGACCATGGGCCTCAACCAAAGCACGCATGGCACCTGGAACACCAACGCGCTGTGCAATTTGCACTTGGCCACCGGCGCGATTTGCCGACCGGGCAGCGGGCCGTTTTCGCTCACAGGCCAACCGAACGCGATGGGCGGCCGCGAGATGGGCTACATGGGCCCCGGCCTGCCAGGCCAGCGCTCGGTGCTGGTCGAGGCCGACCGCGCGTTCATCGAAGAGCTCTGGCGCATCCCCGCAGGCAGCCTGCCGCGCCAGGCCGGTGGCGGTACGGTGGCAATGTTCGAGCAGATGATCAGCGGGCAGATCAAAGCCTGCTGGATCATCTGCACCAACCCGGTCGCCAGCGCGCCGAACCGCCGCAAGGTGATCGAAGGCTTGCAAGCCGCCGAACTGGTGATCACCCAGGATGCCTACCTCGACACCGAGACCAACCGCTACGCCGACATCCTGCTGCCCGGCGCGCTGTGGGCCGAGGCCGAAGGGGTGATGATCAACTCCGAGCGCAACCTCACGCTGATGCAAAAAGCCGTCGACGCGCCCGGCGAGAGCTTGCCCGACTGGCAAATCATCGCGCGGGTCGCGTGCGAGATGGGCTTTGCCGAGGCCTTCACCTATGCCTCTGCCGCCGAGGTGTTTGACGAAATCAAACGCGCCTGGAACCCCAAGACCGGCTATGACATTCGCGGCGCAAGCCACCAACGCCTGCGCGAAACCCCGTTGCAATGGCCCTGCGCGACAGCCGATGGCGCAGACCGCAACCCGATCCGCTATGTGAATGAGGGCACGCTCACCTTCGCCACCGACAGCGGCAAAGGCCAGTTCCTCGCGCGCCCACACCTGCCGCCCGCCGAGATGCCGGACGCGGCGTTCCCCTTCGTGCTCAACACCGGCCGCTTGCAACACCAGTGGCACACGCTGACCAAGACCGGCAAGGTCGCCACGCTGAACAAGCTCAACCCCGGCCCGTTCGTTGAACTGCACCCCGAAGACGCCGCAAGCCTGGGCATCACGCATAAAGACTCGGTAGAAGTACGCTCACAGCGTGGGCGTGCGGTGCTGCCCGCGGTGGTCACTGACCGGGTGCGCCCCGGCAACTGTTTTGCGCCGTTTCACTGGAACGATGTGTTTGGCGAACACCTGGCGATCAACGCGGTGACCAACGATGCGGTCGACCCGATTTCGCTGCAGCCCGAGTTCAAGTTCTGTGCCGTGGCGCTGGCCCGCGTCGAGCTGATCGAGCATCAGTTTTTGCACGCGCCGACCGCCGTTGCCAATGACCTAGCCCCTGTAGCAGAGGACCTCGCCATGTCGCGACTCGACGCCTTCGCCGACCTCGCCGGCATCCGTAACCTTGCGCCGCCACCACTGAGCGACAGCGAACGCACCTACCTCGCGGGTTTCTTGAGTGGCTTGCAATCGAGTGCCGGGCGCCAGGCCGTCGGCGTGCCGGTAATGCCGGCGAATGCGCCACTGGCCAAGGATTCGCGGCTGTGGCTGGACGGTTTGCTCGGCGGTTTGTTCAGCCGCACGCAGGCAGGCGCGGCAGTCGATGCCGTGGCGTCGGCGCCCTCCCCGGCAGTCACGCTGTTATGGGCGTCGCAAACCGGTAATGCCGAAACCCTCGCCGAGCGTTTTGCCAAGCGCTTGCGCGACGGCGGCATTGCGGTGGAGTTGAGCGCCATGGCGGACTTCCCCGCGAGCAAGTTGGCGAGCACGCAAAACCTGGCGCTGATCAGCAGCACCTTCGGCGACGGCGACCCGCCCGACAATGGCGAAAGTTTCTGGCACGGCCTCAACAGTGTCGACACGCGCCTGGAATCGCTGCGCTTTGCAGTGCTGGCCTTGGGCGATCCGAATTACGACCAATTCTGCAAGCACGGTAAACAACTCGATCAGCGCCTGTTGGAGCTGGGCGCCACCCGCCTGCTGGAGCGCGTCGACTGCGACACTGAATTTGAAGAGCGCGCGGATGCCTGGCTGGCTCAGTTCCTGGAATCGCTGCACCCGGCCAAGCCAATAGCGCCCATAACCCCCGCAGCGCCAGCCACGCCCGCCGGCAAAACCAAGTTGCATGGGTCACGCCTGCTGCTCAACCGGCACCTGAACCCGCAGAGTTCGCACAAGGAAACCCGCCAGTTCGCGCTGGACCTGGCCGACTCCGGCATGAGCTATGAAGCCGGTGATGCACTGGGTGTGATGCCGCGCAACTGCCCGGAACTGGTCAGTGAACTGCTCGACCTGACCGGCCTGGATGCGGCTACCTGCGTGAACATCGACACCTTCGGCGATGTGCCGCTGCACCAGGCACTGACCCAGCGCTTCGAAATCGCCCGGCCAAGCAGCGACACCCTGGCGTTTATTGCCGAGCGCAGCAGCAACCCGGGCCTTAAGCAACTGCTTGACCCCGAGCATAAAGCCGAATTGAAAGACTGGCTGTGGGGCCGGCAACTGACCGATGTATTGCAGCAATACCCTATCGATTGCTCGGCCAACGAACTGCTCGGCACCCTCAAGCGCCTGCAACCGCGCCTCTATTCGATTGCTTCCAGCGCCAAAGCCTACCCGCAGGAGGTCCACCTGACCGTGGCGGCCGTGCGCTACGGCAAGCGCAAAGGCGTGTCGTCGACCTTTTTGGCCGACCGTGCAAGCGACTGCGAAGTGCCAATATTCGTGCAACCGGCCAAACACTTTCGCACGCCCGGCGACGGTAACGTGCCGATGATCATGATCGGCCCCGGCACCGGCGTGGCACCGTTCCGGGCGTTTTTGCAGGAGCGCCGCGCGCAAGGCCATCAGGGGCGGAACTGGCTGTTTTTTGGCGAACAGCACGCCGCCAGCGACTTTTACTACCAGGATGAACTGCAAGGCATGCAGCGCGACGGCCTGCTGACGCACCTGAGCCTCGCCTTTTCGCGCGACCAGGCGCAAAAAATCTACGTGCAGGACCGCATCGCCGAACAGGGCGCCGAGCTATGGCGCTGGCTGCAAGACGGCGCAAAAGTCTACATCTGCGGCGACGCCAGCCACATGGCCAAAGATGTCGACCACGCGCTGCGCCAGGTCGCACAGGCGCACGGCGGGCTCGACGGCGAAGGCGCCGTGGATTACTGGCGCCAGTTGAGCGAGCAAAAACGTTACCTGCGTGACGTGTACTGAGTGGGCACTGATCAGCGCGCGGCCAGCAGCCAGCTCAGAAAGGTCTGCAACCGCGTGCAAAATGCTTCGCCCTCGGCGCTCGGGTTGCGCGCCTCAAACAGAAAGTACGCGACCTGCACGCGCATCGTCGGGCAGTGCTGGACGAACAGCGCGACGTGCTCTTCGAGCGTGTGCGGCCAGCTCAACACGTCCTCCGCGCGCAGTATTTGCGTCGCTCGAATCAACCTGCGCGCCGCTTCGCGTTGCAGGCGAAGGCGCTCCGGCACGCTGCCTGCCTGCTTGATGCGCGCAACATAAGTGTTTAAAGCCTGTTCGACGTCATCATTGATCGCCAGCGCGATTTCGCGCGAAGGCCGAAACCGCTCAAAATGCCGGGACAGGTCATCACCCCACACACAACGGCAATGATGCTTTAGCCAAAAGCCCCATTTGTTTTTATGCTCGGGCGCCAGCACCTGCGCACGGTGGCCAATATCGAAGTCGATTTTGGTCACTAGCGGGTGGCGTTTTTCCAGTGCCTGCCGCAGCCCGTCCAACTGTTCAAACACCTGCGCATCCGGCGGCTCGCGCAGTACCAGCGTGAGGTCAAGGTCCGAGTCACCTTGGCTGGCATCGCCCCTCGCGACACTGCCATACACATAAATGCCGTCCAGCCCCAGCACCGCCTGCGACAGGGTCGCGCACACGTCCGCCAGCAGTGGCTCGAATTCGGGTTGCAGGGGAATAGTGGCGACGCTGAGCACAAAGCCCTCTGCATCAACGCCTGTCGGTTTTAGTGCGCTCATGGGTGGTTCCTGATTTGTGACCATCAAGCATGCCATTTTTTAACCCCAAACGACGCTGCCAATGCGCATGAACAAGCCTTTCGGTGTGCAGCTGCGCCCTAAACTCACTGGCTGAGCCTGGCCATCAATTAAGTTGAATCCTGCTTTTCAGCGGCGGTCACCTATAAGGACAGCAGCAAGATGCCAACGCGACGGAGGATGTGATGAACCTTGCAATGACACTTTTCAGCCTGTTTGCCGGGTGGATGGCGATTATGATTTCAATGCTGTGGGGCGTGTTACGCGTGGCCCGTTGGCACCATGATTAATACGCCGGACGGCCGTTACTTCGTGGTCAAGGGTCAGCTATGGCGCGCGACCAATCCCGCGCTGGAAGAAAGCCTGCGCCAACATTGGGTTAACGAATTGATGGACGCGCGCCGCTCGGTCAAAGCCGCCAAAGCCTCAAGCGATGCGAGCGCGTTGAAGGATGCGCGGCGCCGTGTGCAGGCCGCCAAGGTTGCATTGGGCGAACGAGGCCCGGTGTGGTGGGACGATGGCAGCCCGGACTTCAACCGCCGCCAGGTGGCTAATACGCCGTACGCCGATTGGTACGAAACACATTTCGATACGTAACCAAGGTGAACTTTCTTTCAAACGCTGCGCTCCTTTCCTATGCGCTGCCCCAACCCCAGGGGCGTTGTATAAACAAGGAGTTGCCATCCCATGACCACCCTTCCCGTCTACCAAACCTCAACGCCGGGTCCGCTGCACGCGACCTTGCTGGCCGGTACCGTGCCGCTGTTTCTCGGTGCCCTGATCAGCGACATCGCCTATACCCAGACTTTCCAGATTCAGTGGGCTAACTTTGCCTCTTGGCTGATCGCCGGGGCGCTGGTGTTCTGTGGATTTGCGCTGCTGTTTGCGTTGGTTAATCTGGTGCGTGCCGAACGCAAGTCGGGGCAACCCGTGGTGTATTTTTTGCTGCTGTTGGCCACCTGGATTCTCGGCCTGGTTAACGCCTTCCAACACGCCAAAGACGCGTACGCCGCCATGCCGACCGGCTTGGTGCTGTCAGTCGTCGTCACGCTGCTGACACTCGCGGCAACCTGGACTGGCCTGCGCGGAGGTGCCAAATGAAAACGTCGAGCACATTGACCTTACTCAGCGCTGCGCTGTTGCTGAGCGCCTGTGGTGGCGAAGGCGACAAGAACCAGGCTCGCGGGCCTGACCCTAAATTGCCGGAGCAACAAAGCAGCCTGCTGCCGAGCATGAAAATCGCCGAGCCGACGCCGTGGGGCGAGCAAAAACCCAAGGTGCCCGAAGGCTACAGCGTGACCGCCATCGCCACCGGCCTGGCCATCCCGCGCCAAACCCTGGTATTGCCTAACGGCGACATTCTGATCGCTGAAGGGCGTGGTGGCAGCGCGGCCAAGCTCAAGCCCAAAGATGTGATCGCCAGCGTGATCAAGGCCGAAGGCAACACCAAGGTCAAGGGTGGCAACCGCCTGACCCTGCTGCGCGATGCCGACGGTGACGGCACGTATGAGTTGAAAACCGTGTTCGCCGAGAACCTCAACGCGCCGTATGGCCTGGCATTTGCCGACGGCAAACTGTACGTCGCCAACCAGGATGCACTGGTGCGCTTCGACTATACCGACGGCCAGACTAAAGCCAGCGGCGCACCGACCAAAGTCACCGACTTGCCGGCGCAGATCAACCACCACTGGACCAAGTCGCTGGCCGTGAGCGCGGATGGGCGCCAGCTTTACGTGGGCATTGGCTCCAACAGCAACGTCACCGAGCGCGGCATGGAAGTCGAAATCGACCGCGCCATGGTCTGGCAGATCGACGCCGCCAGCGGCGCGCACAAGCCCTACGCGACCGGCTTGCGCAACCCGACGGCGCTGACCATTCAACCGGGCTCCGGGCAACTGTGGACGGTGGTTAACGAGCGCGATGAGCTCGGCCCCGACTTGGTGCCGGATTACCTGACCTCGGTGCGTGAAGGCGGGTTTTATGGCTGGCCTTACAGCTATTGGGGCCAGAATGTCGACAGCCGCGCGCAACCGCAGAACCCGGCGAAAGTCGCGGCTGCGATCAAGCCCGATTACAGCCTGGGCTCCCACGTTGCTGCGCTGGGCGTGGACTTTTCGATCCCCGAGATGGGTGAGAAATTTGCCGACGGTGTGTTTGTCGGTGAGCACGGCAGTTGGAACCGTGAAAACCCGGTGGGCTACAAAGTCATCTTTGTGCCCTTCAGCAACGGTAAACCAGCGGGCGAACCGATTGACTTCGCTACCGGCTTTCGCGGCGATGACGGCAAGACGCGCGGCGCCCGGTGGGGGTGACGGTGGACCCTAAAGGTGCACTGATTATCGCCGACGACCTCGCCAACACCGTGTGGCGGGTGACGCGTAATCGCTGAACCTTTGCGGCCGGAGCGGCGTGCCCGCTCCGGCGCTTCTATTTACAGATCAGTGCTTACAGGGCAGTACTTACAGGTCAGTGATTTCCTTGTGGCGTGGCACCAGCGCTTTCATCACGCTCCAGGCCACCAGATACGCCAACGCACAAATCGCAAACATGATCATGTAGCCGGTGTGGATGTCGTTGATTGACTTGTAGTAGTCAAACACCCACCCGCCAATCTTGGTCATCACCACACCGCCCAAACCACCCGCCATGCCGCCGATGCCAACCACCGAGGCCACGGTTTTTTGCGGGAACATGTCGGACACGGTGGTGAAGATGTTGCACGACCACGCCTGATGCGCCGAAGCGCCCACGCCGATCAACAGCACCGGCACCCAGAAGCTGATATAGCCGAACGGCTGCGCCAGCAACACCACCAACGGGAACAGCGCGATCACCAGCATCGCCTTCATGCGCCCGTCATACGGTGCATCGCCGCGTGCCATGAAGTAGCTGGGGAACCAGCCACCACCGATACTGCCAACCATAGTCATGCTGTACAGCACCGCCAGCGGCATCACGATGTCCGGGCCTTTCATGCCGTATTGCGCGGATAAATAGGTCGGTAGCCAAAACAGGAAAAACCACCACACGCCGTCGGTCATGAACTTGCCGAAGGCAAACGCCCACGTCTGGCGGTAGGTGAGCAACTTGAACCACGAGACTTTTTTCTGCGCCGCGCCGGCCGGTGCAGGCGTAACCGGCTGTACGCTTTGGTCGCTGCGGATGTAGGCGAGTTCTTCGGCCGAGAGGCGTTTTTGATCCTCGGGTTTCTGGTACAGCGCCGACCACACCGCCACCCACACAAACCCGAGCATGCCGATGACCATGAACGCCGCTTCCCAGCCCCACAGGCCAGCGATCAACGGTACGCAGATCGGCGCCAGAATCGCCCCCACGTTAGCGCCCGAGTTGAAGATACCCGTGGCCAGGGAACGCTCTTTTTTGGGGAAGTATTCGGCGGTGGCCTTGATCGCGATCGGGAAGTTACCCGCCTCGCCAATCGCCAGCACCGCGCGTGAGAGCATGAAGCCGGCAATCGACACCGGAATCACCGCCAGGCCAATCGCGCCGCTGACGGCAGCGATGCCCTCGCCCATCGGCACGGCGAACGCGTGCATGATCGCGCCCGTGGACCAGATGGCAATCGCCACCACATAGGCAGCCTTGGTACCGATCTTGTCGACAAAGCGTCCGGCAAACAGCATCGAAATCGCGTAAACAAACTGGAACACCGCCGCAATGTTGGCGTAGTCGGTGTTACTCCAGCCAAATTGCGTCGACAACTGCGGCGCCAACAGGCTAAGCACCTGGCGGTCGAGGTAGTTGACGGTGGTGGCAAAAAACAACATCGCGCAGATAGTCCAGCGATAGTTGCCGACGGCCTGGCCGACGCGATGGGCGTTGATGGGCTCACTCAGGTTCATGGCATCACTTTTTTATTTTTGTTAGATAGGACATATGTAACGTCATATGTCGTCGTACAACTAACACTTTTATAGCGGGCTGCCTGAGCGCTGTCAATCGTAAAGATTGGCGCTCGCCGAGCTATTGCGGGGTTGTAAAAATGATCAGCCAGGCGTGGTTATAGGATGACAAATCCGAAACACCAGGCTCGGCGCTTGTCGAGGCACATCATCGAGCAGGCCAACGCGTTGCAGGCCGAGCTTTTCCAGCACCCGAATCGAGGCCGCATGCTCGGGCCGTACCAGCCCGAACACCTCGGGCACACCGAGGGTTTGGAACGCCATCGCCAGCGCGTCGTGGCCCATTTCGGTGGCATAGCCCTGCCCCCACGCTTCAACCGCGAAACGGTAGCCGAGGTTGATACGCCGCTCGGTCAGGTAGTTAAGCGGCGCTACGCCGCCAAACCCGATAACGTGCGCAGGCGCCTCGCAACGGGCAATTACCCACCAGCCATAACCTTCGGCGGCCCATTGTTCGAGCCAGCGGTCCAACAGGCGTTGCGCCTCGGCAAGCGTGGTGAGCGGCCCGGCCGGGTTGAACACGTTAGTCTGCGGGTCACCGAAGATCGCGAACAATCGCTGCACATCGCTGGCCAGGGGCTTACGGTAAATCAGGCGTGAGGCAGTGACAGCCATTCGGATAATTCCTTGGGTCAGCCGTGAAGTTCAATGCGTTTGCAAAAAAAGGCAAATAGCGGTGAATTATTTCATGTGCAGTTGTATCTGAAGTGACAGAGCGGTGCCATCGGGACGGTGGCACCACCCCTGTTCAGTTTTAGAGTGGCCCGGATGAAATTACGAAAAAAAAGCGTCAAACCGATCGGTTTGAAAGACATCACCATTGTTGACGATGCCAAAGTGCGCAAGGCGATCACCGCCGCCGCGCTGGGTAACGCCATGGAGTGGTTCGACTTCGGCGTTTACGGGTTTGTCGCCTATGTGCTCGGCAAGGTGTTTTTCCCCGACGCCTCGCCCAGCGTACAAATGATCGCCGCGTTGGCCACGTTCTCCGTACCTTTCTTGATTCGCCCGCTGGGCGGCCTGTTTTTCGGCGCATTGGGCGATAAATACGGACGACAGAAAGTCCTCGCCGCCACCATCGTGATCATGTCCCTCAGCACCTTTGCGATTGGCCTGATACCCGGTTATGCGTCGATTGGCGTCTGGGCGCCGATTCTGTTGCTCGTGTGCAAAATGGCCCAAGGCTTCTCGGTGGGCGGTGAATACACCGGCGCCTCGATCTTCGTCGCAGAATATGCCCCGGACCGTAAACGCGGGTTCCTCGGCAGTTGGCTGGACTTCGGCTCAATCGCAGGTTTCGTACTCGGCGCCGGCGTCGTGGTGCTGATCTCCAGCGTGTTGGGCGAAGCCGAATTTGAAGCGTGGGGCTGGCGCCTGCCGTTCTTCCTGGCGCTGCCGCTGGGCATCATCGGCCTTTACCTGCGCCACGCACTCGAAGAAACGCCAGCCTTCCAGCAACACATGGACAAGCTCGAACAAGGCGACCGCGAAGGCCTGACCCACGGCCCCAAAGTGTCGTTCAAGGAGGTTGCAACCAAACACTGGCGCAGCCTGCTGACCTGCATCGGCATCGTCGCGGCCACCAACGTGACGTATTACATGCTGCTCACGTATATGCCGAGCTACCTGTCGCACAACCTGCATTACGAAGAAAACAGCGGTGTGCTGATCATCATCGCAATCATGGTCGGCATGCTGTTCGTGCAGCCGTTTATCGGCTTTGTCAGCGACAAGATCGGCCGTAAGCCGTTCATTATTGCCGGTAGCGTCGGCCTGCTGTTCCTGGCGATTCCTGCGTTTATGCTGATCACCAGCGGCAAGATCGGCCTGATCTTCGCTGGCCTCTTGATCCTGGCGATTATCCTCAACTTCTTTATCGGCGTGATGGCTTCGACCCTGCCCGCGATGTTCCCCACGCACCTGCGCTACAGCGCCTTGGCCAGCGCGTTCAATGTGTCGGTTTTGATCGCCGGTATTACGCCGACGGCAGTGGCGTGGCTGGTGGAAAGCACCAACGATTTGTTTATGCCCGCCTACTATCTGATGGTATTTGCTGTAGTCGGCTTGATTACCGGGCTGACCATGAAGGAAACTGCGAATAAACCTCTGCGTGGTGCGGCCCCGGCGGCTTCGGACATGGAAGAAGCCAAAGAGTTGCTGCAAGAGCACCATGACAATATCGAGCAGAAGATTGAAGACATCGACGCCGAAATTGCCGAACTTGAGGCCAAACGTAAAAACCTGGTGCAACAGCACCCACGGATTAATTAGGACCTGACGGTTCGTGGTGGCACGTGCCACCACGCCCTTGGAGTGTTACAACATGAATTCCAGCGTCACCCCAGCACATGCGCTTCTCAGCGCCGATGAACGTGCCGCTATCGCCGAAATAGAAGCCACTACCAGCATTTTGCAACTGGTCACCCGCCTGACCGGGATGAGATTCGCCAGCATCGCCAAGTTCACCGACATGGAATGGATCGTTTGCTCGGTGCATGACCCCATGGCAATGGGCATCAATGTGGATGACGTGCTTAACCTTGAAAACACACTGTGCAGTGAGTTTTGCATCAACCCGACGGCACTGTTTATCCCGCAAATCAGTCAAGATGGCCGTTATGCAACACGCCCGGTGGTCAAGCAATTCGCCATCGAGAGCTACGCCGGCGCGCCGATCTTTCTGCCTGATGGCCGCTTGTTTGGCGCGCTGTGTGCGCTGGATTCAAGGGCGATGCTGTTTGAAGACCCAAACCTGTCGGAAACCCTCAGCCTGTTTGCCCGGCTGATCGGCTGCATTTTCTACGCTAACTTGACCACGGCGGAGCAGTGACCGCCGGCTTGCCTCGTAGCGTGGCGAGGCCGGTTACCTGAAAAACTGACTCGGCGTCTTGCCAAACTGCTTCTTGAACATGCTGGTAAAGGCGCTTGGGCTGTCGTAGCCCAGTTCAACCGCCACATCAATAATCTTCTGCCCCAGCGCAATGCGTTCCAACGCCAACAGCAACCGCGCCTGCTGGCGCCATTGGCCGAAGGTCAGGCCGGTTTCCTTGCGGAACAAGCGCTGAATGGTTTTCTGATCAAGCTCAAGCCGATGACTCCAATCCGCCACGGTCGACGCATCGCCGGGGTCGCGTTGCAGTGCCTGGCAAATACGCTGGATGCGCAGGTCGGCGGGCTGCGGCAGGGACAACGGCAGCGCAGGCAGAATGGCCAGCTCGTCGAGGATCAGGCGCATGATGCGCGCGTCCCGCGAGTCCTCGGCGTAAGGTGGTTGCACACTGACAGAGGCCTTGATCAGCTCGCTGAGCAACCCCGAAATGCTCACGGCCTTGGTTTCGGTGGGCAGGTTGGCAAAACTGTCGGGTCGCACAAACACACTGCGCATTTTCAGCGCGCCGACGCAACGCAGCGAATGCACCTGCCCGCACGGCATCCAGAAACCGCGATTGGGCGGCACCGTCCACTGGTTTTGCGCCGAGCGCACCACCATCACGCCCTCGATGGCATAGAGCAATTGGTGCTTCTCATGGCTGTGGTCGGGCACTAACCAATTCTCGGGATAATCGGTGGCGGAACTGATGACAGCCCAGTCGCCCTGATCGATCTCCTGCAGAAATTTATCCAGTGATTTGATCATTTCGCCCTTTTCGCGACAGTTGCCGCCCGAATTGCGCGAGACAGGCATTTGCGGCGAATCTAGCATAAACTCCGAAATATTATGAAATGGGCAACGGGCTTAAGTACTCGCTGCCCCTGTTCGCTGCCTTGTATGGAATGCCTGCATGTCGAGCCTGTCCGCTTCACCCGCCGCTGCAACCAGCACGCCGCACATCAGCCCCTTGGTCATGCGCGTGCTCGGCGCGTGTGCCGTGGCGCATATGATCAATGACCTGATCCAGGCCGTGCTGCCATCGATCTACCCGATGCTCAAGGCCAACTACGGGCTGAGCTTTACCCAGGTCGGCCTGATCACCCTGACCTTCCAACTGACCGCGTCGTTGCTGCAACCGTGGATCGGCTACCACACCGACCGTCACCCCAAACCGTGGCTGTTGCCGGCGGGCATGGTGTGCACCTTGATCGGTATTTTGATGCTGGCGTTTGTCGGCAGCTTCCCGGCGATCCTGATGGCGGCGGCGCTGGTGGGCGTGGGCTCGTCGACCTTCCACCCGGAAACCTCACGCGTGGCGCGCCTGGCCTCCGGCGGGCGTTACGGTTTGGCGCAATCGACCTTCCAGGTCGGCGGCAACACCGGCAGCGCCTTCGGCCCGTTGCTCGCGGCGGCGATCATCATTCCATACGGCCAAACGCATATCGCCTGGTTCGGGCTGTTCGCGGTGTTGGCGATTTTGGTGCTGTACGGCTTGAGCCGCTGGTACCGCAACCACCTCAACCTGTTCAAGCTCAAGCAAGGCGGCAAAGCCACTCACGGCTTGTCCAAAGGCCGCGTGACGTTTGCCCTGGTGGTGCTGGCGCTGTTGGTGTTTTCCAAATACATCTACATGACCAGCATGACCAGCTACTTCACCTTCTACCTGATTGAAAAATTCCAGTTGTCGGTTGCCAGCTCGCAGATGTACCTGTTTCTGTTCCTCGGCGCGGTAGCCGTCGGCACCTTCGCCGGTGGCCCGATTGGCGACAAGATCGGGCGCAAGAAAGTTATCTGGTTTTCGATCCTGGGCGCCGCGCCCTTTACCATGGCCCTGCCCTACGTCGACCTGTTCTGGACGGCCGTGCTCAGCGTGATGATTGGTTTCATCCTCGCCTCGGCGTTCTCGGCCATCGTGGTCTTCGCCCAGGAACTGGTGCCGGGCAATGTGGGCATGATCGCCGGTATATTCTTCGGCCTGATGTTCGGTTTCAGCGGCATAGGCGCCGCGCTGCTCGGCCTGCTCGCCGACAGCCACGGTATCGAATACGTCTACACCCTGTGTTCATTCCTGCCGCTGCTGGGCATCATGACGATATTGCTGCCATCGACCAAAGGCGTGTAACCCGCCACAAGGCTGAGCGGGAATGCGCTGCGTTCCCGCAGCTACCCGGCGCTGGTTTTGTGAAATATCTGTACGTAGACTGCCGCCATACCTCCCACTTGAAGGCGGCTAAAGAAACGTGATGCAAGTTACCGAAGTCTCCATTGCTCAATTGCGCGCTGCGCTTGAAAGCGGCCACACCACTGCGGTTGAACTGGTGCAGGCCTACCTGGCGCGAATCGATGCCTATGACGGCCCGCAAACCGCGACCGCGCTGAACGCCGTCGTGGTGCGTAACCCCGACGCCCTTAGAGAGGCCGAGGCGTCCGACGCCCGACGCGCCAAAGGCGAAACCTTGGGTCCATTGGATGGCATTCCCTACACCGCCAAAGACAGTTATTTGGTGAAAGGCCTGACGGCAGCCTCCGGCAGCCCGGCCTTCGCCAAGCTGACCGCGCAACGCGATGCCTTCACCATCGAGCGCCTGCGTGCTGGCGGCGCCATCTGCCTGGGCAAAACCAATATGCCGCCGATGGCCAACGGCGGCATGCAGCGCGGTGTGTATGGCCGCGCCGAAAGCCCGTACAACGCCGACTACCTGACGGCGCCGTTCGCCTCCGGCTCATCCAACGGCGCTGGCACCGCGACCGCAGCAAGCTTTGCAGCCTTTGGCCTGGCCGAAGAAACCTGGTCAAGCGGACGCGGCCCGGCCTCCAACAATGGCTTGTGCGCCTACACCCCGTCGCGCGGGGTAATTTCGGTACGCGGTAACTGGCCGTTGACGCCGACCATGGACGTGGTGGTGCCTTACGCGCGCACCATGGCCGACCTTCTCGAAGTACTCGATGTCGTGGTCGCCGAAGACCCCGACACACGCGGCGACCTGTGGCGCCTGCAACCTTGGGTCGCCATCCCGAGCGTGGCCTCGGTGCGCCCTGCGTCCTACGCGCAGTTGGCCGTCAACCGCGACGCCCTCGCCGGCAAGCGTTTGGGTGTACCGCGCATGTACATCAACGCCGACCCCGAGGCCGGCACCAGCGAAAAACCCGGCATCGGCGGGCCGACCGGGCAAAAGATCAACACCCGCGCCAGCGTCATCGACCTCTGGCAAGCCGCACGCCAGGCACTGCAAGCCGCCGGTGCCGAAGTGATCGAGGTGGACTTTCCGCTGGTCTCCAATTGCGAAGGCGACCGCCCCGGCGCGCCCACGGTATTTACCCGTGGCCTGGTCTCGAAGGAATTTTTGCACGACGAATTGTGGGAGCTGTCGGCCTGGGCCTTCGATGACTTCTTGCGCGCCAACGACGACCCGACCCTGAACCGCCTGGCCGATGTAGACGGGCCGAAGATCTTCCCGCACGACCCGGGCACCCTGCCCAATCGCGAAGACGATTTGGCCGCAGGCATGGACCAATACGTGCGCATGGCCGAGCGCGGCATCACACCATGGGATCAGATCAGCAGCCTGCCGGACGGCCTGCGCGGCTTGGAGCAAACCCGGCGCCTGGACCTGGAAGACTGGATGGACACACTGGGGCTGGATGCAGTGCTGTTCCCTACCGTGGCGGATGTTGGCCCTGCCGATGCCGATGTCAACCAAGCCTCGGCCGATATAGCCTGGAGCAACGGCGTCTGGGTGGCCAACGGTAACCTGGCAATTCGCCATTTGGGCGTGCCCACCGTCACCGTGCCCATGGGCGTGATGGCAGACATTGGCATGCCGGTAGGCCTGACGTTTGCCGGGCGAGCTTATGATGATTCGGCGCTGCTGCGGTTTGCCTGTGCGTATGAAGCCACCGGCAGTAAACGCCTGATCCCACCACGTACGCCGGCGCTGGCCGAGGGATAAACCGGGCCGCGCTGGCAGCGCCCGGAAACCGCCGCAATCTCGCAAACAGCATGCATTCAAACTGTGGGAGCGGGCTT
>NZ_VUAZ01000036.1 GCF_009296165.1 Pseudomonas kitaguniensis | reverse complement strand
AGCGGGCTTGCTCGCGATACGGTGTGTGTTGAAAAAAAACTTTATCTGACACAGCCCGCACAATCGCGAGCAAGCGCTCCACCGTTGTTTTTGCCTGTGTGGGCGATTCAGCCGCGGCACTCTGCCAGGCTTTTCAATTGCGTCGAACCGCTCAGGTTCGCGGCTGACAGCCATTGCTCAAACCCCGTGCCGACCTTTGGCCACTCTGAATCGATGATCGAATACCAGGCGGTATCGCGGCTCTGGCCCTTTACGACCATGTGCTGGCGGAACACGCCTTCAAAACTGAACCCCAAGCGCTCCGCCGCGTACTTGGAGCGCGCGTTAGCGTTGTTGCACTTCCACTCCAGTCGGCGGTAGCCCAGCTCGAAGGCGTATTTGGCCAGCAGGTACACTGCCTCGGTGCTTTTCGGCGAGCGCTGCATCGGCGCGCCGAAGGTGACGTGGCCGATTTCGATGCGGCCGTGGGCGGGGACGATGGACATCAGGCTGAGGATGCCTTGTACGTCACCGCTGGCGCGGTCGATAACACTGAAGAAATACGGCTCGTTGTGCTGTGCATGGTTGTTAAGCCACGCATCGAACGCGCTGCGCCCGGCAAATGGGCCATAGGGCAAATAATCCCACAGCTTTGGGTCTGCGCCGGGGCCTTCGAGGGCTTGCCACAGGCCATCGGCGTGGCGCGCCGGGTCAAGTTTTTCGAGGCGGATAAAACGCCCTTCGAGCAGTTCAACGCTGGGCGCCGGAGCGCCTTTCCAGTCGGCGAGAGAGGTGGGCATGCTGTGCTCCTTAAAGACCTTTGCGAAATTGGATAAATCCGGGACGTTCGGCGATACGCTCGTACAGCTGGATCGCGGTGGCGTTGGTTTCGTGGGTCAACCAGTGGACCTTACAGCACCCATCGGCTTTCGCGATGGTATAGACAAATTCGATCAGCTTGCGGCCGACACCGGTACCGCGTTGGGCCGGGTCCACCAGCAGGTCCTGCAAGTAGCAGGAATTCTCGATGCTCCAGTTGGAGCGGTGGTAGATGAAATTGACCATGCCCACCGCCTTGCCGTCTTGCCAGGCCAGCGCCGAATGGGTCGGCTCGTTGGCATCGATCAGGCGTTGCCAGGTGCTTTGGCTGACGGCGTCCGGCAGTTCGGTGTTGTAGAACGTCAAATACGCTTGCCACAACGGCAGCCAGGCGGCGTGGTCGGCGGCGGTCACCTGGCGGATGTCGATCGGGCTCATTCTGAAACTCCTTGAGGCATAACGCGGGCGAGGGTTTGGTCGCGCAGATCAGTGCTTGCGGCCAAGCCTTCACGCACCCCGGCGATGTCGGCCGGGCTGCGGTTCTGGCTGAGTTTGCGCTTGCCGATCAAGCGTTCGATGGGCAGTGCGAAGCCGACGATGGCCTTGAGCATGCCGTCAATGTAGTCGGCCGGGGCGTCGCTGACTTTCCACGGCTGTGCGCGACCGCCTTCGTGGCGGTCGGTGAGAGCGCTGACCACCGCAAGCAGGCGCTCGGCGTCGGTAAACACCTGGGCCTTGCCGTAAACATGCACCGCGATGTAATTCCACGTCGGCACCACTTTGCCGTGCTCGGCCTTGGCCGGGTAGAACGCCGGGCTGATGTAGGCCTCGGCGCCGGCGAAGATCACCAATGCTTCGCGGCCATTTTGCAGGTCGTGCCACTGCGGGTTGGCTTTGGCCATGTGCCCGTACAGCGTGCCGTTCGGGCCTTCATCGGGGTTGAGCAGCAGCGGCAGGTGGCTGGCTTGCAAGCCGTGCTCACCCACGGTCACGCACTGCGCCAAGCGAGTGTGCTGGATCAGTTGCTGCAGTTCGGGCAAATCGTCTAGGGCAAAGGCGCGGGGTGTGTACATGGAAATTTTCCTTGGCGAATGCGTGCATCCTAGGCAGGCTAATGGTTCGTTGTAAGAGCCATCTATGGCCAATTTTATAGGTCCAATCCTGGAGTTCGCGCCATGTCAGCCGTTGCGCCACCGCTGTCATTCAACCCCGCCGGTATTGAATTGGACCGCCGCCAGGGGCTGACACGCCAGTTGTATCAAGCCCTGCGCCAGCGAGTACTCGATGGGCGTCTGGTCAGCGGTACGCGGTTGCCCGCCAGCCGCGACTTGGCGGCTTCGCTGTCGATCTCGCGCAATAGCGTGGTGCGTGCCTACGATCAGCTGTATGCAGAAGGGTTTATTGAGAGCCGGGTCGGTGATGGCACTTATGTCGCTCAATTACCCACGCCAAAAAAACTATCCACAAAAGTATCCACAGGGTTTTCAACAGGCTTATCCCCAGCCTTATCCACAAATTGGGTCGATTTTCCGAAAAAACCGGGCGAAAAAGTTATCCACAGCGCCGCGCTGGCGCGGGTCAAAAATAACCACTTATCCCAGCCTCCTGCGGGGCCGCCTCGAGCATTTCGTGTGGGCGTGCCGGCGTTCGATCTGTTCCCGTTTGAGACATGGGCCAAGCTGAACGGGGCGTTCTGGCGTAAGCCGGACCTTGCGCAGTTGTGTTACGGCGACCCGGCAGGCGACGCTCGGCTGCGCGGTTTGATCGCCGCTTATTTGCGCAGCTCGCGGGGCATGCAGTGCACCGCTGAGCAAATAGTGATCACCAGTGGTGCACAGCAAGCGATAAGCCTTTGTGCACAGTTGCTGGTAGAGCCTGGGGACGCGGTGGCGGTGGAGAATCCTGGCTATCGCGCGGCAGGCCATGCGTTCGCCGTGGCGGGTGGGCAATTACACGGCGTGCCGGTGGACGCCGAAGGCATTGATTGCCAAGTGCTGAACACCCTCGCTGATTGCCGGCTGGCCTATGTCACGCCTTCCCACCAGTACCCGTTGGGTGTGGTGATGAGCCTGGCGCGGCGCCTGGAACTGCTGGCCTGGGCTGCACGTACGGGCGGCTGGATCATCGAGGACGATTACGACGGCGAGTACCGCTACAGCGGCGCGCCCCTGTCGCCGTTGGCGGCGCTCGACCGCAGCGGGCGAGTGCTGTACGTCGGCACCTTTGGCAAGGTGGCGTTCCCGGCCTTGCGTTTGGGTTACCTGGTATTGCCACAGGGTTTGGTCGACGCGTTCACCCGGCGCCGCGCCGTCGACATGCGCCATTCCGAAGTCAGTACCCAAGCGGTGATGGCCGAATTTATGGCAGCGGGGCATTTCCAGCGGCATATCCGGCGTATGCGGCGTGCCGCATCAAGCCGGCGCAATGCCTTGCTTGCCGGTTGGCCCGCTGGCCTGCCAGGCGTGGGCGAGCTGCCCAGCGTTGCGGCGGGGCTGCACGTGACAGTGCGCGTGAGCAGCCTGGCGCGCGAGCAGCAATTGCTGGCGCAGGCCGCCGAGGTCGGTGTCGAGGTCAATGGCTTGAGCAGCTACTGGCTGGCGCAGTCCGGCACGCCTGTCGATCAGCGTGCCGGGCTGGTGCTGGGTTTCTCCGCCGTGCCCGAGGCGGACATCGCCCAAGCCCTGGCGCGATTACGCCAGGCATGGGGGCCTTGTTGAATGCGCTGGAGCACGTTATGTGCGGTTGCCGCGGCGTGTGTTAATCGGTCTGTACCCGGAAAAACAATCGCCTGGCCTGCGTCAGATTGATGGTGCTGCGGTAGAACGCGACCCGTTGTTCTGCGTTGAGCCCATGAAGATCATCCGACGCCATGCCACGCGCGTGTTCTTGTGGGGTTTTCAAGCGTGCGGCTAGAAATCTATCGGCCGGTGCGCTTGCGTTTGAGTAATGAAAATGGGCATACCAGAGTGTCGTGCGGGTGGTCTCATCGGTGATGGTGTACTCATCCAGATAGTCCTTGGTGGCACTTTTGAGTCGGCGCCGCTTGACGGTTTTTTTGATAGTGATGACGTTGTTGTTCTTCAGCCATTCAACACCCGAAAGGGTGGGCGCCCGTTGCATGATCATCCTCTGCACTTGCTGATTAGCCTGCTGGTAAAGCGCTTGGGCTGCGGTGTCGAGTTGTTTGCGCAGGGTGGCCGCCGATGGCTGGTGGCTTTCGGTAACATTGGCTTGGGTCAGTGCATCTTCGATGGCCTGACCGGCCTTCTCCAGCACTTGGGCATGTTGATGAAACATGTGTTCGATGCCGATGGGTGTGCGCGAGGGTTTGTTTATTTGCTCATCGGCGCGCGCCTGAAACGTAGTGAGTTGGGCCAATAACGCCTGGCCGTTAGCCAGGCTGGTTTCAATCGTGGGCGTGGCCGGTACAGGTGTGGTGGGCCCCTCAATGTGCTCGACCCAGACACCTGAGGCTTTTTCATGAAAGGTGGCCAGGGTTTTATGGGTCAGCGGTGACTTGATGTCGACAAGATCGGTTTCGAGGCCCATCGAGGTCAAGCGCGGTTCGCCAATCAACACGCCGTTGAAACGTGTGTGGATAAACTTTTTCACCGCCCTTGGCGGTGTAGGCGGCGGTGTAGGGCGGATGCGCCGGTGCTCTTGCTGAACGTGCAGAGGCGCAAGTTCGGCGATGGCCCGATCAGCGAAGCCGCGCAGCATTTCACGCAGGTTTCCAACCGGCGCGGTCAGGGTTTGTTCGGAATAGTCCTCGGGAAAGTCCTGCAGGCGCTCGTCAATGAATTGAAACTGCTCGACCAGGCTGCTCAACGTTTCAATGCGTTCGTCCAAACGTGCTTCGCTACGCTCTTGCAGGGCGTCACGCAGGGTCTGCACGGCAAGGTCTGCGCCATCGACAATCTCGCTGATCAGGGTCCAGGCCGCAGGTTCAGTGGTGATGGAGTGCGGTTGCAGGCATAGATTTCGCGCCAGCGTCACTTGCAAGGCTCGCAGGTCGTCGCTGGTGTAGGTGGGCAGCCGGCTTTTGCTGCTCTGAATCATGTGCAAGCCTTGACGAGCCAGTGGCCGTAGCTCAGTGAAGCGCGATTGCGCGTAATCCAGGCGTTCGATGATGTCGTCACTCATGTCACTGACTAATCGCGCGTCCACCACGCGGCTTGCCTGAGTTGACGCCTCCGGGGTTTCGAGCTGGTCAAGGACCGTATTGAGTTGCGGGGTGAACGTGGTTTGCAGCTCTCTGAGGCCTTCCTCATTGAGCTCCATTTGAGCCTTCACATAACCCAGCGCTTTTTTCTGAAAGTCAGCGACCGGGGTAAAGACATGCAAGGTCATCAGCTGTTGTCGTGCCTTTTCGTAGTCTGAACGTTGGCTGTCGAGTTTGCCCAGGTAGGCCTGGCGTTTGGCCTGTGCCGAAGTGCCGGGCGCATCGGTCATGGCGTCGTGGGCTTGTTGCAGTTCGCGTTGTGCAACTGTTTTGGCGTCTTCGAATGCCGCCAATTTTGTACGCAGCTCAATGGACTTGGCTTTTGCCTTTTCCAAGGCGCTTTTTTGTGTGCTTTTGCGGCCGCCACCGCGCAGGCGTAGCCGGGTGTCGATGAACCACTCACCCTTCGCGCTGTGAATCAGCGGCGGCCCTCTGCGGTTGGGCTGCTTGGAATCGACGATGACGATGGTCTCGTCGCCGTCCAGCGTCACTTCAAACCAGCGTGTGCCCACTGCGGCGTAGTAGTGCTTTTCAAGCAGATAAAGGTGTCGGTACGCACTGCCTTCTAAGGTGATGGCTGCAGGCAGGTCAGCGGGTTTGTCGGTGGTAAAACTGTCCAGCAAGGTCGCCAGGCTGCTGGCCGTGCGCGTGATCGCGCCGCTGGTGTTCAGTGCCAGTTCGTGACCGGCAGGCACCTGTTCTGTGGTGCGCGTAGGCAATTGCTCCACGGTAACCGGCTGCTTGGCAGGGAGACGCGGTGTGTGTGGCTCGACCTTGGCAGAGGTCGCGTCTGGGTGCGCGCGGGTCGCGATATGCAAGGTGATGGCCATACCCAGGTTGAGCAATACATCGGTAAGCGCCGACCACTGGGCCTGTTGCTCGTCGTGTTGATGCGCCTCGACCAGTGTCTGCACTTGATCGACGATCTGCCAGATCCAGGCCCCGGTGCTGGCGATACGGCCCATAAAGGGCAAGGCTGAATTGAAGATCAACCAACCGGCCTGCTTGAGCGTTGCCCAGCGGTTTTCGGCATTGGAGACCGATTGGCGGTCCGCCAGCTCGATCAGTGCCTTGGCGTTCGCATCAAACAACGTGCTGAACTGATTGCCGTTGAGGGCTTGTTGGCCAAGGCTCATGGGGCCGGTGAAGGTCCAGAGCTTGTCAGGTTCCACCAGAAGGTCGGCCACGGCCCAAGGCGAGGGCAGGTCGCCAGGAAACACATAGTTGGCATAGTCAGGGCGCGCTGAATCCGGCAGCCAAGCGACCACCGAATTGCGTAGGTCGCGAGACTGTGCGATGGCGTACAACAGGTTTGCCTGTGAGGGGTATTGAATCAGCGCCGGCTCGAACAGCGGGCGATACAACAGGCAGCGGCCGGCTTCGGCATTTTGCGGGCCGATGACATACATGTTGTTCACCACGTCCTGCTCATTGGTCTTGCGGCGTTTGGGCACGAAGGCCAAATGCCGGATGACGATGGCTTGCCCGTCAACATAACGGTCGCTGCTGTCGGCTTGCATCACGGCTGCCACGTAGCGGTAGCCGCGCTCGTCAATCCCCGCTTCTTGGCGGATTTTGCATTGCAACGCCAGCAGCGGCAGTTGGATGCGCAAGTGTTGGATGTACAAGGTTTTGCGCCGCGCCGACTCGGCAGCGTCGTCTATCAATTTGCTGCGTATCAGCGCGAGGTAGGTGGTGCCGATATCGACTTGGGCAATGAGCTTTTTCACGTAAGCGACGGTCAGCCACGCAGGCAGGGCCTTGCGCGCCTGCATTCGCAGGGTTTGGTTGCCGATGGGCAATGCGATCAGGTTTTGCAGCGCCAATTCGGCGAGGCTGAAGGTGCTGGTTTCGACCTGCCCCGGCACCGTGAATATGCCCCACACAACCTGGCTTTCGACCTTGATGGTCAGGGTGTCCAGGCGCAGGTTCGCAGCGACGGGGTGGTCTTTGATGATCTGCGCCTTGAGTGTGTCCTGAGCGTACTGTTGGATAGACGGGATGTCGTCCTGGTAGGTTTTCCCCGTGTTCAGGCTGTTCAGTGCGGCCAGGTCTTTGAGGTGCCGCGAATAAAACGCCCGGTCCGACGTGGACGCCCGGGCGAGCCAGTCCGGTAACGATTGCTGATACCAGGCAAGGTCCGGTCCTTTGGCTGTGACCTGTCCGGGCGTGCCGGCCAATACGCTCAATGGGGCGGTGCTCGGCGTCGCCAACGTGCCAGCGGAGGTGGTGGTCAGCGCGTCTATTTGCAGCATGACCAGCGAGCAAGCCAAGTGCTCGAAAAAATCCCCGGCGGGCTCGTACAGTTGCCACTGCAGGCTGTCATAGGGTGTTGGCTGGTAAACCAGCGTCGTCAGGTACTCGCCGAGTTGATCCTGCGTGGTGAATTTTTTGTACCCGTCGAGTGAGTGGCAAAGGATGACGGTTTTACCCTCGGACTGCCCTATCAGCACGGCGATAAATACCTGTTGGGTGTGGGTAACCTTGGTGCCGCTTACAAGGTCAACGTCGATCAGGCATGCACGAGACCGCAGTGGGTCGTTGGGCTGTCGATTCGCCGGGTCGGGCGAGTGGTACAAGCTGCGCGCCAATGTGCAGTCTTCATCGCTCCACTCATCCACCTGGTGCACATTCCAGGCTTTGCGCAGCGTGTTGGAAAGTTCGTGCCAGCGAGGGCCGCTACCGTTGCTGTTGTTCCAGAAGTCCACCAGTTGTTCCTTGAACGACGGGAACAGGGCTGGCGCCAAAATGTTGATCGTGTCGGCGACTTCAACAATGCGTACCGACACGTTAACCGCAGGCTCGGTCAGCGGGAGTCGGGTCAGAAAGTGTTCGCCCTCAATGCACAGCGTCGGCACTTTCAGCACGGCCTGCCTGGCCAGTAGGGCGCTGAGGGTCTGATAGTACGGGGGGGCAGAGATGATCTTGTCGTCGACTAACTTCCAGACCGGCGTGCCCAACAGTGTGGTATCCGGGTTGATATGCAGGTCTGGATACTGTGCGTCTAACGCTTCGCGCAGCAGTTCGCCGGCCACCTCTGTTATTGAGGGGCCGACACATAGCTGGGTGATCAGCTTCTGCGTGAGATCTTCGGGTTCTGCATCCTGCGCGGTGGTGCTTGGAGTGGTCATGGTGCATCCCTGTCTTGCCGTTTGATGGGAACAACCCGAGGTTAACGCTCGGGGTTTCCATGCTAGAAAGCAGCAAGACGGGGAGGGAGGTACTTATCTAGGGTGCGATTGCGTACCCAGGTCCAGCTCTACCAAGCGGCGGATTTCGTCCGTCGCAAGACCTGCGCCGATCAACGCGTGGAGCTTGCCGAACGCCGCCTCGCGGGTCATGCCGCCACCGGACAACACGCCCACGCCGCTCAAACGGCTGCCGGCTTCGTACACATCCAGTTCCACGCCGCCTTCATGGCATTGAGTGATTGCCACCACCACAATCCCTTTATCTCGAGCGCGCTGCAGGCCGGCGAGAAACTCAGGGTTGTCGCTTGGCCCCGTGCCGCTGCCAAAACATTCGAGGACCAGCGCCTGAATGCCGCTGTCGATCAGCGCATCCAACAGCCCGGCGGCGATGCCAGGCACCAGCGGCAACACGCCGACGTTGGCCAAGGCCTTGGGCTGGCGGTAATCCAGGGCGGCGGGAAGTGAGTCGGCCTTGGCCGCGCCGCTATTGCGCTGCAGCGCCGCGAATGGATGGCGACCAAAACTGCGGATTTTCGCGCAACGCGTCGGCGCCATCAGCGCGCCGTGGAAGTACAGCTGCACGCCCGATGGCTGGCCTTCGCCCAATGCTTGCAGCGCGCCGCTGACGTTTTCCCAGGCATCGCTGTCGGGCACGCCGGCGGGCAACATGGAGCCGGTGAACAGCACCGGCGCCGGCAGGCCGAGCAGTTGAAAGCTCATGGCCGCCGCGCTGTAGGCCAGGGTGTCGGTGCCGTGCAGGATCAACACCGCGTCGCACCCCGCGTCCACGGCCTCGATCACGGCAACCCGCAGGCGCTGCCAGTAAGCGGGCGTCATGTTGGCGCTGTCGATCAGTGGCGCCATTTCCCGAAAGCGCCAAGCGGGTACTGGCAGCGTGGCAAGCTGTTCGCGCATGCGCGCTTCGAAACCCGACGCAGGCGCCAGGCCGTTGGCGCTGGCCTGCATGCCGATGGTGCCGCCTGTGTACAGCACCATGACGTTATTAGCTGGTTGCATACAATCTCCTGAACGAAAAACGCCGCCGGGCCCAGAGCATGCCCAAGGCCGGGCGGCGTGTCATCTATCTAGGCTTACTGCGCTCAGCGTTGCGCTGGAGCGACCGATTCAGCCGACGCTTGGGTGCCGGTTTGCGGCTTTGCCGGGTTAGCTGGCCACGCGGTACGGTCCAGGTCCAGGTCAGGGAACTGGCTGGAATCGAACACCGGCGTCTTGATGCCCGCAGCGCGCTGGTTGTCGTAGTCGTCCAGTACGCGCATGGCGATCTTGAACAGGAACGCCAGGGCGAACAGGTTAACGAACGCGAGCAAGGTCATGGTGATGTCGGCGAAGGCAAACACGGTGCCCAGGTTCTCGATCGAACCCCAGAAAATCAACACCAGTACCAGCGCGCGATAGCCCATCAGCACCTTGCGGTTGTTGCCGACCAGAAAGCGCAGGTTGCTCTCGCCGAGGTAGTAGTTGTACATGATCGAGGTAAACACGAACAACGCCAGGGCCACCGAGATGAACATCCGGCCCCAGTCACCTACCACCGCCGCCAGGGAGTTCTGGGTCAGGGCAATGCCGTCGCCTTCAAAGCCCGGGGTATAGAAGCCGGAGAGCAGGATCAGCAACGCAGTGCAGGTGCAGATTACGAAGGTGTCGAGGAACACGCTGAACGCTTGCACCACGCCTTGGGCGATCGGGTGCTCTACCGAAGCCACCGCTGCCACGTTAGGTGCGCTGCCCAAACCGGCTTCGTTGGCGAACACGCCGCGCTTTACGCCCATGATGATGGCGCTGCCCACCAGGCCACCGAAGGCTTGGTCGAGGCCAAAAGCACTCCTGACGATGGTCGCGAGCATGGCCGGTACGTGGTCAAATTGCAGCACGATCACGTACAGGGTCACGGCGATGTAAACCAGGGTCTTGACCGGCACCAGCA
The DNA here is from genome assembly GCF_009296165.1 of Pseudomonas kitaguniensis. Classification (GTDB taxonomy): domain Bacteria; phylum Pseudomonadota; class Gammaproteobacteria; order Pseudomonadales; family Pseudomonadaceae; genus Aquipseudomonas; species Aquipseudomonas kitaguniensis. The sequence goes on along the minus strand of NZ_VUAZ01000036.1, from coordinate 56,516 downwards.
AGTCGGCGATCGAGGCAATGCGCTTGATCCCGCCGATGAACACCAGGCCCAGCAACACCGCCAGCGCCAAGCCAGTGTAGGTGGTGTCCAGGCCGAAAGCGTTGTTCAGCGAGTGGGTCACGGCGTGGGCTTGCAGGCCGTTGAAGGCAAACCCGAAGGTCACCAGCAACAGGAATGCCATGACCATGCCCAGCCAGCGTTTTTGCAGGCCGTGCTGAATGTAGTAAGCCGGGCCGCCACGGTAGGCGCCGTCTGCGTCGGTACGTTTGTACAGTTGGCCGAGTGAGCATTCGATAAAGCTCGAAGACATGCCCACCAGCGCGGTGACCCACATCCAGAACACGGCGCCGGGGCCACCCAGGGTCACGGCAATGCCGACACCTGCGATATTACCGGCACCTACGCGGCCGGCCAGGCTGAGCATCAGCGCCTGGAACGAGCTGAGTTGACCGGAGCTGCTCTTCAGGCTGTCGCGAAATACCGAGAACATGTGGAAAAAGTGACGCAACTGCACGAAACGCGAACGGATCGTGAAATAACCGCCGAGCCCTACAATGAGCACGATCAGTACTTTCCCTGAGAGGAAGTCGTTGATGACTTCGAGCATGGAGTGTTCCTCGCTGATTTTTCTAATGGCAAACGCAGGACGGTTCAACCCTTCGCATAGCACCAGGCAGTGCGCGACGGTTCGACCCCAATCCTTTTGCGGGTGTTGTTATTCATGCGCTTTCGCGGTTACCCGGGCCTCGTTACCGACGGCCACAGACGCGAAGAGGGTCGGCACTATACCTACGCAAGCGGGATCCGTCTGCACGGGGCGATTAAAGGTTTCAGCCAAGCTATTGGGGGCAAGGAGGGTTTACGCTGCGATATTGGATTTTTTATAGGCTTCATTTCACAACCCTGAGGCAAAAAAAAGGGCCTGAAGAGTGAGCCTTCAGGCCCTCAAAAGGTGAGAGGTGTCTAGTCCCTCAACCTGGTGAGCGGTGCAACAAACGCTTAGGCCTTCAACGGGACCAAGCGTGGCGCAATCATGTTTTCGGGGCGCAGGATGTCGTCGAGCATAGCGTCGTCGAGCAAGCCTTCTTCGCGCACCAGTTCCAGCACGCCGCGGCCGCTTTCGAGGGCGATACGCGCAATGCGGGTGGCGTTTTCATAGCCGATGTATGGGTTCAGTGCGGTCACCAGGCCGATGGAGTGCTCCACCAGTTCACGGCAACGCGCTTCGTTGGCGGTGATGCCGACAATGCAATGCTCGCGCAGCATGTCCATGGCGCGTTGCAGCAGGCGGATCGAGTCGAAGATCTTGTAGGCGATCAGCGGCTCCATCACGTTCAGCTGCAGTTGGCCGCCTTCGGCCGCGATGGTCAGCGCCAAATCGTTACCGATGATCTGGAAAGCCACCTGGTTGACGGCTTCCGGGATAACCGGGTTGACCTTGCCGGGCATGATCGAGCTGCCCGGTGGCGCGCCGGCAAGTTGATTTCGTTGATGCCGGTGCGTGGGCCGCTGGACAGCAGGCGCAGGTCGTTGCAGATTTTCGAGAGTTTTACCGCGGTACGCTTAAGCATGCCGGAGAACAGTACAAAGGCGCCCATGTCAGAGGTCGCTTCGATCAAGTCAGCCGCCGGCACCAGCGGCTGGCCGCTGATCAGGGCCAGGCGCTGTACGGCCAGGGCCTGGTAACGCGGATCGGCGTTGATGCCAGTACCGATGGCGGTGCCGCCCAGGTTTACTTCGGTGAGCAGCTCTGGCGCGAGGGTTTTCAGGCGCGCCAGGTCTTCACCGAGGGTGGTGGCAAAGGCGCGGAATTCCTGGCCGAGGGTCATCGGCACGGCGTCTTGCAGTTGGGTGCGGCCCATTTTCAGTACGTGGCTGAATTCGACGCCTTTGGCGGCGAATGCCTGGATCAGGCTGTCGAGGCTGGCCAACAGCGCATCATGCCCGAGCAGCAGACCCAAACGGATCGCGGTCGGGTAAGCATCGTTGGTCGACTGCGCCATGTTTACGTCGTTATTAGGGTGCAGGTACTGGTATTCGCCCTTGTTGTGGCCCATGGCCTCCAACGCGATGTTGGCGATGACTTCGTTGGCATTCATGTTGGTTGAAGTGCCGGCGCCGCCTTGAATCATGTCCACCACGAACTCTTCGTGGAAATCGCCGCGGATCAGGCGTGCACAGGCTTCGCTGATGGCAGCGTGCTTGGCTTCGCTGAGCTGGCCCAACTCGCGGTTGGCATCAGCGGCCGCTTGCTTGACCATTGCCAGGCCGACCACCAATTTAGGGTAATGCGAAATCGGAACGCCCGAGAGGCGGAAGTTATTCACCGCTCGCAGGGTCTGGATGCCGTAATACGCTTGAGCAGGTACTTCGAGTACGCCAAGCAGGTCTTTTTCTGTGCGGAATGATGCAGCGGAGGACATGACGGAAATCATCTCGATAAGGACCCGGAACTGGCCGGAACGCTGCGAATGCTAGGCTTGTGGGAAGTTTTGGGCCAATGCTGTTCAGCACTGGCCTATGCACAAACGGCATAATGTAGGTGTGACCCGGTTATCATGGCGGGCGTGTGTACCAAATTGGTGCGTGCCCACGGGAGGCAGTAATGAACCTTGAGAGCAAATGGCTGGAAGACTTCAGCGCCCTGGCGGCGACGCGCAGTTTTTCCCAGGCCGCAGAGCGACGCTTTGTCACTCAGCCGGCCTTCAGCCGACGTATCCGCAGCCTTGAAGCCGCGCTGGGCCTGACGCTGGTGAACCGCTCGCGCACACCGGTTGAGCTGACGGCCGCCGGGCAGTTGTTTCTGGTGACCGCGCGAACAGTGGTTGAACAGCTCGGTGAAGTGCTGCGCCATTTGCACCATCTGGAAAGCGGGCAGGGCGAAGTCATGCAAGTGGCGGCCGCGCATTCCCTGGCGTTGGGCTTTTTCCCGCGCTGGATCGCGCAATTGCGCAACGAAGGCTTGAACATCGCCACGCGGCTGGTCGCCACCAACGTCGGCGACGCGGTGCACGCCCTGCGCGAAGGCGGCTGTGACTTGATGCTGGCGTTCTACGACCCGGACGCCGCATTGCAAATGGACCCGGAGATATTCCCGTCACTGCACCTGGGCAATACCGAAATGCTGCCGGTGTGCGCTGCTGATGCCGATGGCAAGCCATTGTTCGACCTGGAAGGCGAGGGCAGCGTGCCGTTATTGGCCTACAGCGCCGGCGCCTTCCTTGGGCGGTCGGTGAACTTGCTGCTGCGCCAGCGCGCCCTGCGCTTTACCACGGTGTACGAAACCGCGATGGCCGACAGCCTGAAAAGCATGGCGTTGGAAGGGTTGGGCATCGCCTGGGTGCCGCAACTGAGTGTGCGCGCCGAATTGGCACGCGGCGAGTTGGTGGTGTGCGGCGGCCCGCAATGGCATGTGCCACTGGAGATTCGCCTGTACCGCTGCGCGTTGGTGCGCAAGGCAAACGTGCGCTTACTGTGGCGCAAGCTGGAAGGCGGCGCAGCGCAAAACCCGGTGGCTGAGCGCGGTGGTACCGGGCAGTTATAAAATTGGTTAGTTTTCTGATCAATAAACCATCTATAGTCATATTTTGATCATGTTTCTATCCAAAAAATCTGGCTTTATCGCAATTGGTTTGTCGCCGGATTATTGGCTGGGATACTGATCAATACTGAATGCAAGTTCACCTATCGATCAGGAAGCTGGACAACATGCGAATGACTACGATGAGTGAGCAGGCCATCGCGCAAGCGATTGGCTCGCGCCTTGAAACCTTGAGGGTGAAAAAGAACATCAATCAGGAAACCGTCGCCGAAGAGGCGGGTATTTCCCGCACGACGCTACGTCAACTGATGGCGGGCAAGGGCACCTTGCTTAACCTGATTTCGGTGTTACGCGTGATCGGCGAATTGGACCGGTTGAGCTCTCTTGTCGAGGAGGTACGTTCCAGCCCGATTCAGATGGCGAAGATGGCCGGGAAAAAACGCCAGCGCGCTTACACCACCCGCAAGAATCCATCCGCAGAAGCTTCGGTAACGGGCAAGAAAAAGCTTATCGCTCCCGATGCAATCAAGAAGGACACCGGTTGGTGATCGCACAAATTTACCTATGGGGCCTGTACGTCGGGGCACTCAATTGGGACGAGGCAACGCTGGTTGGCGGGTTCGAATTTTCTCCCGAGTTCGTGGCTACCGGGTTGGAAATCTCGCCCATCCACATGCCTGCCCGTGCCGATTACACCTATGCGTTCTCAAACCTGAATCGGCAAACCTATAACGCACTGCCTGCGATTTTTGCCGACTCACTTCCCGATGACTTTGGTAATGCGCTGATTGACGCCTGGTTAGCCCAGCAAGGTCGCGACAAGCTTGCCTTCACGCCAGTGGATCGGTTGCTGTATCAGGGCAATCGCGGGATGGGCGCGCTGGAGTACCGCCCAGCGATGAAAACAGAGGCCAACGAAGCCGAAAGTATCGAGATCGAGGCGCTGGTTCAGTTGGCCGGTGAGGTCCTTGCGGGGCGCGAGAGCCTGGAGGACCGGCTGACGTCGAATGATCCCACTGTCGACGATGCCGCCTTGCAGCGCTTGATTCAGGTCGGCACCAGCGCAGGCGGTGCGCGGGCGAAGGCAATCATCGCAATCAACGACCAAGGGCACGTCCGGTCAGGGCAAGTGACAGCGCCGCAGGGCTACAGCTACTGGCTGCTCAAATTTGACGTCGCCAAAAACACTGACGTGCTTGCCGACAGCCAAGGCTTTGGCCGGATCGAATATGCCTACCACCTCATGGCCAGGCAAGCCTTGGTGGTAATGACCGAATGCCGCCTGCTTGAAGAGGGTGGCGCGCCCATTTTATGACCCGGCGATTTGACCGCACCGATGAAGGCGAAAAAATCCATACCGCGACGTTGTGCGCGCTGGATCATGCTGACTATAAAAAACCCGGGGAATACTCATACGCCGAGGCATTGAGCGTGTTCCGGGTGTTGAAGTTGGGGCGCCGAGAGGCAGAGCAGTTTTTTCGGCGGATGGTGTTCAATGTGATTGCTCGAAATCAGGACGATCACACCAAGAACATCAGCTTTTTGCTGGATACCGATGGCACCTGGTACTTGTCGCCTGCCTACGACGTGACATGGTCCTATATGCCTGGAAACTTCTGGGTCAATAGCCATCAGATGAGCATTAACGGCAAACGCGACAACTTTGTGCTGGATGACCTGCTCAGTGTTGGGCGTCAGATCAAGGGGCTCAAGGCCCGGCAGATCATCCGGGAGGTGCATGAGGCGGTGGCGCAATGGCCTGTCATCGCGGCAGCAGCGGGTGTTTCATCCGCCATGATTGATGCCATTGCCAAGACCCATCGCATCGACCTCATCGCTGACTCCTGAGTCAATAAAACCGCCACTTTGCGCCGCAAGACAGATGGTCATCCGAGGGGCTGTTTATCTGCTGCATTACGGTATACTGCGCGGCCTTCGGCCGGTCCAACCGGCCTTAATTCGTACACCAAGCCACGCCGGATTTCCCGCGTGGCTTGTTGTTTTTTGACGCGCCTGCGGGCGCCCAGAGAGAAGAGGCACGACGATGAGTGCATTGGTTGGCGTGATCATGGGCTCCAAGTCCGATTGGTCCACCCTTAGCCACACCGCCGATATGCTGGAAAAGCTCGGCATTCCGTATGAAGTGAAAGTGGTCTCTGCCCACCGCACCCCGGATTTGCTGTTCCAGTATGCCGATGAAGCAGAATCGCGTGGCATCGAGGTGATCATCGCCGGTGCCGGCGGTGCAGCGCACTTGCCAGGCATGTGTGCGGCCAAGACTCACTTGCCGGTGCTGGGCGTGCCGGTGCAGTCGTCGATGCTCTCGGGCGTGGATTCGCTGTTGTCCATCGTGCAGATGCCGGCCGGTATTCCGGTGGCCACGCTGGCGATCGGCAAAGCGGGCGCGATCAACGCAGCGCTGCTGTCCGCCAGCATCCTGGGCGCCAAGCACCCGCAGTTTCACGCGGTGCTGAAGAAATTCCGTGCCGAGCAGACAGACAGCGTGCTGGAAAACCCAGACCCACGTATCGCCTGAGGGTGTTGACGATGAAAATCGGTGTAATCGGTGGCGGCCAATTGGGCCGTATGCTGGCCCTGGCGGGTACCCCGCTGGGGATGAACTTCGCGTTCCTGGACCCCGCGCCGGACGCTTGCGCCTCAGCCCTGGGTGAACACTTGCGCGCTGACTACAGCGACCCGGACCACTTGCGCCAATTGGCCGATGAAGTCGACCTGGTGACCTTCGAGTTCGAAAGCGTCCCGGCCGAAACCGTGGCTTTCCTGTCGCAGTTCGTACCGGTGTACCCGAGCGCCGAAGCCTTGCGCATTGCTCGCGACCGTTGGTTCGAGAAAAGCATGTTCAAGGACCTCGGCATTCCGACGCCGGCGTTCGCCGACATTCAGTCCCAGGCAGACCTGGACGCCGCCGTCGCCAGCATCGGCCTGCCCGCCGTGCTGAAAACCCGCACCTTGGGTTACGACGGCAAGGGCCAAAAAGTCCTGCGCACCGCCGCCGATGTGGTCGGCACTTTTGCCGAGCTGGGCAGCGTGGCCTGCTTGCTGGAAGGCTTCGTGCCATTCACCGGTGAAGTCTCGTTGATCGCGGTGCGCGCGCGCGATGGCGAAACCCGCTTCTACCCGTTGGTGCACAACACGCATGACAGCGGCATTCTCAAGCTGTCTGTGGCGAGCACCGACCATCCGTTGCAGGCCTTGGCCGAAGATTACTCCAGCCGGGTGCTCAAGCAGCTGGATTACGTCGGCGTGATGGCGTTCGAGTTCTTTGAAGTCGACGGCGGCCTCAAGGCCAACGAAATCGCCCCGCGTGTGCACAACTCCGGGCACTGGACCACCGAAGGCGCCGAGTGCAGCCAGTTCGAAAACCACCTGCGGGCGGTGGCGGGCTTGCCATTGGGTTCCACGGCCAAGGTCGGCGAGAGCGCCATGCTCAACTTCATCGGGGTTGTGCCGCCGGTGGAAAAAGTCATCGCGATTGATGACTGCCATCTGCATCACTACGGCAAAGCCTTCAAGGCCGGGCGCAAAGTCGGCCACGCCAATCTGCGTTGCAAGGACCGCGCGACCCTTGAGGCGCAGATCCTCAAGGTTGAGGCGCTGATCGCCGAGCAATAACCGGTGCGACGGCGGGAACCATTGGTCACCGTCGTCTCTCTGATTGCAGGATGGTAAAGCCTTACTAGGCTTTTTCATGACTCACATTCAATCAGAGGGAAATGCCATGGGTATCATCGGAACCATCTTTATCGGCTTGATCGTCGGTCTGCTCGCACGTTTCCTCAAGCCTGGCGACGACAGCATGGGCTGGATCATGACCATCCTGCTGGGTATCGCAGGTTCCCTGGTCGCCACCTACGGTGGTCAGGCCCTGGGCATCTACCAGGCAGGCCAAGGCGCAGGCTTTATCGGTGCGCTGATCGGCGCCATCGTGCTGCTGGTGATTTACGGTCTGCTGCGAAAAAAATGATTTAGCGTCGAGCCCTCTGCGCTGCGCAGGCGCAGAGGGTTAGAATGCTCGCCACTTGTAATTGCCGAGCCTCTCCATGCGCCGTCTTCTGCTGACTCTCCTTTTGCTAGGCTCTGGCCTTGCCCACGCTGGCGAATTGCCGGAAACCGACTGGCTCGACCTGATGCCGCTGTCGGATCAGAAAGCCCTCGAAGCAATGCCTGAAATCGACCACAACTCCCCCGAAGCCCAAGGCACGTTCACCGACAAAGGTGGCTTGAAGCAGAGTAAGGGGTTGCCAGCGGTGATGTATTCCACCAAAACCGTGGCCGCCATGAACGGCAAGAGCATCCGTATCGGTGGCTACCCCGTGCCATTGGAAACCGACGCCAAGGGCCGCAGCACGCTGTTCTTCCTGGTGCCGTACCCTGGCGCTTGCATCCACGTGCCACCACCGCCGCCTAACCAGTTGGTGCTGGTGCGCTACCCAAAGGGGTTGAAGCTGGATGATATTTACACGCCGCTGTGGGTGACGGGCACATTGAAGGTCGAGAAGGTCAACAACGACCTGGCCGATGCGGCGTACGCGCTGGATGCGGGAAAGGTGAGGGCGGTAAAAGAGTCCGACCTCTAAAGCCCAGCACCTGCTCCCACATGTTTACAAGGTGAGGCCGCGGATGCTCACACCCAGCGTGTGACTTTCGCCCGGCGCCAGACTCACCACATCGTCCAGCACATTGGCCGTTTCGATGCACAGCATGCCCCGCCAGCCATCATCGGCCATGTCGTCAAACGCTTTGGCGCGGTCAGTCCAGGGGTTCCAGATAACGGTCGACGTCGAGCCCTCGGCCGTCAGTTGGACGCGGCGCTGCCAGTCTTTATCGACAATGCTCAATTGGGACGGCGTATCAAGATAGATGCGATCGGTCTCGGCGGTGAAATGCAGCAGACCGGTTTGCGTTTTCTCGGTCCAGCCGTCAGCGGTGTCGATATACGCCAGCCCGTCGAGGCCTTCGACCTGCACGTTGCGCACGTCGCTTACGGCGAAGTAGGTGTGCAGCGCCTGGCTGAGGGTCACGGTGTCGGTGCCGCGGTTATGGCTGGTTAGGCGAATGTGCAGCTGATCGTCCAACAGCAGGCTCAGCTTCAGGTCAACCTGATGCGGCCAACCGGGGAAGCCACCCTCGGGCACCGGCAGTAGCAGATCCACCTGAAGCGCGTCGCCAACCGGCGTCACCGTGTCGAGCGTCCAGATCGCGGTGCGCACAAAACCATGCGCGCCGGCCGGCTCGTCGCTCTGGCGCATGGCCTTCACGCTTTGCGGGTTGCGGTCAAACACGCCAAACCACGGCCAGCACACCGGCACACCGGTACGAATGCCTTTGCCCTTTTTGAACACGGCCTGTTGGTTAGGCCAAATCAGCGGCTGTTCGCCCTGGCGCTGGTAACTGAAAATGTGCGCGCCCTGTTGGGCCACCATCAGTTCGGCGCCGTTGTGGCGGATGCGCCAGCAGTCCAGTTGGTCGATTTGCACGTTCTCTACGTGGGGCGTAGGCATAACAGGCACTCTTAATGGCAGGCAATGGGGCAATTGACCGTCAAAACCCTGCGAGGTTTAACGCGCGCGCGATGGAACCGAGCGCGTGCGGCCGCTGCCATCGATGGCGACAAACACGAACACCGCCTCGGTAACCTTGCGCCATTCGCTGGACAGCGGGTCGTCGCTCCACACTTCGACCATCATCTGGATCGAGCTGCGGCCGATTTCCAGCGCCTGGGTATAGAACGATAATTGCGCGCCAACCGCCACCGGCACCAAAAAGGCCATGCGATCAATCGCCACGGTGGCCACGCGGCCGCCCGCGACCTTGCTGGCCATTGCAGTGCCGGCCAAATCCATCTGCGCAACCAGCCAGCCGCCGAATATATCGCCGAAGCCATTGGTTTCACGCGGGAGCGCGGTGATTTGCAGGGCGAGATCGCCTTGCGGGATAGGATCTTCTTGTTCGAGTTCGATCATGCCGGGGGTGCCTCTGACCCGTGACGCTTTTTTATAGGTGTAGCAAAGTGGATAGCCGACTGGTGGAAAAACGGTTCAGCACCAACATACTCCGTTCGACACGTTTCTCGTAAGGCGTACTAAAGGGAAACTCTGCCAAACCGGCTGGGTGGCGCCCAACGGCGGTTTGGCACAGCAGCCCCTCAAGCCTGCGGCTCTGACGCTGGCAAGGGCCGAGTATATCGACACCCTGACGCCACGACGACCTCCCGGCGCTCATTTGGTCGGCAATTAGTGGCTGTATCGGGGCTTTTTACGGCAACTGTGCTTCTGGTGTGCTTTTGCAAGCGATTTGCTATCTTGCCGAACCCCTTCTGGCTCTGCCCAAGCTATGTGCTTGCCGTTCTGACTAATAAGAGAAGCCTTGCCATGTCCTCCGTGCCCGAAAGCAGCGCGCAACCGTCGCGCCCGCTGACCCGCAACGACTACAAAACCCTGTCGCTGTCTGCCTTGGGCGGGGCGCTTGAGTTCTACGATTTCATCATTTTCGTGTTTTTCGCCACCGTGGTCGGAAAACTGTTCTTCCCGCTCGACATGCCGGAGTGGATGCGCCAGATGCAGACCTTCGGCATCTTCGCCGCCGGCTACCTGGCGCGCCCGCTGGGCGGCATCATCATGGCGCACTTCGGCGACCTGCTGGGCCGCAAGAAGATGTTTACGCTGAGCATTTTCATGATGGCCGTGCCGACCCTGATCATGGGCCTGCTGCCGACCTACGCGCAGATCGGCCTGTGGGCGCCGATCCTGTTGCTGCTGATGCGCGTTATTCAGGGCGCGGCAATTGGCGGCGAAGTCCCCGGCGCGTGGGTGTTCGTCTCCGAACACGTACCGTCGCGCCATATCGGCTATGCCTGCGGCACGCTGACCTGCGGCCTCACCGCCGGTATCCTGCTGGGTTCGCTGGTGGCCACTGCCATCAACACTCTTTATAGCCCGGAGCAGGTGTCGGATTTCGCCTGGCGCATCCCGTTCCTGCTCGGCGGTGTGTTTGGCCTGCTGTCGGTGTACCTGCGTCGCTGGTTGCATGAAACACCGATTTTCGCCGAGATGCAGCAACGCAAGACCTTGGCCGCCGAACTGCCACTGGGCACGGTGCTGCGTGACCACCGTGGCGCCATCGTGCTGTCGATGCTGCTGACCTGGTTGCTGTCCGCCGGCATCATCGTGGTCATCTTGATGACCCCGAGCGTGCTGCAAACCGTCTACCACTTCAGCCCGACCGTTTCCCTGCAAGCCAACAGCCTGGCCATCATCACCCTGAGCTTGGGCTGTGTTCTTTCCGGCGCACTGGCCGACCGCTTCGGCGCCGGCCGCGTGCTGGTTGTGGGTTGCCTGCTGTTGCTGAGCAGCTCCTGGACGCTTTATCACAGCCTCGTCGCCTACCCCGAATGGCTGTTCCCGCTGTACGCCTTGACCGGCTTGTGTGTAGGCACTATCGGTGTGGTGCCCTACGTGATGGTCAAAGCCTTCCCGCCGGTGGTGCGTTTCAGCGGCTTGTCGTTCTCCTACAACGTGGCTTATGCGGTATTTGGCGGGCTGACGCCGTTGGCGGTGTCGCTGCTGATGAAAGAAAGCCCGATGGGCCCGGCTTACTACGTTGCGGTCATTTGCGTGATGGGGATGGTGGTGGGCGGGTATCTGTGGGCGCGCGGTCGCTGACCTCTGATGGTATTTCACATGCTTTGCGGTAGTGGCCTTTCATCCAATTGTCATATTTCGGACATAGAGTGTTCACACGGCCTCTCGATACTTGGCCCCGTTCCAATTATCCCTATCTGCTAGGAGCAAGGCATGAAACTGAAGCGTTTGATGGCGGCAATGACTTTTGTCGCTGCTAGCGTTGCGACCGCCCACGCGGTGGCCGCTGGTGTTGACCCGGCAATTGCGGCTTACGCCAAGACCACTGGCGTATCGGGCAACTTGTCCAGCGTTGGTTCCGACACTCTGGCTAACCTGATGACCTTGTGGGCTGAGTCCTATAAAAAGGAATACCCGAACGTCAACATCCAGATTCAGGCTGCCGGCTCCGCCACTGCACCACCTGCGCTGACTGAAGGCACCTCTAACCTGGGCCCGATGAGCCGCAAGATGAAGGACACCGAACTGGCTGCCTTCGAGCAGAAGTACGGCTACAAGCCAACCGCTATCCCGGTGGCTGTGGATGCCCTGGCGGTGTTCGTGCACAAAGACAACCCGATCCAGCACCTGACGATGGAACAGGTCGATGCGATCTTCTCCTCGACGCGTCTGTGCGGTGCCAAAGCCGACGTGAAAACCTGGGGCGACCTGGGTGTGACCGGCGACCTGGCCAACAAGCCAGTGCAACTGTTTGGTCGCAACTCGGTATCCGGCACTTACGGCTACTTCAAGGAAGAGGCCCTGTGCAAAGGCGACTACAAGCCTAACGTGAACGAACAACCTGGTTCGGCTTCGGTTGTGCAGTCGATCAGCTCTTCGCTGAACGGCATCGGTTACTCGGGCATCGGCTACAAGACTGCCAGCGTGAAGACCGTGGCCCTGGCCAAAAAAGGCAGCACTGACTTCATCGAAGACAGCGAAGAAAACGCCCTGAACGGCAAATACCCGCTGTCGCGTTTCCTCTACGTTTACGTCAACAAAGCCCCGAACAAGCCTCTGGCCCCGCTGGAAGCTGAGTTCGTGAAACTGGTTCTGTCCAAACAGGGCCAGGAAGTCGTGGTAAAAGACGGCTACATCCCACTGCCGGCCAAAGTTGTCACCAAGGCCCTGGCTGACCTGGGTTTGAAAGAAGGCAACTAAGCCTGCAATACCTGGTGTAGATGCATGTTTTTGTGTGGGAGCGGGCTTGCCCGCGATGCTGGCGACGCGGTGTAGAGTTGAAACTGCATTGATGCCATCGCGGGCAAGCCCGCTCCCACATTAAACCGTCTACACCCCTAACTCTTTAGTCCGCTGGCAGCCCTGCTACGCGGCGGATTTCTTGCGTCACTGCACTGTCATCTTTCTGTCATACAGGACCGCTAGGGTGTGCGCATGAATGATCTGGCCAATTCCACCATGACGACGATTTCCCCTCCCAAGCGCATTGATTTCAATACGCCTGAGCTGCAACGCAAGCGCCGTATTCGCGCGCTCAAAGATCGCCTGACCCGTTGGTATGTGTTGATTGGCGGCCTCGCCGTCCTCGGTGCGATTACCCTGATTTTCTTCTTCCTTGCCTACGTCGTCGCGCCCTTGTTCCAAGGGGCTTCGCTGACCAAGGAAGACGCGCTGACGCCCGCCTGGATTCAGGACGCCGGCAAGCCGTTGCTGATCTCCCTCGAAGAACAGAACCAGGTCGCCATGCGCGTATCCGACAAGGGCCAGGCGCTGTTCTTTAATGTGCAAACCGGTGACGAGCTCAAACGTGTCGACTTGCCGCTGCCGGCCGGCGCCAGCGTCGTGTCTATCGGTAAAGACCAGCCAGGCAGCCCGCTGGTGATTCTCGGTTTGTCGAATGGCCAGTCTCTGGTGTTCCGCCACACGTACAAGGTGTCCTACCCGGACGGCAACAAGACCATCACGCCGGCCATTGAATACCCTTACGGTGACACGCCGATCGTGCTTGATGAGCAGGGCCGCGCGCTGGAGCACGTCGCGCTCAATGCCACCGATTCGTCGCTGGTGGTTGCAGGTTCTGCCGGTTCGTACTTGAACGTGCTGACCCTGAGCCGCGAAGAAAACATGATGACCGGTGAAGTCACCAGTGAGCAGAAGCGTGTCGAGCTGCCGCAAATGACCGAGCCGGTGAAGGCGATCTTTATCGACCCACGCCAGCAGTGGCTGTATGTGATCAACGGCCGTGCCCTTGCCGATGTGTTCAGCCTGCGCGACAAGAGCCTCAACGGTCGCTATAAATTGCTCGAAGACGGCGCCGCTGAAATCACCGCCAGCACCCAACTGGTCGGCGGTATTTCGTTGATCGTCGGTAACTCCAAGGGTGGCCTGGCGCAATGGTTCATGGCCCGGGACCCGGATGGCGAGCAGCACCTGAAGCAAATTCGCACCTTCCAGATGGGCACCTCGCCGATTATTGAAATCACCGCTGAAGAGCGTCGCAAAGGCTTCACTGCCCTCGACGCCTCCGGCAAGTTCGGCGTGTTCCACAGCACTGCGCACCGCACCCTGTTGGTTGACCCGGTGGTCGACGGCCCAGGCCTGTTCGGCCTGTCGCCACGCGCCAACCGTGTGATCGTCGAAACCGGCGGCAAGCTGCAACCCTTGACGCTCGACAACCCGCACCCGGAAGTGTCGTGGAGCGCGTTGTGGAGCAAGGTCTGGTACGAAAACTACGACGAGCCTAAATACGTCTGGCAATCGACCGCCGCCAACACCGATTTCGAACCTAAAATGAGCCTGGCGCCGCTGACCTTCGGTACGCTGAAAGCCGCGTTCTATGCGATGTTGTTGGCCGCACCGCTGGCCGTCGCCGCCGCCATTTATACCGCCTACTTCATGGCCCCAAGCCTGCGCCGCAAGGTCAAGCCGGTGATCGAGCTGATGGAAGCGATGCCGACGGTGATCCTCGGCTTCTTCGCGGGCCTGTTCCTGGCGCCGTATGTGGAAGGGCATCTGCCGGGTATTTTCAGCCTGCTGATGCTGTTGCCGATCGGTATTCTAGTCGCCGGTTTTGTCTTCAGTCGCCTGCCGGACTCGATCCGCCTGCGGGTGCCGGATGGCTGGGAAAGCGCGATCCTGATCCCGGTGATCCTGTTTGTGGGCTGGCTCTCGCTGTACATGAGCCCGTACCTGGAAACCTGGTTCTTCGGCGGCGACATGCGCATGTGGATCTCCCACGACCTTGGCATCACCTACGACCAGCGCAACGCCCTGGTCGTCGGCCTGGCCATGGGCTTTGCGGTGATCCCGAACATCTACTCCATCGCCGAAGACGCCGTGTTCAGCGTGCCGCGCGGCCTGACGCTGGGCTCGCTGGCCCTGGGTGCCACGCCGTGGCAGACCATGACGCGCGTGGTGATCCTGACCGCCAGCCCGGGGATTTTCTCTGCGCTGATGATCGGCATGGGCCGCGCTGTGGGCGAGACCATGATCGTGCTGATGGCCACCGGTAACACGCCGGTGATGGAGATGAACCTGTTCGAAGGCCTGCGCACATTGGCGGCCAACGTCGCGGTGGAGATGCCTGAGTCGGAAGTCGGCGGCAGCCACTACCGCGTGCTGTTCCTCTCGGCGCTGGTGCTGCTGTTGTTCACCTTCATCATGAACACCCTCGCCGAGCTGATTCGTCAGCGTCTGCGCAAGAAATACTCGTCGCTTTAAGAAAGGTAGAAGTCTGTGAAACAGAACTCCCTGAATGGATGGTTCAAGAGCGGCGCCCCCGGCGTCTGGATCAGCGGTGGCGCAGTGTCCATCGCGGTCATCATGACCATCGGTTTGCTGGCTGTGATTGCGGTGCGTGGTTTGGGCCACTTCTGGCCGGCCGACCTGATCCAGGCCAACTACAACGTGCCGGGCCAGGAAAACCATATCGTCATCGGCGAAGTGGTGCAGAAGGAAGAAGTACCCCGCGAGCGCTTGAAAAGCGCTGGCCTGCCGGTGCCCGACCAAGGCCCGGAGTTCATGACCCGCGAGCTGATCAAGGTCGGCAACCGCGACTTGAACGGCAACGATTTCACCTGGATTGTCGGCGAGTGGCTGAAGGACCAGACCAAGCCCGCAGAGCTGATGGCCATCGAGCGTCGTGAGTGGGGCAACTTCTACGGCACCCTGGTCAACGTCAAGCAGGATGGCAAGGTCATCGCTCAAGGCGAAGCGGCGTGGCCGGAGCTGCAAGCGCGTGTCGAGCGCGTGAACAAGCTGGCGGCGCAGCTCAAGAGCCTGGAAAAAACCGACATCGGCGCGATCAACGCCGGGCTGGAACGCATCCGCCTGCACGGTCGCAAGCTGGAGCTGGAAGGCAAGCTGGACGCTACCGCTCAGGCTGATATGGACAGCGGCCGCGCCGAACTGAACAACCGCTACAAGGACATCGAAGCGCGCCTGGCTGACCTGCACACCCAGTTCAATCGCGACAGCCTGACCGCCCGCGATGCCAACGGCAAAGAACTCGAAATCGGCATCGGCAAAGTCGTGCATGCCTACCAGCCGAACGCCATGGGCTACATCACCAAGGTCGGCTTCTACTTCAGCAAGGTCTGGGAATTCCTCAGCGACGACCCACGGGAAGCCAACACCGAAGGCGGGATTTTCCCGGCGATCTTCGGCACCGTAATGATGACCCTGATCATGGCGATGATCGTGACCCCGTTCGGCGTGCTGGCGGCGGTGTACCTGCGTGAGTACGCCAAACAAAACACGCTGACGCGGATTATCCGCATTGCCGTGAACAACCTGGCGGGCGTACCGGCGATTGTTTACGGCGTGTTCGGCCTGGGCTTCTTTGTGTACGTACTGGGCGGCTCGGTCGACCGTCTGTTCTTCGCCGAAGCCCTGCCGGCCCCGACCTTCGGCACGCCGGGCCTGCTCTGGGCCTCGCTGACGCTGGCGCTGCTGGCAGTGCCGGTGGTGATCGTGGCCACCGAAGAAGGCCTGGCGCGAATTCCGCGCACGGTGCGCGAAGGCTCGCTGGCACTCGGCGCGACCAAAGCCGAAACGCTGTGGAAGATCGTGCTGCCGATGGCCAGCCCGGCGATGATGACCGGCATGATCCTCGCCGTGGCCCGCGCCGCCGGTGAAGTGGCGCCGCTGATGCTGGTGGGTGTGGTGAAGTTGGCACCGTCGCTGCCGCTGGATGGTAACTACCCTTACCTGCACCTGGATCAGAAGATCATGCACTTGGGCTTCCATATTTATGACGTCGGCTTCCAAAGCCCTAACGTCGAAGCCGCACGGCCGTTGGTCTACGCCACCGCGTTGCTGCTGGTGCTGGTGATTGCCACGCTTAACCTGTCAGCGGTGTGGATTCGTAACCACCTGCGCGAGAAGTACAAAGCGCTGGACAGCTAACCGAACCAATGCGGGAGGGGGCTTGCTCCCGATAGCGATGTGTCAGCCAGCACATGTGTTTCTGATACACCGCTATCGGGAGCAAGCCCCCTCCCACAGTGAACCGCGCCACACACAGATTTGAGGTAAACCGCCAGGCCCAATCATGAAGCTGGCGGTTCAACGAAATGAATTGGTAGCACAGGGAGCATCCCATGCAACACGAAACCCCTACCCATGGCATCAACATGCAGGCTTTGGGTCGCGACAAACAGAGCCTGAGCCTGGCCCAGGAAACCGTGGCCATCGAAGTGCCGGGCCTGAGCCTGTATTACGGTGAGAAGCAGGCGCTTTTCGATGTCAGCATGAACATCCCCAAGCAGCGCGTGACCGCCTTTATCGGCCCGTCCGGCTGCGGCAAGTCCACGCTGCTGCGCACCTTCAACCGCATGAACGACCTGGTGGACGGCTGCCGTGTAGAAGGCGCGATCAACCTCTACGGCACCAACATCTACCGCAAGGGCGAAGACGTGGCAGAGTTGCGTCGTCGCGTGGGCATGGTGTTCCAGAAGCCCAACCCGTTCCCCAAGACCATCTACGAAAACGTGGTGTACGGCCTGCGCATCCAGGGCATCAACAAAAAACGCATTCTTGACGAAGCCGTTGAGTGGGCGCTTAAAGGCGCCGCGCTGTGGGACGAGGTAAAAGACCGCCTGCACGAATCGGCACTCGGCCTGTCCGGCGGCCAGCAGCAACGTTTGGTCATCGCCCGCACCATCGCGGTGGAGCCGGAAGTCTTGCTGCTCGACGAACCCTGCTCTGCGCTCGACCCGATTTCGACACTGAAAGTTGAAGAGCTGATCTACGAGCTCAAATCCAAATTCACCATCGTCATCGTGACCCACAACATGCAACAGGCCGCGCGGGTTTCCGACTACACAGCCTTTATGTACATGGGCAAGCTGGTCGAGTTCGGCGACACCGATACGCTGTTCACCAACCCGGCTAAAAAACAGACCGAAGACTACATCACCGGTCGTTATGGCTAGTTGGAGCAGCTGCAAGCCGCACGCTTCAAGCGGCCAGTAAAGACAGTTCAGCGTAACCATACAAATCAGCTTGTGGCTTGCAGCTTGTAGCTTGCGGCTAAATTAGATTTGCGGAGCAAAACCATGATTTCGAAGGAAGGACTCACCCATCACATCTCCGCGCAGTTCAACGCCGAGCTTGAGGAAGTGCGCAGCCACCTCCTGGCAATGGGCGGGCTGGTAGAGAAGCAAGTCAACGATGCGGTTACCGCGCTGATCGAGGCCGACTCGGGCCTGGCCCAGCAAGTGCGTGACATTGATGACCAGATCAATCAGATGGAACGCAACATCGATGAAGAATGCCTGCGCATTCTCGCGCGTCGCCAGCCCGCGGCGTCCGACCTGCGTTTGATCATCAGCATCTCCAAGTCAGTGATCGACCTGGAGCGCATCGGCGACGAGTCGACCAAAATCGCGCGTCGCGCTATTCAGCTCTGCGAAGAGGGCGAAGCGCCGCGTGGTTATGTGGAGGTGCGGCATATCGGCGACCAAGTGCGCAACATGGTGCGCGATGCGCTTGACGCCTTTGCCCGCTTCGACGCCGACCTGGCGTTGTCGGTGGCCCAGTACGACAAGATCATCGACCGCGAGTACAAGACCGCCCTGCGTGAGCTGGCCACTTACATGATGGAAGACCCGCGTTCTATTTCGCGGGTATTGAGCATCATCTGGGTGCTACGCTCCCTGGAGCGAATCGGCGACCATGCGCGTAATATCTCTGAGCTGGTGATTTATCTGGTGCGCGGCACCGACGTGCGGCACATGGGCCTTAAGCGCATGAAGGCCGAAGTTGAAGGCTCAGCCGATCAAATCCCTAATGTTTCGGGCGAATCTGACGATAAGTAAGGTTGCCCGAGAAATTAACGCCCGGCCTTTGGTCGGGCGTTTTTGTTTGTGGCAGCTGAATTATTTGCGCAGCGGGATCAATAAAATCCGGCTGTGATTAGCAGGTTTTGGCAAAATGCCATCAGTCAGGCGTTCTGCGTGCCGAAGTTTTTATAGGATGAAGGGTCGATGAGTAAAGTCAGTGTACTGGTGGTGGATGACGCCTCGTTTATCCGCGACCTGGTAAAGAAGTGCCTGCGCAACTACTTCCCGGGGATCAAGCTTGAAGACGCGGTGAACGGTAAAAAGGCCCAAGCCATCCTGATGCGCGAGACCTTCGACCTGGTGCTGTGCGACTGGGAAATGCCCGAGATGTCTGGCCTTGAACTGCTGACCTGGTGCCGCGAGCAAGCGCACCTCAAGGCCATGCCGTTTGTGATGGTGACCAGCCGTGGCGACAAGGAAAACGTGGTTCAGGCGATTCAGGCCGGTGTATCCGGCTACGTCAGCAAGCCGTTCACCAACGAACAGTTGCTGAGCAAGGTCAGGCAGGCGCTGCACAAAGTCGGCCGCCTTGACGCGTTGATTGCCAGTGCGCCGACCAAGATGAACTCGGCCTTCGGCAACGATTCCTTGAGCGCCCTGACCGGCGGCAAGCCTGAGGCGGTCAAATCGGCGCCGGTAGCGGCCGCGCCGAGCAAAGGCCTGCTTAATAACCCGCCCGCGCCAGCCCCCGTATCGGCGTCGCCGGCCGGCGGTCGTGGTCAAGGCCAATTGCGCCTGTCCAGCGGCACCCAGCAGTGCGTAATCAAGGCGCTGAGCATCAAGGAAGCGCTGCTGGTGGTGCGTCGCGGCGAAGTCCTGCCCCAAGTACTGGAAAGCGCGGTACTTGACCTTGAGCAAGGCGACAACGCCGAAGTAGCCCGCCTCAACGGCTACCTGCACGCCATTGTTGCTTTCGAGCCGAAGCCCGACAGCGACTGGCTGCAACTGACCTTCCGGTTCATCGACCAGGATGCCCAAAAGCTCGACTACATCTCCCGGCTGATCGCGCGCGGTACGGCGCAGAAGCATTTTGTGCCGGGTGCGTGATCGCCTGAGTAGCGGGAATCGACCGGCTGTCTGATTCCCGTCGAGTGGCTTGATCTATATCGGTTTAGATATATTCTCTTGATGTCGCAGCGACTTTATCAAGCCTTTGCGATGCCTTGAAACACACCTCCAGCGCTTATAGTCGAATCGTCGATTACGCTTTTTCTTTCCAGCAAAGGAGAAGCTAATGCCGAGGCACAAGGATGTGGTGTTTTTAGGAAGTTCGCTAAAGGATCTGAAGGCATTCCCTCTGGATGCCCGAAGGGCAGCAGGTTTTCAGTTGGACTTATTGCAACAGGGTGAACAGCCTTTTGACTGCAAGCCCATGAAAACCATCGGTAGGGGTGTCAGTAAGATTCGCATCGCTGAGGAATCGGGAGCGTTTCGAGTGTTCTATGTGGTCAGTCGGCCTCAAGCTGTCTATGTGCTGCACGCACTGCGCAAGACCACACAGAAAACTGAAGCGCGTGACATCGAACTGGCTCGCGCCAGATTGCAGGAGTTAGGTTAAGCCCATGACAGACCCAAAAATTCACACCGAACATTTCAGCAGTGTTTGGGATGCCCTGGAAGAGACGCCCCAGCAAGCCGCCAACATGCGCCTGCGCTCAAAGCTGCTTTTGGAACTGTGCAAGACCATTCGTGGTTGGGAGCTTTCTCAGAAGGATGCAGCGCAACGGCTCGGTATCAGCCAGCCTCGCCTTAATGACGTGCTTAATGGCAAGATCGATAAGTTTTCTCTCGATGCATTAGTCAACTTATCGGCGGCCGCACAGCTGGACGTGGACATCTGTTTTAGCGTGCTGACGCATGACCTTACACAGCCTTGTCACTGACTTTTGCTTATGCGCGCACTGCTGTTTTGTGGGCTGTTCACCGCCGCGACCTCGGCCATGTGCATGACCCTCTACAAAGCCACCGATGCTAATGGCGTAGTGTTTTTCAGCGATCAGCCAAGCCCTGGCGCTCAGGCGTTTGTGATTCAGGAGCGCAAACCGGCGCGAGCGCAGCGGCCGGTGCCGGGCGTGCCTCAAACGCGTTATCCACAGCGCGCCTATCGTTATCCGGTGCCGTGGCGTGGCGGGCCGTTTCGCCTGAGCCAAGGGCCGAACGGCAGCTTCAGCCACACCGACGCCAAGAGCCGCTACGCCCTGGATATTGCCATGCCCGAAGGGACTCAGGTCATCGCGGCGCGCAGCGGCAGGGTGGTGAAGACCGAGAACGATCAAGCCGGGCATGGCGGTGATGCGTCAGGCAATTTTGTGCGGGTGCAGCACGATGACGGCACTGAGGGCGTGTACCTGCACCTCAAGCAAGGTTCGGTCAGCGTGCGGGTCGGCAGCGTGTGGCGGCAGGCAGCCCACTGGCGTTGTCGGGCAATACCGGCAACAGCAGCGGGCCGCACCTGCATTTTGTGGTGCAGCGCGCCACTGAGGCGGGGCTGGTGTCGATCCCGTATGAGTTCAACCAGCCCGTAGGCACATTGCCCAACTTTGCGTTGGGCAACTGAGGCGTCAGTCCAGCAACAGCACCTTGGCCAATACGATCTTCGGCCCTTTCATCTTCTTGATGATGATGCGCAAGCCTTCAACTTCGAGCACTTCCTCTTCTTCCGGCACGCGTTTCAAGGTGTCGTAGATCAGGCCTGCCAGGGTTTCGGCTTCGATGTGGTCGAGGTCGACGCCCAGCAGGCGTTCCACCTTGAACAGCGGCGTGTCGCCACGCACCAGCAGTTTGCCCGGCTGGTAGGCGAGGATGCCGCGCTCGGCCTTGCGGTGCTCGTCCTGAATATCGCCGACGAGCACTTCAAGCACGTCTTCCATGGTCAGGTAGCCGATGATGTTGCCGTCGGCCTCTTCCACCAGGGCAAAGTGCGCGCCGCCTTTGCGGAACTGCTCCAGCAACTGCGACAGCGGCATGTGCCGCGATACGCGCTCCAGCGGGCGCGTCAGTTCGGCCAGGTTGAACGACTCGGGAATGTGGTCCAGCGCAGCCAGTTCCAGCAGCAAATCCTTGATGTGCAGCAGGCCGACAAACTCGTTGCGCACCGCGTCATACACCGGGTAGCGGCTGAATTTGTGGCGACGGAACAGCGCGAGGATTTCCTTGAGCGGGGCGTTGAAGTCCAGCGTCACCAAGTCTTCCCGTGAGTTGGCCCAGTCGACCACTTCCAGCTCGCCCATCTCCACGGCCGAAGCCAGCACGCGCATGCCTTGGTCGCTCGGGTCCTGGCCACGGCTGGAGTGCAGGATCAACTTGAGCTCTTCGCGGCTGTAATGGTGTTCATGGTGCGGGCCAGGCTCGCCCTGGCCGGCGATACGCAGAATGGCGTTGGCGCTGGCGTTGAGCAGGTAGATCGCCGGGTACATTGCCCAGTAGAACAGGTACAGCGGCACGGCCGTCCACAGCGAGAGCAGTTCGGGTTTGCGAATCGCCCAGGACTTGGGCGCCAGTTCACCGATCACGATGTGCAGGTAGGAAATCACGAAGAAGGCGGCAAAGAACGACACGCCCTTGATCACTTCCGGCGACTCGACGCCCACAGCGCCCAGCAACGGCTCGAGGATATGCGCAAAGGCCGGCTCACCGACCCAACCAAGGCCCAGGGAGGCGAGGGTAATACCCAACTGGCAGGCCGACAGGTAGGCGTCGAGCTGGTTGTGCACGGTGCGCAGGATTTGCCCGCGCCAGCCGTTTTTGTGGGCGATGGCCTCGACCCGCGTGGCGCGCAGTTTGACCATGGCAAATTCCGCCGCAACGAAAAAACCGTTGAGCAGTACCAGGACCAGTGCAAAAAGAATCATGCCGAAGTCGGCGAAGAGTGTAGCGAGGGTGATACCAGGGGAAGGGTCCATGATGGGGTTTTGCAGGTTCCATTTGTTCAATAAGGGGTGGCAGTAGGCCTGCAATGCAGGCGCAAGTCGGTCAATGTAGCGGCTGACGGGGCGCTTGCCTAGTGCCCGCTGCCGGGCGGGACCGGGAAAGTGTTGTCGAAAAGCGTGAAATTCTAATGTGGGACGGGGCTTGCTCCCGATGAGGGAGTATCAGTCAGCAAATCTGTCGGCTCATACACCGCCATTGGGAGCAAGCCCCCTCCCACATTGGATGGGTGGTGTTTTTGGGTTACTCATCCTTCTCGATCACTCGCGAACGGGTCACTTGCGTCGGTGGAAAGTGGCAGGTGAAGTTACTGCCATGGCCCAGCACGCTGGTGATTTCCAGCCGCGCACGGTGGCGCAACAACACGTGTTTGACGATCGCCAAACCGAGCCCGGTGCCGCCGGTGTTGGAGTTGCGGCTGGAGTCGACGCGGTAGAACCGCTCGGTCAGGCGCGGTAAGTGCTTGGCGTCGATGCCGATGCCGGAGTCCTGCACGCTCAAGTGCGCGCCGTGCTCATCGGCCCACCAGCGGATGCGAATAGTGCCCTTGTCCTGGGTGTACTTGACGGCGTTGAACACCAGGTTGGAAAACGCGCTGCGCAATTCGCCCTCGCTGCCTTTGAGCAGCACCAGGGCGTCGGCTTCCAGGGTGATGTGTTGCCCGCGCTGGCCGGAGAGGGCCTGGGCGTCGTTTTTGATGGTCTGCAACAGGCTTTGCACGCTGACCGGTTGGTTGTCCGACGGGTAATCGGTGGCTTCAAGCTTGGCCAGTAACAGCAGGTCGTTGAGCAGGGTCTGCATGCGTGAACCTTGCTGCTGCATCTGCTGCAGGGCACGGCTCCAGCGCGGGTTGATCTCGTCGACGTTGTCGAGCAGCGTCTCCAGGTAGCCGCAGATCACCGTCAGCGGCGTGCGCAGCTCATGCGAGACGTTAGCGACGAAGTCTTTGCGCATCTGTTCCAACTGGTGAATGCGGGTCACGTCGCGCACCAGCATCAAGTGTTCGTTGTTGCCGTAGCGCGTCAGGTAAAGCTGGATGCGCACGCGGTCATTGGTGGGCGAGGGTATTTCAAGCGCTTCGTCGTAGTTCTCCTGTTCGAAGTATTCCTTGAAGCGCGGGTGGCGCACCAGGTTGGTCACCGGCTGGCCGCTGTCTTGCGGCGTCTTGAGGCCCAGCAGGGTTTCAGCCGCGCGGTTCCACCATTCCAGGTTGCCATCGCTGTCGAGCATGATCACCGCATCTTTCAGCGCGGCGGTAGACTCTTGCACCCGGTCGATCACCGCTTGCAGGCGCCCGCGAACCCGCTGGTCGCGGCGTTGCAGGTGGTAAATGCTGTCGAACACCTCGCCCCACAGGCCGTAGCCGTCGGGGGGTGCTTCCTCGGGTTTGTGTTGGCGCAGCCATTCATGCAGGCGCAGCAATTGTTTGAGGGTCCAGCCCAGGTACAGGCCGATACCCACGGCCAGGCTCCAGCCGTATTGGCCGCTGGCCAAGCCCACCACCAGGCAGCCGGTGATTAACAGCAACATGTGGCGGATCAGGGTGCCATGCCAGTTTTGGTTCACTTAAACATGCGTCCTTGTCAGCTGTTAAGGAAGGTCAGCCCGGCTCAGCTCTTGGTCGAAAACCGGTAGCCGGTGCCGCGCACGGTTTGTACCAGATTCTCGTAAGCATCGCCCAAGGCTTTGCGCAGGCGGCGGATATGCACATCGACGGTGCGCTCCTCCACGTACACGTTGCCGCCCCACACTTGGTCGAGCAATTGGCCGCGTGTGTAGGCGCGCTCCTGGTGAGTCATGAAAAATTGCAGCAGGCGGTATTCGGTCGGGCCCATCTCGGCCGGTGTGCCGTCGATGGTCACGCGGTGGCTGATCGGGTCGAGTATCAGGCCACGACCTCGATAGGCGCTTCGCCATCGGTCGGGCCGGCACGGCGCAGTACGGCTTTGAGGCGGGCAACCAGTTCGCGTGGCGAAAATGGCTTGGTGATGTAGTCATCAGCACCCACTTCCAGGCCCTGGATCTTGTTGTCTTCTTCGCCTTTGGCGGTGAGCATGATGATCGGAATATCCCCGGTCAGCTCATCACGTTTGAGGCGGCGGGCCAGTTCGATGCCGGAGGTGCCGGGCAGCATCCAGTCCAGCAAGATCAGGTCCGGCTTGCGGTCGACGATAATCGCATGGGCCTGCTGGGAGTTCTCAGCCTCCAGGCAGTCATAGCCGGCCATTTCCAACGCAACGGCGATCATTTCGCGAATGGGCGCTTCGTCGTCGACGATCAGAATGCTCCTGCCAACCATGCTAAGTCCTCTTGTCATTTAACTGTCTTGCGCCGCATTAGATAACGGAATTATTGCATTCGTGTGACAGTAATTTAGTCGCTAGGGCAATTCGCGCGTCTCTGGGCTACGCTTTGGGTCCGAATCCTGACAACCACAAAAGGAAGGTTCCGATGACTTACCGTACGATTTCCTGGAAAGCCCTGCTGGTAACGGCCGCATTGACGCTGCCGGCCCTGGCATTTGCGGCGGAGCCTGCGATGACTAAAGATGGAATGTTGGTGGACCACAAGGGTTTGACCCTTTACACCTTCGACAAGGATGCCGACGGCAAGTCGGTGTGCAAGGACCAGTGCGCGACCAACTGGCCGCCGCTGAAGGCCGAGTCTACCGACAAGTCGATGGGCAAGTGGACGGTTATCACGCGTGATGATCAAACCAGCCAGTGGGCCTATGAAGGCAAACCGGTATACACCTATAAAGATGACAAGAAAGCCGGTGACAAGACCGGTGATGGCAAGGGCGGCGCGTGGCACATCATCAAGCCCTGACTCTCGGTCTCGGTGCCACTAAGGCCTTCGCGAGCAAGCCCGCTCCCGCACTTGGAATGCATTTCAACTGTGGGAGCTGGCTTGCTCGCGAAGGCGTCCGAACAGCCACCGCAAACAGTCTCAGCGAAATGTGTAATCCGCCACGATCCCGGCAAAAATCGCCAACCCGGCCCAGTGGTTGTGCAAAAACGCCTTGAAGCATTTCAGGCGGTCCCTGTCGCGGGTGTACCAGAATTCCCAGACAAAACAGCCCGCTGCCGCCAACAACCCCAAGTGGAACCAGCCGCCCAGCTCGAATCGCATGCCCGCCAACAGCAGGCACACCAGCGCCAGGCTTTGCAGGGTGAGAATGATCACTCGGTCGGCATCGCCGAACAGAATAGCGGTGGATTTCACGCCGATCTTCAAGTCATCGTCGCGGTCAGTCATCGCGTAATACGTGTCGTAGCCCACCGTCCACAGCAAGTTGGCGATGTACAGCAGCCACGCCGTGGCGGGCAAGTGCCCGGTCTCGGCGGTAAACGCCATCGGCATACCCCAGGAAAACGCCGCGCCCAGCACTACCTGCGGGTAATAGGTGTAACGCTTCATGAACGGGTAGCTCGCCGCCAGGGCCAAGCCGCCGAGTGACAGCAGGATGGTGGTGGCGTTGGTCAGCAGCACCAGCAAGAAACTGATGCCCATCAGCACCGCAAAAAATACCAGCGCCTCTTTCGAGCTGATTTTGCCGCTCACCAACGGGCGCTGCTCAGTGCGTTTCACATGGCCATCGACCTTGCGGTCGGCCCAATCATTGATCACGCAGCCGCCGGCGCGGGTCAGCGCCACGCCCAGCACAAAAATCACGATATTGATCAACGAAGGCGAGCCCTTGCCGGCGATCCATAGCGCCCACAGCGTCGGCCACAGCAACAGGTAGATGCCGATCGGCTTGTCCATGCGGGTCAACTGAATGAAGTCCCAGGCCCTTGGGTTCAAACGGTTCAAGGATTTGAGCAAGCGTTGATACATCAGTGGTTCTCCGGATGTTCATGCAGCGCGTGCCAAAACCCCGGCAGGAAGACTTCCGCGACCAGCACGCTCAACGGCCCGCGATCAAAGCGCGAGCGGCGCGCCCACAGGCCGTCGACCTGGTCTGCAGTCGGCAGCCATTGCCGTGGGTAATGGCACACTTCAATCGCCTGGCGCGCGAATGCCTGGTCGCAGAACAGCAATTCACCCAACGAGCGGCTGCCCAACGCATCCATGTGCAAGCCGTCGCCCTGCAGGGCACTGCGAGCCGCCACGCTGCGGGCGAACACCCAAGGCTGGCCATGCCCACGCAGGTACACCTCGCGCACCCAACCGACCGTGGCCGGCGCCAGCCCCAGCGCGGCACATTCATCCGCGCGCAGGGGCTGCCAGCCTTCGAACAGCGGCGTCACGCTGAAACCGTCGTTGGACAGCCACGTCAGCCGCCGTGTCAGCGAGCCTTCGTCGAACAACCAATTGAGGGTCAGGGGCGCAGGCGCAGGGCTCAGAAGGCGTTGGGTCAGCCATTGGCAAGCATCGGGAAGGTCGATTGAGTGCGACACGGTGAGTCAGTATTGGCAGCAAAAGAGGCGGCGAGCTTACCATGGCATCCTGAGCTTTTGCCGGGCCAAACTGGCCGCATGCGTCGATCGCGCTTGCATCTGCCGGCCTCGATCAGTACAAAACGCCCTGAGCCGTGCGGCAACGTTGGTCTATCGACCGTCGGCCAAGATGCCTGGACCCTGAGGAAGCAAGTAATGAAGAAGTGGCAATGTGTAGTGTGCGGCCTGATCTACGACGAAAAAGACGGCTGGCCGGATGACGGAATCGCCCCCGGCACTCTGTGGCAGGACGTCCCGGAAGACTGGCTGTGCCCGGACTGCGGCGTCGGTAAAATGGATTTTGAAATGATCGAAATCGGCTGATCGTCGAATCAAGAAACGTCTTACAAGGAGAAAGGAATGAACGCACCTGTCGTGATCATCGGCACAGGATTGGCCGGTTACAACGTAGCCCGCGAGTTTCGCAAGCTCGACAGCGAGACCCCATTGCTGCTGATCACCGCGGATGACGGGCGCTCCTACTCCAAGCCCATGCTCTCCACCGGCTTTGGCAAAAACAAACAGGCCGATGGCCTGAGCATGGCTGAACCCGGCGCCATGGCCGAGCAGCTAAAGGCCGAAGTGCGCACGCACACTCGCATCAGCGGCATCGACCCAGGCCACAAGCGCCTGTGGATCGGCGAAGAAGCCGTGGCCTACCGTGACTTGATCCTGGCGTGGGGCGCAGAGACGGTGCGTGTGCCGGTCGAAGGCGATGCGGGCGAGCTGGTGTTCCCGATCAACGACCTTGAAGACTACGCGCGCTTTCGCGCCGCGGTGGCCGGCAAACGCCGCGTGCTGGTGCTCGGCGCCGGGCTGATCGGCTGCGAATTCGCCAACGACCTGATCCTCGGTGGTTACGAAATCGACCTGGTAGCGCCGTGCGAGCAAGTCATGCCGACGCTGCTGCACCCGGCGGCGGCTGCGGCGGTAAAAGCCGGGCTGGAAGGCCTGGGTGCGCGTTTCCACTTGGGGCCGGTGCTTAACCGCCTGCAGCGCAGCGCTGACGGCCTGGAAGCGCACCTGTCGGACGGTGAAGTGATCCACTGCGATGTGGTGGTCTCGGCTATCGGCCTGCGCCCGCGTGTCGATCTTGCCGCCGCCGCCGGCCTGCAAATCAATCGCGGGATCATGGTGGACCGCCACCTCAAGACCTCCCACGCCAATATCTACGCCTTGGGCGACTGCGCCGAGGTCGACGGCCTGAACCTGCTCTACGTGATGCCGCTGATGAGCTGCGCCCGCGCGCTGGCGCAGACGCTGGCCGGCAACGCTACCGCCGTCAGCTACGGGCCGATGCCGATCACCGTGAAAACCCCGGTCTGCCCGCTGGTGGTTTCGCCACCGCCACGCGGCACCGAAGGCGTGTGGAGCGTTGAGGGGCAGGGCGCCGACATCAAGGCCTTGTGCCGCGACGCGAGTGGCCGCCTGCTGGGTTATGCACTGACCGGCAGCGCCGTGATGGAAAAACTGGCCTTGAACAAAGAACTTCCTCCGCTGCTGGCGTAAATAGCTGTCGTTCTGTCGGAATAACCCGGTTTTTCCCGGTAGAAAGGTCGCCGCGAGACTGGCGCGGCGTCCGAGGGCATGCCATCCTCACTCCCGTCTGCCGCAGAGTAGAGCCTGCGGCGCCTTGGGCGCTGCTCCGTTAGAGAGCAGCACGGACATAACAACAAAAAACCGTCAAAGAGGCTTCACTTATGCGTAAACCAGAACTCGCAGCCGCCATCGCTGAAAAAGCGGATCTCACCAAGGAACAGGCCAACCGCGTCCTCAATGCCGTTCTCGAAGAAATCACCGGCGCCCTGCATCGCAAGGACAGCGTCACCCTGGTTGGCTTCGGCACCTTCCTGCAACGCCACCGCGGCGCCCGTACCGGCAAAAACCCGCAAACCGGTGAACCTGTGAAAATCAAGGCCAGCAACACCGTTGCGTTCAAGCCGGGCAAGTCGCTCAAAGACAGCGTCAACCCGTAACAGCGGTACGTCTCGAAGGGAGGAGGGGCGGTAAAAAGAATGGGCACGCCGGCTGGGTCGGGTGCCCATTTTTTTGTTTAAAGCGCGGGGGATTTGTTGCTATAAGCGTTAAACGCCTGCCGATCTCCGGCTAAAGCGCAAGATCGGTGGCGTTCCACCTGCAAATCGTTAAACTGTCGCGGCCACTTAATAATCAGACCGAGGCCGTTTGCATGAAATTTCGTCTTTTGCTGTGGGTACTGGGCCTGATGATGGGCAAAGCCAGCCGTACCAACCCTGCTTTCCAGCAACAGCTGGGTGACAAAGACCTGGCGTTCCAGTTGCAGACTCTTGACGGCAACGTTGCCCGTCACTTCATCGTCAAAGACCAGCGCATCACCAGCCGCTCAGGTGTTCACCCAGCGCCGGCCTTTGCTATCGCCTTCAAAGATGCCGCCTACGGTTTCGCCACGATGCAGGCCAAGAACAAGCAACTGGCGTTCATGACGGGCATTCAGGACAAGTCGATTCAGATCAAGGGCAACCCGGCGCTGGTGATCTGGTTTCAGGGCTTGACCAAGTATTTGAAGCCGAAGAAAAACAAACGCTGATTTCACAGGCCCGCCCGCTTCCACATGCGAACGCGATCAATGTGGGAGCCGGGCTTGCTCGCGATGCAGGCACCACGGTCGGTCAGACCGCAGCGCTGCGATGGCGCTTTTAACCCTGCGTGAACTGCGATGCCAGCTCGCGCAACAGCACCTCGGCATCCAGCACTTTGCCGACCACTGCTTCAGCCTTTTCGCGGCTCAAGCCCAGACGCTCCAGTAATGCATCCGGAATCGCCTCGACCGGCCCCGAGCCGATACCTCGGCTGCGCAGCAGGCGCACGGCCAGGCACACCAGGTTCGGGTACTCGGCGTATTGGCCGTCGTAGTTCGGGTCGTGCTGGAAGCGCAGGGCGGTGGACAGTTCGTCCGGCATGTCCCAGTAGCGCATCAGCCAGGCGCCGATCTGCTCGCGGCTGATGCCTAGCAAATGCTGCTCGACATAGCTGTGGCACAGGTGCGGGTTGACCTCCAGGTGACGGCAGATCAGCGAGAAGTGCGGCGGGAACACGTGCGCCAGCAACAGATAACCGAAGTTGTGCAGCAAACCGGCCAGATACGTCAGGCCAGCTTCCGGGCGCTGGGCGCGCGGCATGGCGCGGGTCAGGCCCTCGATCACCGCCGCGGTGTAGATCGACTGGTGCCAGTACGGTGTGGCCTGATGCGGGTTGTCTTTAGGCAGGCTCAAGGTTTTGCCCAAGGCCAGGCCCAGAGCGAGGTTGATCACAAGGTCAAAGCCCAGCACGCGCACGATGGCGTCTTCCACTGAACGAATTTTGCCCGGCGAGGCGTAATACGGCGACGCGGCCCAACTGACCACTTGGGCAGCCAGGGCCGGGTCGGTTTCGACCACGCCGGTGATGTCATCAATGGTGGCGTTGGGGTCGACGCGCAGCTTGATGATCTTCTGCGCGGTGTCGGCCAGCGGCGGAATCTCGATGGTGGCTTCCAGGCGTTGCTGGATTCGGCGCGCGGTAAACGCCTGCATCGCCTGGGTGATTTCCTCGCGGTCATCGTTGGGGCGGTCGAGGTTGGGCCGAATGTTGCTCAAAGGCTCGCCGAAGTGCCCGGCGCTGGCCTTGGTCAACATCGTCTTGAAGTCGTCGCTGGCGATCTCCAGCAGCACACCGGCTTCGCCCGAATGCACCAGCAAGCTCGGCTCGCTCAGCAGGCTGCCCTCGTACAGGCACGGCGAACTGGTCATCGCCGGCAGGCCTGGCAGCAGGCTCAGCTCATGTTTGCCGAGCATGCGCTCGACACGCTCCGGCGACACCGCTGTGAGGCGGCGACCCGTGAGTTCGGCGAGACGGTTGAGGTCGAGCAATTGGCTCTGCGGGAACAGCACCATGAGCGCGCCCACGGCATCTTCCAGCAGCACTGCCTGGACCTTTCGTGCGGGATTCAGGCCAGCATGTTCGGCAACTTCCGTGTAAGGGATGGCGAGCTTTGCGAGCAGAGCCTGAATGACCGACGGGGCGGTCAGTGGGGCTGTGGCGAGGGCTACTTCTGACATGGCCTGATCCAATTTCGTACAGTCACAGAAGTATAACCAGCTTGCTACCGATGTTGGTCGACTAACTGTGGTTTGTGACGTGGTTGGCGTCTAAGCGCCGCAGGCGCGCGCAGCGTACGCGCGCAAACCTCAGGCGTCACACTTGGCCGTATTGCTGCCCATGCCGTAGCCAGCGGTCCAGCAACGGGCTGACGTGATCCGGCCAGCGTTCAAGCAGCGCTTCGCCGCGTCGCGCACGGCAGGCAACAAGTCAGCATCGCGCATCAGGTCGGCGACTTTAAATTGCAGCAGGCCGGTCTGACGGGTGCCGAGCATTTCGCCGGGGCCGCGCAGTTCAAGGTCTTTTTCGGCGATGACAAAACCATCGTTGGTTTCGCGCATGATGCCCAAACGTTGGCGCCCGATCTGTGACAGCGGCGGGTGGTAGAGCAGCACGCAGTGGCTGGCGGCGCTGCCGCGGCCAACGCGGCCGCGTAGTTGGTGGAGTTGGGCGAGGCCCAGGCGCTCGGGGTTTTCGATGATCATCAAGCTGGCGTTGGGCACATCCACACCGACTTCGATCACCGTGGTGGCCACCAGCAATTGCAGGTTACCGGCCTTGAATTCGGCCATCACCGCGGCTTTTTCTGCAGGCTTCATGCGCCCATGAATCAGCCCAACCTTGAGCTCGCCTAAGGCACTGGTGAGGTCTTCGTAAGTGGTCTCTGCGGCTTGGCAGGTCAGCTCTTCGGACTCTTCAATCAGCGTGCATACCCAGTACGCCTGACGGCCTTCGGCACACGCGCCACGCACGCGTTCGATCACTTCCACGCGCCGGGTGTCGGTCACCAGCACAGTGTTGACCGGCGTACGCCCAGGCGGCAGCTCATCGAGGATCGAGGTGTCGAGGTCGGCGTAGGCGCTCATCGCCAGGGTGCGCGGAATCGGTGTGGCGGTCATGATCAACTGGTGCGGGTTCATGCGGCCGCCCACACCTTTCTGGCGCAGTGCCAGGCGCTGTTGCACGCCGAAACGGTGTTGTTCGTCGATAATCACCAGGGCCAGGTTCTTGAACTTCACTTCGTCCTGAAACAGCGCGTGGGTGCCCACCACCATCGGTGCGCCGCCCGCGATTTGCTCGAGTGCCGACGCGCGAACCTTGCCCTTGAGCTTACCCGCCAGCCACGCCACTTCCAGGCCCAGCGGTTCGAGCCAGCGCTTGAAGGTGATGAAATGTTGCTCGGCGAGAATCTCGGTCGGTGCCATCAGCGCCACTTGGTAACCGGCTTCCAGAGCCTGCAAGGCGGCGAGGGCGGCGACTACAGTTTTACCCGCGCCCACGTCGCCCTGAATCAGCCGCAGCATGGGTTCGTGCTGGCTCAGGTCGTAGGCGATTTCATTGCCGACGCGCACTTGCGCGCCCGTCGGCGCAAACCCGAGGTTAGCCAGGTATTGCGCAGGCAAGCGCTTGGCCTTGGGCATTGCTGGCGCGCGCAGCGAGCGCATGCTCTCGCGCAGGCGCTGTTGGGAGAGTTGATGGGTCAGCAGTTCTTCAAAGGCCAGGCGGTGTTGCGCCCAGTGGTGCCCCAAGGCCAGCTCGTCGACATCGGCGTCGGCGGGTGGGTGATGCAAGTAGCGAATCGCATCGTCCAGTGGCGCCAGTTGGTAGTCGCGCGCCAGCTCCAGTGGCAGCCAGTCGGGCAGGCTTTTTGGGCCGAGCATGGCCAGGGTCTGCATGCACAGCTGGCGCAAGCGTTGTTGGGTCAGGCCTTCGGTCAGCGGGTAGATCGGCGTGAGCGTGGTGTCCACCGGCGGCGGCTCGTCGCCGGTAATGGCGCGGTATTCCGGGTGGTAGATTTCCAGCCCCGAGGCACCCGGCCGCGCTTCACCGTAGCAGCGCACGCGGGTGCCGCGCTTGAGGCCGTCCTTCTGCGCGTTGCTGAAATGGTAGAAGCGCAGGCTCAAGCCGCCGGTGCCGTCCTGCAGGCGCACGACCAAACTGCGGCGCTTGCCCATCACCACGTCGGCACCACTGACGGTGCCTTCAACCACCGCATCTTGCCCAGGCCGCAAGTGGCCGATGGGCACCACACGCGTGCGGTCCTGATAGCGCAGGGGCAGGTGGAACAGCACGTCCTGGAGGTTCTCCAGGCCCACCTTGGCGAGCTTTTCGGCCATGGCTTCACCGACACCCTTGAGTGCGGTCACCGACACCTGCGACAACTCGGTCATTACAGTCGCTCAGTCATACAGGCACTTAGCTCGCGGCAGGCGGTTTGGCCACCGAGCACAGGCGGATCGAGTCGGCGAGAATCTCAATGGCTTTCGGCCGAGGGAAACTCGCACGCCAGGCAATCGCCACGGTGCGGAACGGCACCGGCGGCGTCAGTGGGCGCACGGCGATCACGCCAGGGGCATAGTGATGGCTGTCCACCGCCGACAGCGGCAGAATCGAAATACCCAGGCCGGACGCCACCATGTGGCGAATGGTTTCCAGAGAGCTGGATTCGACGGTGGTGTGTTTGGCGCCGTCATTACCCTTGGTCAGCGTCGGGCAGGCTTCCAGTACCTGGTCGCGGAAACAGTGACCTTCGCCGAGCAGCAGCAGGCTCTTGTCGTTGAGCAAGGCGGCGTCGATGGTGTCTTTTTGCGTCCACGGGTGGGAGGCTGGCATCAGCACGTAAAACGGCTCGTCGTAGAGCGGCAGGGTCAACACGTCCGCCTCCTGGAACGGCAGCGCGATGATCACCGCGTCCAGCTCACCGTTGCGCAGTTTGTCGCGCAGTACGTGAGTGAAGTTTTCTTCGATGTACAGCGGCATCTGCGGCGCGACGCGGTGCAGTTGCGGAATCAGGTGCGGGAACAGATACGGGCCAACGGTGTAGATGGCGCCGACCTTCAGCGGTGCGGTCAGCTGGTTTTTGCCGGCTTGGGCCAGCTCGCGAATGCTTTGCGCTTGTTCCAGGACCTTTTGGGCCTGCGCAACAATACCTTCGCCTACCGGCGTGAGGCGCACGGCGCTCTTGCTGCGCTCGAAAATCAGCACACCGAGTTCGTCTTCAAGCTTTTTCACACCCACCGACAGCGTCGGCTGGCTGACGTGGCAACGCTCGGCCGCGTGGCCGAAGTGCTGTTCTTGGGCGAGGGTCACGATGTAGCGTAATTCTGTAAGAGTCATAGCGGGCGTCCATGAAGTTGCGGGCCAAGCATACCGGCTGCAATCGATAGACGCACGTTATCAGAACTTTGCTGTGGATTGAGCGGGGGGTGTAATTTTTTGAGGCAATCAAATCCAGTATGGGAGGGAGCAAGCCCCCTCCCACATGCTACCGGCGAGGCTTCTGGATGTTGTAAACGAACGGCGCAACGATTTCGACGCTGCCGCCGGTCAACATGTCGGCCGGAGGCTTGGGCAGTGGCTGGGCGCGACGGATCATGTCCAGCGTTGCGCGGTCCAGGTCGGCATTGCCGGAGCGGCCGACCAATTCGTAGGACAGCACGTTGCCTTCACCGTCCACCACAAAACGCAGGCGGTTCAAGCCTTCCTTGCCACTGCGCTGGGCGCTTGGCGGGTACTTCTTGTATTTCTGCAAGTGCGCCAGTAGCTCGCCTTGCCAGGAAGCCTTGGCGGCCAATTGCTGTGGCGATGGGCCAGGAACCGGCTGGGCAGATTTTTCCGCAGGCGTTTTGGTCGGTGGCGTTTCGCTCGGCGGCTGCTCGGAAGGTTTCTCCTTGGGCGGCTCGGGCTTTTTTTCCACAGGCTTGGGCGGCTGAGGTTTGGGCTTGGGCTTGACCGGCTTGGGCACCTGGATCGTTGGCTTGGGCGCCTCGGCCAGTTTCGGCAACGGCAACTCTTCTACCGGTGCAGGCGGCTGCGGCGGCGTGACCACCTTGGGCGGTGCCGGCGGTGGCGGCGCCGGCATCGGCGCCAGGTCGATGACCATAGCGGCGGGCGGCAACGTCACCGGGCGCGGCGCGGACCATTGGAGCGCGATGATAATCGCGACGGCATGCACGCCCAGCACGACGGCAAGGCTGGTGCCATAACGCGTCAGTTTGTGGCGCGTCGTGATCATTTCTTGGCTGCCGTCTCAAGCCCAACCAGGCCTACCTTGAGGTAGCCGGCCGCGCGCAGGGCATCCATCACACTCATCAGGTCGCCGTAGTCCACGCCCTTGTCGGCCTGGAAGAAGATGGTCGTATCTTTCTTGCCTTGGGTCTTGGCGTCGAGCACCGGGCCCAGGGTTTCAGCTTTGACTTCTTCTTCGCCCAGGAACAGGCGTTGGTCCGCCTTGACGCTGAGGAAAATCGGTTTCTCCGGCCGCGGTGCAGGCTTGGCGCTGGACGCGGGCAGGTCGACCTTGATGTCCACGGTAGCCAACGGCGCCGCCACCATAAAGATGATCAGCAGCACCAGCATCACGTCGATAAAGGGAGTGACGTTGATTTCGTGGTTCTCGACGAGTTCATCGTCGCCTTGATTCAAATGCAGGCCCATGGCCGATTACCCCACTTTCACCATGTGCGGTTGCGAGCTGCGCTCGGTAGGCAGGTGATCGAGGTCGCGGCTGACCAGCAGCAGGACTTCTGCCGACGCGTCCGATACCTGGGCCTTGTAGCCGGCAATCGAACGGGCGAAGACGTTGTAGATCACCACCGCAGGAATCGCCGCAACCAGGCCCAGGGCGGTTGCCAACAATGCTTCGGCGATGCCGGGGGCAACCACGGCGAGGTTGGTTGTCTGGGTTTTGGCAATGCCGATAAAGCTGTTCATGATGCCCCACACGGTGCCGAATAGGCCGACGAACGGCGCGGTAGAGCCGATGGTAGCCAGCACGCCGGTGCCGCTGCTCATGTTACGTCCGCAGGCGGCCACCAGGCGCTCCAGGCGGAAGGCCACGCGCTCCTTGATGCCTTCTTTTTCGCGGGCGTTGGCCGACAGGCGCATTTCTTCCAGCGCGTCCTGCACCAGCGTGTGGGCCAGGGTGCCCTTTTTGGTTGCGGTGTCGCTGGCTTCCTTGAGGGTGGTGGCTTTTTTCAGGTGGACGATTTCAGTGCGCAGACGACGCTTGGCGCCCAGCAGCTCGAAGCCCTTGGCGATCCAGATGGTCCAGGTAATGATCGAGGCAATGGCCAGGCCGATCATCACGGCTTTCACCACCACGTCAGCATTCTGGTACATGCCCCACGGCGACAGGTCATGGGCCATGCCCAGTGTGTTGTCTTCTTCCAGTACAGCCCCGGACTCGTCGGCAACGGCCGGGCTGGCGGCCTGCGCCGGGTCGGTGGCGGCTGGCGCCGCGGCGGGTGCAGCCGGGGTGGCTGTGGTCTGCTCGGCAGCAGCCGGAGCGGCTGGGGCAGCAGCGTCAGCGAATGCGGCGGTCGGTGCCAGCAATACGCTGAACAGCATCGCAGCCATCGCACGCCAGGCGCGGGATGGGCTGTGAAGCTTGGTTGGCGAAGCGGGGTTTGTATGACGTGTCATGCTGGCCGGACCTAAGAGAAAAGAATGAGTGATCGTCCTGCCAGACCTGATGAGGTCGAGGACAAATGGGCGGTCATTATTGCAAGTAATTCTTGTTAACAGAAGTAATACAGTAACTTTATTTGTCGTTTTTCTGGCCCCAAGTCATCGGTGAAGGCTAATCTAGGCCTTTGAGAACGGAGTTTTGTGATGTCTGCGCCTTCTGTTGTGATTGCAGGTTGCGGTGATGTGGGTAGTCGGCTGGCTAGCCAATTGCTGGCCTCAGGCTGGGAGGTTTACGGGCTGCGGCGAGACATTTCGCGCCTGCCCGATGGCGTGATCGGCATCGCCGGAGACCTGTTCAACAAAGATTGCCCTGACACCTGGCCGATCGGCGGGGTGGATTACGTGGTGTATTGCGCCGCCGCCACCGACCACGATGAGGCCGGGTATCGCGCGGCTTACGTGCAAGGGTTGCAGCATGTGTTGGAGTGGCTGGGCGACTACGGCCAACAACCGAAGCACTTGCTGTTTGTCTCCAGCAGCAGTGTGTACGGCCAACAGAATGGCGAGTGGGTCGACGAAACGTCCGAGACCCAAGCCACCGGATATTCCGGCCAAGTGATGCTCCAAGCTGAGCAAGTGGCGCTCAACAGCGGTATCCCCGCGAGCATCGTGCGTTTGACCGGGATCTACGGCCCTGGCCGCGAATGGCTGTTGACCCAAGTGCGCCAAGGCTATCGCGTGGCAATTGACCCACCTTTATATGGCAACCGGATTCACGCGGATGACGCGGCGGGCTTGTTGGCCTTTTTGCTGCGGCGTGTGGAGCAGGGCGGTTCGCTGGATAAGGTCTACATCGGCGTCGACGATGCACCTGCCCCATTGGCGGACGTGGTGGCTTGGTTGCGCGACTACTTGGGTGTGACCGAGTGGGCCGAGGAAGCCACCGTGCGCCGTGCGGGCAGCAAGCAATGCAGCAATGCGCGGGCCAAGGCGCTGGGCTGGGTGCCGACTTACCCAAGCTACCGCGAAGGCTATGCGGCTATCCTCGAAGGTAAGTGCTGAATGAAAAGGAGCCCACGGGCTCCTTTTTTATCACTGTTTTTCCAGCACCCACTGGCGTGGGCCGGGAGTCAGCTCGGGAATTTCATCCGGCCGTGACAGGTTGATCTGATGGAAAAGCTCAAGCCGCTGTCCCCGACGGACGAAAATCCATCCGTCAGCCTTATTGCCTTTGTATAAAGACAGTGTGTCATTGCCTGCGCCTTGAGAGCTGCAGTCTCCACCCAGGCATAGTTCGTACTGGTCGTACCGGGGAAAGCCCGACACACCGCCATCCGCCGCGAATATTACGGTGTCGCCCGTACCAGGGCCTTCAATGATTTTCCATGGGCCGGCCATGTAGGCCGCGTATAGCGCGTGCCTGAACGTGTCGCTTTGCCGTTCGCCTGTTCTGGCGGCATTCGCCGGGCGGCTGAACACCTGCTGCGGGTTGTGATCCGTTGCGAGTTGCACTAACCGCTCGCCGTCAACGCGCAGCGTATCCGTGCCGTAGCCGTTGTAATCAACGGTCCAGGCTGTCGGGGACGTTTGCCGCAATTGACCTTCGCCCAGTTCGAAGGCGTTGCTCATTTGCGCCTTGCCGGTGCGAGTGTTGATGCTCCACTCCAGGTTGGCGCCGCTGGTGTTCAGTGGCCGACCTTGTGCGGCTTCATCAATGAGCGCCTGATTGATCCAGAGACCGTTGATATCGGGCGTCTGCGGCGGGTGGGTACAGCCGGCCAGCAGCAATAAACCGAGGGTTAAAAACAAGCGCATGGGCCAGATCTCAAGGGCGAAAAACCATGGCGCAGACTAAAGAAAAAGGAGCCTGTAGGCTCCTTTGCTTTGTATCACTGTTTTTCCAGCAACCACTGGCGAGGGCCGGGTGTGAACTGGGGGCCTTCATCCGCTTGCGCAGTATTCACCGCCTGGAAGATTTCCAGTTGCTTGCCTTTGCGGGCGAAGATCCACGGGTTGCCCTGGCCGTTCAGCTGCAGCCAGATGCTGTCATAGCCGCCGCTCATTGAGGCGCAGTCGCCCGCCAGGCAGAGCGAGTAGCGATCAACGCCCGGCAAGCCGGCAACCTTGCCGTCGGGCTGAAACTGCACCGTGGCGCCGTCACCGTTGCCGTCGGTAATCTTCCAATCGCCGCCCATATAGGCCGCATACAGCGCCCGCTCGAAGTTGGCGCCCAATGGCGCGCCTTCCGGGGCCGGGTCTTTGGCGCGGGCGAACAGTTGCTCAGGCTCATTGTCATTCGCCGACTGCAGCAGTTGTTTGCCTTTGCGCTTGAGTTCGGTGGCGGAGCTGCCGTAAAACTCGACGCTCCAGGCGCCCGATTTCTCGCCGAGCAACTTGCCTTCGGCTACTTCAAAACCGTTGTAGTAGCGCGCCTGCGCAGCCTTGGGGTTGATCTGCCACTCAAGGTTGGGGCCAAAGGTTTGCAGGGCTTCACGCAAAGGGCCGCCCTTGGCTGCCGCATTGATGGCGGCCTGGTTGACCCAGGTTCCGCTCACGTCCAGGTCGGCGGGGTTGCTGGCGCAGCCGCCGAGCACCAGGGCCAGCGTTGACAAGGCTATAAGCGCTTTGCGCATGACGAAATCCTTCTGAAACGAAGTCGCGCAGCCTGTGAAGGCTGCGCCGGGTGTTTTACTCGATAACCAGAATCGCATCCATCTCAACCTGCGCACCCTTTGGCAGGGCGGCAACGCCAATGGCGGCGCGGGCTGGGTACGGCTGTTCGAAGTACTTGCCCATGATCTCGTTAACCTTGGCGAAATGGCTCAGGTCGGTGAGGAAGATGTTCAGCTTGACGATGTCCTTGAACGAACCGCCGGCGGCTTCGGCAACCGACTTGAGGTTTTCGAAGACTTGTACAGTTTGTGCTTCAAAGCCTTCAACCAGTTCCATGGTTTTTGGGTCCAGCGGGATCTGCCCGGACATGTACACGGTGTTGCCCGCCTTGATGGCCTGGGAATACGTACCGATAGCGGCTGGGGCCTTGTCGCTGGTGATAACGGTCTTGGTCATGTATGACTCCTTGTAATGAGTGGGTTATGCACGCATGCGGGTGATGCGGATGACCCCGGTCAACGCGCGCAGCTTCTTGATCACGCGGGCCAGGTGCACGCGGTCGTGCACGCTAACAACCAGCTGGACCACGCTGATGCGGCCATCGCGCTCGTCCATGCTGATTTTCTCGATGTTGCCGTCGGCCGCGTTGACGCTGCTGGCCAGCAAGGCGATCAGGCCGCGCTGGTGTTCCAGCTCCACCCGCAGCTCGACGTTGAACTCGCCGGTCACATCCTTGGCCCACGACAGTTGAATGCATTTCTCGGGGTTGTGGCGGATTTCGGTGATATTGCGGCAGTTGTCCAAGTGCACGACCATGCCTTTGCCCGCTGACAAGTGGCCGACAATCGGGTCACCCGGTATTGGCGTACAGCACTTGGCGTAGCTGAGTACCAGGCCTTCGGTGCCGCGAATCGCCAACGGCCCTTCGGGGCTTGGCAGTTGTTCGCCTTCGCCGAGCAGCCGGCGCGCCACCACGTACGCCATGCGGTTGCCCAGGCCAATATCTTCCAGCAGGTCTTCGATGGTTTCCTGACGATACTCGTGGAGCATCGCTTGCACGCGCTCGGCCGGGATTTTTTCCAGCGCGCTGTCGAAACCGTTGAGTACCTTGTTCAGCAGGCGTTCGCCGAGGCTGATGGATTCGGAGCGGCGTTGCAGTTTCAGCGCGTGACGGATGTGCGTGCGCGCCTTGCCGGTGACCACAAAATTCAGCCAGGCCGGGTTGGGGCGCGCGCCCGGTGCGCTGACGATCTCGACCGTGGAGCCGCTTTGCAGCGGTTCGGACAGCGGCGCGAGACGCCGGTTGATGCGGCAGGCGATGCAACTGTTACCCACGTCGGTGTGCACCGCGTAGGCAAAGTCGACCGCCGTGGAGCCTTTTGGCAGCTCCATGATGCGGCCTTTGGGCGTGAACACGTAGACCTCGTCCGGGAACAGGTCGATCTTCACGCTTTCGATAAATTCCAGGGAGTTGCCGGCCCGCTGCTGCATCTCGAGCACGCCTTTGACCCACTGGCGAGCGCGGGCATGCGTGCCTTTCGGCTGTTCGTCACCGCTGGATTTGTACAGCCAATGCGCGGCGATGCCGTTATTGGCCATCTCTTCCATTTCGCGCGTGCGGATCTGAATCTCGATCGGCACGCCGTGCATACCGAACAGCGTGGTATGCAGCGATTGATAGCCGTTGGCCTTGGGAATCGCGATGTAGTCTTTGAAGCGGCCGGGCAGGGGTTTGTACAAATTATGTACAGCGCCAAGTACGCGGTAACAGGTGTCAACCTTGTCGACGATGATGCGGAACGCGTACACGTCCATGATCTCGTTGAAGGCCCGGCGCTTGCCGCGCATCTTTTTGTAGATGCCGTAAATGTGTTTCTGCCGGCCGCTGACTTCGCCTTCAATTTCGTCGATCGCCAGGCAGTGGCTCAGCGACTCTTCGATTTTGTTGACGATTTCCTTGCGGTTGCCACGTGCGCGCTTGACCGCCTGGTAGATACGCGCCGAGCGCATCGGGTGCATGGCCTTGAAGCCGAGGTCTTCGAATTCAATACGAATGGCGTGCATGCCCAGCCGGTTGGCGATGGGCGCGTAGATTTCCAGGGTTTCCTTGGCGATGCGTCGGCGTTTTTCGCCGGACAGCACTTCCAGCGTGCGCATGTTGTGCAACCGGTCGGCCAGCTTGACCAGAATCACCCGAATGTCTCGGGCCATGGCCATGGCCATTTTCTGGAAGTTTTCCGCTTGGGCTTCGGCCTTGGTCTCGAAGTTCATCTGGGTCAGTTTGCTGACCCCGTCGACCAGTTCGGCCACGGTTTCGCCAAATTGCGCACTGAGCGCTTCCTTGGCAATGCCGGTGTCTTCGATCACGTCATGCAGCATCGCGGCCATCAGGCTCTGATGGTCCATGTGCATGTCGGCAAGAATATTTGCCACGG
This sequence comes from Pseudomonas kitaguniensis, assembly GCF_009296165.1. Lineage (GTDB taxonomy): Bacteria > Pseudomonadota > Gammaproteobacteria > Pseudomonadales > Pseudomonadaceae > Aquipseudomonas > Aquipseudomonas kitaguniensis. The sequence continues at coordinate 15,089 of NZ_VUAZ01000036.1, read as the reverse complement.
CAAGAGGATGCGTGACATACGCCTCGCCACTGCGGCGGCGTTGGCCGTCGTGGGCTTGTTCGGCGTAGAAATACGCTCGGCGGACCAGGTTGACCTGGTCTGGGCCGAGGTAGGTCGATAAGCGATCGGCGAGGGCGTCTATGCTCGGCAAAGTATTAACTCCTGCCGCGGGCGTTGACACTGCGCCGTGCTACGTCGACCAGGCATAGGCTTAGACGGCCTCGTTGGACTCGTCCTCGAACGCTGCAAACAGCGGTTCGTCTTCAACGATTTCGGCGTTGGCGATGAACTCATAGCTCATCAGGCCTTCAGCGATTTCACGCAGCGCTACCACGGTAGGCTTGTCGTTTTCCCACTGGACCAGCGGCTCTTTGCCGCCAGTGGCCAATTGACGGGCACGCTTGGTAGAGAGCATGACCAGCTCAAAGCGGTTATCCACGTGTTCTAGGCAGTCTTCAACGGTTACGCGGGCCATGGTATTCCTCGGAGCGAATGCAAGATGCGCGCTGCCCGGTTGGGCGAGCGGACTAAACAGTTTAAAAAATCACCAGCGTTTAGGGAAGCGCTGATTTTTGGCAGGCATTCGCAAAACCGCTACAAGTGCCAATGTAAAGCCCTTGCAGCGGTTTTGGGAAGCGCCAATCAACCGAGCAATTCAGCCAGTAATTTGCCGAAACGCTGCTGTTGACGCTTTTGCTGGAGCTGATTGGTACGGAAAATCGCCTTTAAATCATCCAGCGCATGGGCAAAATCGTCGTTGATGATCAGGTAGTCGTAGTCGACGTAGTGGCTCATTTCGCTGACGGCTTCACGCATGCGCCCTTCGATGATCTCGTCGCTGTCCTGGCCACGGTTGGTCAGGCGCTGGTGCAAGGCTTCCAGCGATGGCGGCAGAATGAAGATCGAGCGCGCCTTGGGCATCAGCTGGCGCACTTGCTCGGCGCCCTGCCAGTCGATTTCCAGAATCAGGTCGTGGCCTTCGTCCAGCGTTTGCTGCAGGTGGCTTTGCGAGGTGCCGTAGAGGTTGCCAAATACTTCGGCGCGCTCCAGGAAGTCACCGTGCTCGATCATTTTGACGAACTCGGTGCGCTCGACGAAATGGTAGTGCACACCGTCCACCTCGCCCGGGCGCATGGCGCGAGTGGTGTGCGAGACCGAAATGCGGATGTGTTCGTCAGCGTCGGTCAAGGCTTTGACCAGGCTGCTCTTGCCCGCGCCCGAAGGGGCAGAAATGATGTAAAGGGTGCCGGTGCTGTGGGTCATGGAAGGTGCCTTACTCAATATTCTGTACTTGTTCGCGCATCTGTTCGATCAACACTTTAAGGTTGACCGCTGCCGTGGTGCTGCGCGGGTCAAAGGCTTTGGAGCCGAGTGTATTGGCTTCGCGGTTGAGTTCCTGCATCAGGAAGTCCAGACGCCGACCGCGGCGCCGCCGGACTTGAGCACGCGGCGCACTTCGAGGATATGCGTGCTGAGGCGGTCGAGTTCTTCGGCGACATCACTCTTTTGCGCCAGCAGCACCATTTCCTGCTCCAGGCGCACCGGGTCAAGGTCGGCCTTCATGTCGGTAAAACGGTCTAGAACTTTCTGGCGTTGGGTCGCGAGCATTTGCGGCACCAGTTCGCGCAGGGTCACTACGTCTTCTTCGATTGAGGTCAGGCGTTCGCTGATCAGGCGGGCCAGTTCGGCGCCTTCGCGCTCGCGGCCGGCCTTGAGTTCCTTCAAACCCTGGGTGAACAGGGCGAGGGCTTCGGCATTGAGGGCTTGCGGGTCGCTGGCGTCGGCCACCAGTACGCCGGGCCAGGCCAGCACTTCAAGCGGGTTCAGCGCGGCAGGCTGCTTGATCAGCCGGCGATGGTTTCGGCGGCGGCGACCAGTTGCGCGGCGCGGTCACGGTCCACCTGCAGCGGTTTGCCGGTGGTTTCCTCGGTAAAGCGCAGCGTGCATTCCAGCTTGCCACGCGAGATGCCCTGGCGCAGCGCTTCACGCACGGCGCCTTCGAGGTCGCGGAACGACTCTGGCAAGCGCAGGTGCGGCTCCAGGTAACGGCTGTTGACCGAGCGCAACTCCCAGCTCAAGGTGCCTTGGGCGCCGGCTTTTTCGACGCGGGCGAAGGCGGTCATGCTGTGCACCATGGAAGTACCTCGCGATGCAGCCCGCCAATGCGGGCTGATGAGTAAATTGAAGCCGACAGGCTGCGAAGGCGCAGGATTGTAGCGCAGTGCGGCGAGCGCGCCCAACCAATGGCGCCGGGCCGAATTCGTAACCGAATTTTTAGAAGTGCCCCGAAACGGTTCGCGGCTCTATAATGTTCGGCAGTTTTTGTCCTCCGTACAGGTATCCCCTATGAAACGTCCAAGTGGTCGCGCTGCCGATCAGCTCCGCTCGATCCGCATCACCCGCAACTACACCAAACACGCCGAGGGATCTGTACTGGTCGAGTTTGGCGATACCAAGGTTATCTGCACCGTCAGCGTTGAAAACGGCGTGCCGCGTTTTCTCAAAGGCCAGGGCCAGGGTTGGTTGACGGCCGAGTACGGCATGCTGCCGCGCGCCACCGGCGAGCGTAACCAGCGTGAAGCCAGCCGTGGCAAGCAAGGCGGCCGCACCCTCGAAATCCAGCGTTTGATCGGCCGTTCGCTGCGCGCAGCATTGGACATGTCCAAGCTGGGCGACGTGACCCTGTACGTCGATTGCGACGTTATCCAGGCTGACGGCGGCACCCGCACCGCCTCCATCACCGGCGCATGGTGGCCCTGATTGACGCGCTGAAAGTGATCAAGAAGCGTGGCGGCCTGAAAGGCGGTGACCCGCTCAAGCAAATGATCGCTGCGGTGTCGGTCGGCATGTACCAGGGCGAGCCAGTGCTCGACCTCGACTACCTGGAAGACTCGGCTGCCGAGACCGACCTGAACGTAGTGATGACCAACACCGGTGGTTTCATCGAAGTGCAGGGCACCGCCGAAGGCGCGCCATTCCAGCCCGCCGATCTGAACGCCATGTTGGCCCTGGCCCAGAAGGGCATGACCGAAATTTTCGAACTGCAGAACGCCGCACTGGCTGACTGACAGGCTTCAAGGAGAAGCGCCATGAGTGACAGCCCATTACCGGTTCCAGCACCGTCCAGGGAAGTACGTCAGTGGGCGATGTTGTGTCACTTTGCGGGGTTTCTGGGGTTGGTATTCCCCTTCGGCAGCTTGTTGGGGCCGCTGATCCTGTGGCAAATCAAAAAGGACATGGACCCGCTTATCGATGATCAGGGCAAGGAAGCGCTGAATTTTCAGATCACCGTGGCCATCGCCTGGCTGGTTTGCATGGTGCTGGGGTTCGTGGTGATCGGCTTTCTGTTGATGTTGATCCTGGTGGTCGTGGCGCTGGTGCTGACGATCATTGCAGGCATCAAGGCCAACAACGGCATCGCTTATCGCTATCCGTGGGTCTGGCGCCTGATCAAGTAATCCAGCGCCCACAAAAAAACCGACAGCGATGTCGGTTTTTTTGTGCCTGGTTAAAGACCTCAGATGGTCAATGTCCAGTCGTAGTCTACGATCAGCGGCGCGTGCTGCGAGAAGCGCGGCTGACGCGGCAGGCGTGCGGCGCGAACAAAGCGGCGCAGGCCCGGCGTCAGCAACTGGTAATCGAAACGCCAGCCCAGGTTGAGCATCTCGGCCTGTTCGTTGTCCGGCCACCAGCTGTACTGGTCGCCTTCGCGGCTGACTTCGCGCAGGGCGTCTACATAACCCATGTTGCCGACAATCTCGTCCATCCAGGCCCGTTCCGGCGCCAGGAAGCCCGGAGATTGCTGGCTGTCGCGCCAGTTCTTGATATCCAGCTTCTGTTGCGCCACGTAGAGCGAGCCACAATAAATGTACTCGCGACGTTTGCGCCGCTGTTTATCCAGATAACGGGCGAAATCGTCCATTAGCTTGAACTTCTGGTTCAAGTCTTCATCGCCGTTCTGCCCCGAAGGAAGCAGCAAGGTCGCGATGCTGACCTTATCGAAATCGGCTTGCAGGTAGCGCCCGTAGCGGTCGGCTGTCTCGAAGCCGAGGCCGCTGATGACCGCCTTGGGTTGCAACCGCGAGTACAAAGCCACGCCACCTTGGGTGGGCACTTCGGCATCGCAGGCATAAAGGAAGTAGCCATCCAGTTGGAAGGCTGGGTCGTCCAGTTCAAAGGCGGAGGCGCGGGTGTCCTGCAGGCAGATGACGTCGGCATTCTGTGCTTGCAGCCAACTGAGCAAACCACGCTCGACTGCAGCCTGAATACCATTGACGTTCACACTGATGATCCGCATAAATGGCCCCAAAAATCGCGTGCGTGTATGATACACGCCGTCTACCTAATTAGCTAAATCCGTGGTATCTGAGGCTTTTTTCATGCAGGCGTATCAACGCGATTTCATTCGTTTTGCCATCGATCGCGGCGTTTTGCGCTTCGGTGAGTTCACTCTGAAGTCCGGGCGCACCAGCCCGTACTTCTTCAATGCAGGCTTGTTCAACTCGGGTTCGGCCCTGGCTCAGCTGGGTCGTTTCTACGCGGCAGCCATCGTTGAAAGCGGTATTTCCTTCGACGTGCTGTTCGGTCCAGCCTACAAGGGCATCCCTTTGGCGGCTACTACGGCTGTGGCGTTGGCCGAGCATCACGGGCAAGACCTGCCGTGGTGTTTCAACCGCAAAGAGGCCAAGGCCCATGGCGAAGGCGGCAGCCTGGTTGGCGCACCACTTGAAGGCCAGGTGCTGATTATCGACGACGTGATCACCGCCGGCACTGCCATCCGTGAGGTGATGCAGATCATCGCTTCCCAGGACGGCGCCAAAGCGGCCGGCGTGTTGATCGCACTCAACCGCCAAGAGCGCGGCAACGGTGAGTTGTCGGCAATCCAGGAAGTGGAGCGTGATTTCGGCATTCCGGTGGTGAGCATCGTGTCGTTGAACCAGGTGTTGCAGTTCCTCGAAGATGACCCGCAGCTCAAGCAGCATCTGCCGGCGGTGAAGGCGTACCGCGAGCAGTTCGGCGTCTGACACCGAACCCATGTGGGAGCGGGCTTGTGTGGGAGCGGGCTTGCCCGCGATAGCGGTGTGTCAGGCGGTGCAGTTCTTGAATGTGCCGCCGTCATCGCATGCAAGCCAGCTCCCACATTGGAACTGTGCAAACAAAAAAGGCCCCGCTCAATGTGATTGAGCGGGGCCTTTTGTTTTCGCCGTTTAAGGCCGCTTGCGGTTGCTGATCAGCGTGCCCACGCCGGTGTCGGTGAAGATTTCCAGCAAAATCGCATTCGGCACACGCCCGTCCAGAATCAACGAACTGCCGACGCCGCCTTGCACCGCTTCCAGTGCACAACGGATCTTCGGCAGCATGCCGCCGTAAATGGTGCCATCGGCGATCAACTCATCCACCTGTTGGGTGGTCAAGCCGGTCAGTACCTTGCCTTCCTTGTCCATCAGGCCTGCGATGTTGGTTAGCAGCATCAGCTTTTCAGCTTTCAGCGCTTCAGCCACCTTGCCCGCCACCAGGTCGGCGTTGATGTTGTAGGACTCGCCGTTGGCACCCACGCCGATCGGCGCGATCACCGGAATAAAGTCGCCTTTCACCAGCAGGTTGAGCAAGTCGGTGTTGATACCGGTCACTTCGCCCACTTGGCCGATGTCGATGATTTCCGGCTGGGTCATTTCCGGCGTCTGGCGGGTGACCGTCAGTTTTTTTGCGCGGATCAGCTCCGCGTCCTTGCCGGTCAGGCCGATGGCGCTGCCGCCATGACGGTTGATCAGGTTAACGATGTCTTTGTTGACCTGGCCGCCGAGGACCATCTCCACCACGTCCATGGTTTGCGCGTCGGTGACGCGCATGCCATCGATGAAGTGACTCTCGATCGACAAACGCTTGAGCAGGTCGCCGATTTGCGGACCGCCACCGTGCACCACCACCGGGTTGATCCCGACGGCTTTCATCAACACGATGTCGCGGGCAAAGCCGGTTTTCAGCTCGTCGCTTTCCATCGCATTGCCGCCGTACTTGATCACCAGCGTCTTGCCGACGTAGCGTCGAATATAGGGCAACGCTTCGGAAAGGACCTTGGCGGTGTTGGCAGCGGCTTCGCGTTCGAGGGTCATTCAGGGCTCCGGTAAAAAATCAGAACGGTAATTGGAGATCAGGGGCAACACGTTTCAACTGGGCGTGGAACACGTCCTTGATGCGCTGCAACTCAGCCTCGGTATCCGCCTCGAAACGCAGCACCAGCACCGGTGTGGTGTTGGACGCGCGAACCAGGCCCCAGCCTTTGGCGTAATCGACTCGCACACCATCAATGGTGGTCAGGTTGGCGCCTTCGCCCCATTGCGCATCGTGCAGTGCGTCAATGATGCTGAATTTGCTCTCCTCGGTCACATGGATATTGATCTCTGGCGTAGAAATATCATTCGGAAACGTCTGAAACAGCGCGTCGCAGGTAGATTTTTCTTTGCTGAGGATCTCCAGCAAGCGGGCGGCGCTGTAAATGCCGTCGTCGAAGCCGAACCAACGCTCCTTGAAGAACACGTGGCCGCTCATTTCACCCGCCAGCAGCGCGCCGGTTTCCTTCATTTTCTTTTTGATCAACGAGTGGCCGGTCTTCCACATTAGTGGGCGACCGCCGTATTCCTTGATCAGTGGGGTCAGGCGGCGGGTGCATTTAACGTCGAAAATGATTTCGGCGCCCGGGTTGCGTGCCACCACGTCACGCGCAAACAGCATCAGCAGGCGGTCCGGGAACACGATTTCGCCGGTTTCGGTTACCACGCCAACGCGGTCGCCGTCGCCGTCAAAGGCCAGGCCGACGTCAGCGCCGGTTTCCTTGACCTTGGCGATCAGGTCTACCAGGTTCTCGGGCTTGCCTGGGTCCGGGTGGTGGTTGGGGAAGTTGCCGTCTACGTCGCAGAACAGCGGGATTACTTCGCAATTCAGGGCTTCAAGCAGTTGCGGGGCGATCACCCCGGCCGCGCCGTTGCCGCAGTCCACCACCACTTTCAGGCGCCGCGCGAGTTTCACGTCGCCGGTGATTTCATCAGAGTAGCGCTGAAGAATGTCGACCTTGGTGATGCTGCCTGCGCCGGTGGTCAGGTCGTTGGTCTTCAGGCGAGTGTGCAGCGCCTGGATTTGTTCGTTGGCCAGGGTGTCACCGGCGATGACGATTTTGAAGCCGTTGTAGTCCGACGGGTTATGACTGCCGGTCAACATCACGCCGGACTTGCCGGCCAGTACGTTGGCTGCGTAGTACAGCGCCGGTGTCGGCACCAGGCCGACGTCGCTGACATGGCAGCCGCTGTCGGCCAGGCCCTGAATCAGTTGCTCGACCAGCTCAGGGCCGGACAAGCGGCCATCACGGCCTACCGAGACGTTGGGCTCGCCCTGGGCGAGGCTCTGGGAGCCAATCGCGCGGCCGATCCAGTAGGCGGTTTCGGCGGTCAGGGTTTTGGGCACGACACCACGAATGTCGTAAGCGCGAAAAATGCTGTCGGGGAATGTCGGGGCGACTCGGGCTGCGGTACTCATCGCGGGGGGAAACTCCATTTGAAGGGGGCAAAGCTGGCCTGAATATGGCTGACCGGCGGGCTCAAACTGAAGGTTATGACGACGTTTTCGGCAGAGAGTTCGTGGTGCAAAAGTGCCATCGGCGTGCTGGCCTTGCCTTTGGAATCACGTAATACACTGATTCCAATGGGAAAATCTCGCTGATTAGGTTCGCGCATTCTTCATCCTGAAAATGCCCTGCGGTCGTATCGGGCCGGACAAGGGCGCCCGGCCTGATTCAGCTTAGTCAGTGGCTGCCGGAATGCCCAAAACCGCCTGCGCCGCGTTGAGTTTCGTCGAACTCCTGCACCAATTCGAACTGCGCTTGCACCACCGGCACCAGCACCAGCTGGGCGATGCGCTCGCCCACGGCGATGTTGAAAGCTGTTTGGCCACGGTTCCAGCACGACACCATCAGCTCGCCCTGGTAGTCGGAGTCGATCAGGCCGACGAGGTTGCCCAGCACGATGCCGTGTTTGTGGCCCAGCCCGGAGCGCGGCAGGATCAATGCGGCAAGGCCCGGGTCGCCGACGTAGATCGACAGGCCGGTCGGAATCAGCAGGGTTTGGCCTGGCTCAAGCACGGTGTCCTGCTTGAGCATGGCGCGCAGGTCCAGGCCGGCGGAGCCAGGAGTGGCGTAGGCCGGCAGCGGGAATTCAGTACCAATGCGGGGGTCGAGGATCTTGGCTTGCAAAGCGTGCATGTAAATTAAACCTGATTCAGCCGTTGGGCGATAAATGAGATCAGTTGGCGGGCAATTTTGCCCTTGCTGGTCTGGGCGAAAACGGTGGCGTGCAGCTGACGGTCGATCACGCTGCAGGCGTTTTCCTCGCTGTTGAAGCCGATGCTCGGGTTGGCGACATCATTGGCAACGATCAGGTCGAGGTTTTTGTCTTTCAATTTGCGAGCGGCGTAATCCAGCAAGTGTTCGGTCTCGGCGGCAAAGCCGACACTGAACGGGCGGTCCGCACGGGTGGCGATAGTGGCCAGGATGTCTGGGTTGCGCACCATTTGCAGGAGCAGGCCGTCGCCGCTCGTAGGGTCTTTCTTTAGCTTTTGCGGGGCAACGACTTCCGGGCGGTAGTCCGCAACCGCTGCCGATGCGATAAACACCTCGCAGGGAATCGCTGCCTCGCAGGCCGCCAGCATGTCGCGGGCGCTGACTACGTCGATTCGGGTGACCCGGTCGGGGGTCGGCAAATGCACCGGGCCGGTGATCAAGGTGACGCGTGCGCCTGCCTCAACCGCGGCTTCCGCCAAGGCAAAGCCCATTTTCCCTGAGCTATGGTTGGTGATGTAGCGCACCGGGTCGATGTTTTCCTGGGTCGGGCCGGCAGTGATCAGCACGTGCTTGCCGGTGAGGGCCAAGTGCTGGAAGCAACCGGCGGCGCACAACGCCAGGTCGGTGGCTTCAAGCATACGGCCCATGCCGACATCGCCGCAGGCTTGGCTGCCGGAGGCCGGCCCGAACACTTGCAGGCCACGGCTTTGCAGGAGTTGGGTGTTGGCTTGGGTGGCAGGGTCGCGCCACATAGCCTGGTTCATGGCCGGCGCAATGGCGACGGTGGCATCAGTTGCCAGCACCAGTGTGGTCAGCAGGTCATCGGCGATGCCTTGCGCCAGGCGGGCGATCAGGTCGGCGGTGGCGGGGGCGATCAGTACCAGGTCTGCCCATTTGGCCAGCTCGATATGGCCCATGGCAGCTTCGGCCGCCGGGTCCAGAAGGTCGAGGTGAACCGGGTGGCCGGACAAGGCCTGCATGGTCAGTGGGGTGATGAACTCACTGCCACCACGGGTCATGACGACGCGCACTTCGGCGCCTTGGTCGAGGAGCCTGCGAACCAGCTCTGCGCTCTTGTAGGCGGCAATGCCGCCGCCGACGCCGAGAACGATGCGTTTCCGATACAGACGCTGCATTGGTTTGCCTTTCCAGTTCAGTGATGCCAGTTCAATGACGCTTGCGATGCCCCCTCCCCAAGGGAAATCGCAGGCAAAAAAGAGGGCCTAAGATAACACAGCGACCGCCAGGCAACAGCGGCGCACACGCACACGGAGGCGGGATGAGTATTCGCGATTGGCCTGTGACGGAACGTCCACGGGAGAAGCTTTTGGAATTGGGCGCGGCGAGCCTGTCGGATGCCGAGCTGTTGGCGATTTTCCTGCGTACCGGGGTGTCCGGCATGAGCGCGGTCGACTTGGCGCGCCATGTGTTAGCGCAATTCGGTGGCCTTCGGCCGCTGTTGGAGTCCAGCCAGACACTGTTCAGCCAGCATTTGGGCTTGGGGCCGGCGAAGTTTGCGCAGTTGCAGGCGGTGTTGGAAATGTCCCGACGGCATATGGCCGAGGGCCTGCGCCATGACTCGGTGCTGGAAAGCCCGCTGGCCGTGCGCGATTACCTCAAGGCGTTGTTGCGCCATGAGCCCCACGAAATTTTCGGCTGCTTGTTTCTCGACTCAAAGCACCGGGTTCTGGGCTTTGAGGCGTTGTTCCAGGGCACCATCGACACCGCCGTGGTTTACCCCCGGCAAGTGGTCAAGCGCGCCCTGGCGTACAACGCGGCAGCGCTGATCCTGTGCCACAACCATCCCTCGGGAAATGCTGAGCCCAGCGCCGCTGATCGAAAATTAACCAGGCTGCTGCAAAAAGCCCTTGAAGTGGTGGATGTGCGCGTGCTCGACCACATCATCGTGGGCGACGGTGACCCGCTGTCGATGGCCGAGTACGGGTGGATGTAGGAGGGGAGCAGCAGCAAGCTTTAAGCGGCAAGCTTCAAGTGGGCTTGCCGCTTGCCACTCAGGGCTTAATGCTGACTCTGGAGAAATCCTGGCGCCCGAACGGGCTCACCTGATAACCCTCGACATTTTTGCGTGTCAGGGCAAACGCGGTCGGGTGCGCCAACGGCAGCCACAATGCCTGTTGTTGGATTTGTGCCTGAGCCTGTTGGTACAGCTTGCTGCGCACGCCTTGCTCGCTGGTGGTTTTGCCGGCGCTGATCAGCTTGTCCAGCGCAGGGTCGCAGTAGCGAGCGAAGTTGGTGCCGGATTTGACTGCCGCGCACGAGAACTGTGGGGTCAGGAAGTTATCCGGGTCGCCGTTATCGCCCGCCCAGCCCATGAACAGCAGGTCATGCTCGCCGGCCTTGGCGCGACGAATCAGCTCGCCCCACTCGATCACGCGGATCTGCGCCTGAATGCCGACCTTGGCTAGGTCCGCCTGCAACAATTGTGCGCCGAGGTTCGGGTTGGGGTTCAGCAGGCTCCCCGTTGGGCGAGTCCAGATAGTGGTCTTGAAGCCGTCCTTGAGCCCTGCACGTGCAAGCAGCGCCTTGGCTTTGGCGATGTCCTGTGGATAACCCGGCAAGTCTTTGGCGTAGCTCCAGGTATTGGGCGGGTAAACGCCATTGGCCGCTTCTGCGGTGCCTTCAAATACGGCCTTGAGGTAGCTGTTTTTGTCGAAAGCCAGGTTGATCGCCTGGCGCACTTCGGGCTTGTCCAGCGGCGGGTGCTGGCTGTTGATGGCGACGAATGCAGTCATGAAAGCGGCGGTTTTTTCCACCTTCAGCGCAGGGTCTTTTTCGGCCTCACTCACGTCCAGCGGCTTGGGTGACAGGGCGATCTGGCACTCATCCCGGCGCAGCTTCTGCAGGCGCACGTTGGCGTCTGTGGTAATTGCGAACAGCAAGTTATCCACAGCGGGTTTGCCGGCGAAGTAGTCCGGGTTGGCTTTGTAGCGCACCACGGCATCTTTTTGGAAGCGTACAAAAACGAACGGGCCGGTGCCAATCGGCTGGCTGTTGAGCTTGTCTGGCGTGCCGGCCTTGAGCAGTTTGTCGGCGTATTCGGCCGGGTAAATTGAAGCAAAGCCCATGCTCAAGGCGGCGAGGAAGGTGGAGTCTGCGTGGTCAAGGGTGAACCGCACGGTTAGCGGGTCGAGCGCGTCGATCTTCTTGATCAATGTGGGTAGTTGCAGCGACTGGGCGTGGGGGAAGCCGCTCTGGGCGATTTTGTGCCACGGGTTGGCCGGGTCGAGCATGCGTTCAAAGCTGAACCGCACGTCATCGGCGGTGAGCGTGCGGCTCGGTGTGAAGTAGTCGGTACGGTGGAACTTGACCGCCGGGTGCAGCTTGAAGGTGTAAGTCAGGCCATCCGGCGAAACTTCCCAACTGTCTGCCAGGCTGGGTACCAATTTGCCGCTGACGGCATCGTAGTCCACCAGGCGGTTCATCAATACGTCGGCCGAGGCATTGGTGGTGGTCAGCGAGTTGTACTGAACCACGTCGAACCCTTCGGGGCTGGCCTCGGTGCAAATGGTCAAATGGGTGTCGGCAAAGGCCGGCAACGCGATAAACAGTGGGGCTAGCAATAGCGGTAGGGCAGCGAGACGCATATTCGGTTTCCTTTGCAAATCGAAGGCCCATCTGCAAGTGCAGTCTGGAAAAAGACTACCGTAGTGGTCTGATGGATAAATGACTAGCCCATTTTTGCCTGTGCTTTTGCCTCAAATGCTGTTTTGATGGCGCCTCAGCGCGTTTCGCCGTGCACTTCCTGGTGCCTGCGAGCGCTGTAAATCATTCTGTGCGACGAGTGGTCGGCTGCTACAGCGGCCCCTCCTGGCAACGGTTCAGGCGTCTATCGCCAAGATTTACGCCGGTAAAAACTTACGGGCTGTTGTTGCACTTGGGTCTTTCTGGTATAAAGCAGCGCTCTTTTCTAGGGGCCCGGTTCCTTCGCTTGTAGGTGTAGCCGGTAAGACCCTAAAGAAACGCGGCGCCTGGCGCCAAATGACTGAGAGATTAAGCGGCCAACCCATGCCGGGTTGGGCATGTGGTTTTAGAGGGCTGAGGCATGTCGAGAGTATGTCAAGTTACCGGTAAGGGTCCGGTGACTGGGAATAACATTTCCCACGCAAATAACAAAACCCGTCGTCGTTTCCTGCCAAACCTGCAGCATCACCGCTTCTGGGTTGAAGAAGAGAAACGTTTTGTCCGTCTGCGCGTATCTGCTAAAGGCATGCGCATCATCGACAAGCGTGGCATCACTGTCGTGCTGGCCGAAATTCGTGCCGCTGGCAAGATTTAAGGAGCTATATCATGCGTGAATTGATTCGAATGATCTCTAGCGCCGGTACTGGTCACTTCTACACTACCGACAAGAACAAGCGTACTACCCCGGACAAGCTCGAAAAGAAAATGTTCGACCCGCGCGTTCGCAAGCACGTGATCTACAAAGAAGGCAAAATCAAGTAATTGGTTTTCTTCCTTGTGAAAAAAAGCCCGTCTCTCACGATTCGGGCTTTTTTTTGCCTGCTCGTCAGGCTTTCTCTTCGAACACCACGTAGATCTTGCGGCACGCCTCCAGCACCTCCCAAGTGCCGCTGAACCCGGCAGGTATTACGAAGCGGTCGCCAGCGCGCAAGGTCTTGGCGTTGCCTTCGGCGTCGCGCAGTACAGAAACACCCTGCACAATCTCGCAATACTCATGCTCGGTGTAATTGACCTTCCACTGCCCGACCGCACCTTCCCAAACGCCAGCGCTCATCTGGCCGCACGGGCTGTTGTAGTGGTTGTAGAGCGTTTGCTCGGGATCGCCCTTGAGGATTTTCTCGGCAGCAGGGCGGTAGCGCTCGGGAGCGGTGGTGGCTTGGCTGAAGTCGACGATGTCCTGGATGCTCATGTGCGTGTCCCGTCTGGCCTGCGGTAGGAAAGCCCAAAGTCTATGTTTATTAAAATGAACATCGCAAGGGCGTTTACGGGCGTTATGTCAAATATATTGAAACACCCCCAGCCGCTGGTTTAGGGTGGCAAGTGCCTCGAGCCGAACAGCAGGCTGGCCGGGCAAGCATTCTTTAAAGGCTGCCGGGGTTATCCCCGGCTCTTGTATTCAATGAGAGGAGGACACTCGCATGACCACCCTGACCCGTGCCGATTGGGAACAACGCGCCAAGGATCTGAAGATCGAAGGCCGCGCCTACATCAACGGCGAATACACCGCCGCTGTTTCCGGTGACACGTTCGAATGCATCAGCCCGGTCGATGGTCGCCTGCTGGCCACCGTTGCGAGTTGTGACACCGCCGACGCTCAGCGCGCGGTGGAAAATGCGCGCGCTACGTTTGATTCCGGCGTGTGGTCGCGCCTGGCGCCGGCCAAGCGCAAGGCCACCATGATCCGTTTCGCCGCGCTGCTCAACGCCAACGCGCAAGAGCTGGCGCTGCTCGAAACCCTCGACATGGGCAAGCCGATCAGCGATTCCCTTGGCATCGACATTCCAGCCGCAGCCAACGCCCTGGCCTGGAGCGGCGAAGCCATCGACAAGATCTACGACGAAGTCGCGGCCACGCCGCACAACCAACTGGGCCTGGTGACGCGCGAACCGGTCGGTGTGGTTGGCGCGATCGTGCCGTGGAACTTCCCGTTGATGATGGCGTGCTGGAAGCTTGGCCCTGCGCTGTCGACGGGTAACTCGGTGATTCTCAAACCGTCCGAAAAATCCCCGCTGACTGCCATCCGCATCGCGGCCCTGGCCGTTGAGGCCGGTATTCCAAAAGGCGTGTTGAACGTGCTGCCGGGCTACGGCCACACCGTGGGCAATGCACTGGCGGTGCACATGGACGTCGACACCCTGGTGTTCACCGGCTCCACCAAAATTGCCAAGCAACTGTTGATCCGTTCCGGCGAGTCGAACATGAAGCGCGTATGGCTGGAGGCCGGCGGCAAAAGCCCGAACATCGTGTTCGCCGATGCGCCGGACCTGCAAGCTGCGGCCGAATCCGCCGCCAGCGCCATCGCCTTCAACCAGGGCGAAGTCTGCACCGCAGGTTCGCGCTTGCTGGTGGAGCGGTCGATCAAGGATAAATTCCTGCCGTTGGTGATTGAAGCACTCAAGGGCTGGAAGCCGGGTAACCCGCTGGACCCTGCGACCAACGTTGGCGCATTGGTGGATACCCAGCAGATGAACACCGTGCTTTCGTACATCGAGTCCGGCCACGCCGATGGCGCCAAGCTGGTTGCCGGCGGTAAACGTACGCTGGAAGAAACCGGCGGTACTTACGTTGAGCCGACGATTTTCGACGGCGTGACCAATGCCATGAAAATCGCTCAGGAAGAGATCTTCGGCCCGGTTTTGTCGGTGATCACTTTCGACAGTGCCGAGGAAGCGATTCAGATCGCCAATGACACCCAATACGGCCTGGCCGCAGCGGTGTGGACGGCGGATATTTCCAAAGCGCACCTGACCGCCAAAGCCTTGCGTGCTGGCAGCGTGTGGGTCAACCAATACGATGGCGGCGACATGACGGCACCGTTTGGTGGCTTCAAGCAGTCGGGTAACGGTCGCGACAAGTCGCTGCATGCGTTCGACAAATACACCGAGCTGAAGTCGACCTGGATCAAGCTGTAAGCATCATCGCTGACCCGCAGTAGAAGCGAGCCTCTGTGCGGCCTTCGTGGTTAACGGGGCGGCGCCCAGGATCAAAGCGATCAAGGGCGCTTTTGTGGGAGCGGGCTTGCTCGCGATGCAGGCACCTCGGACCATCAGGTACACCG
>NZ_VUAZ01000035.1 GCF_009296165.1 Pseudomonas kitaguniensis | reverse complement strand
GGGCTTGCTCCCGATAGCAGTTTTACAGTTGATACACTGAGTTGACTGACACACCGCCATCGGGAGCAAGCCCCCTCCCACAGTTGACCGAGTTCGGCTTGTGATCTTGATTTGAGAAGCGCCCCCGTTAAACCACGAGGCACCGAGTGATGGGGCAAGAGCGTTTTGGGGCCTTTCAAAAGTGACCCGCTGTAAGAGCGGAACCGATATAAGCCATAAACTCAATAACGGATATGCACTCAATAACCCCAAAAGCCCACCCCGACTGACGGCTATTGTCAGAAATTTCCCACAAGAGTACAAATGTACTCCATGACAACCCTGACCCCCCGCCGCACCGCCATCCTGACCTTCATCCGCGACCGTATCGCGCAACAAGGCCAGCCCCCGAGCCTCGCCGAAATCGCCGAGCCTTTGGCTTCGCCTCTCGCAGCGTCGCGCGCAAACACGTGCTGGCGCTGACCGAAGCCGGCTTTATCGAAGTCAACCCCAACCAGGCTCGCGGTATCCGCCTGCTCAACCAGCCCGCACGCCCCGAATGGCTGGATGTGCCGGTGCTCGGCCGCGTCGCCGCAGGCAAGCCAATCGGCGCCGACGCCGAAGTGCACAGCCGTTTGCAACTCGACCCTGGCACCTTCGCGAAAACCCCGGACTATTTGCTGCGGGTGCAAGGCGATTCGATGATCGAAGACGGCATCCTCGACGGCGACCTGGTCGGCGTACGGCGCAGCGCCGAAGCCTTGAACGGGCAAATCGTGGTGGCGCGCCTGGACGGCGAAGTCACCATCAAACGCTTTGAACGCAACGGCGAGCATGTGCGCCTGTTGCCGCGCAACCCCGCGTATCAACCCATCGAGGTAGGGCCAGACCAGGACCTGGCGATCGAAGGCGTGTTCTGCGGCCTGGTGAGGCAAGGCTGATGGGCGCCGTCGTTGCGCTGGACGCGCTGTTCAATGGCGGCCGCGTCTGGAAGGGCCGGCCTGCCACGGCACGGCCAGCGTGCATCCTACCGGGCTGGCGGCGCTGGACGCGGTGCTGCCCAGCGGCGGCTGGCCGGAAGCGGCGCTGAGCGAAATACTGATGGCCAAGGAGGGCGTCGGCGAACTGCAATTGGTGCTGCCAACCCTGGCGCGGTTATCGGCGCTGGGTGAGCGCATTGTGCTGGTGGCGCCGCCTTACACCCCATACCCCCACGCCTGGCAGAACGCCGGGGTGGATTTGCGCCAGCTCTCGGTGATCCAGGCCGAGGCGCGCGATGCCTTGTGGGCGGTGGAACAGTGCCTGCGTTCGGGCAGTTGCGGCGCCGTATTGTGTTGGCCGCACAAGGCCGATGACCGTGCCTTGCGCCGCTTGCAAGTGGCGGCAGAAACCGGGCAGACCCTGGCGTTTGCGTGGCGCTCCTTGAGTGAGGCCGTTAATTCATCACCTGCTGCCTTGCGCTTGGCGGTCGAGGCAAAACCCGCCCAAGTGCGCGTGCTCAAGTGCCGGGGCGGCTTGGCGCATCCGGCGCCGATTGCGCTGGCCGGGCACTGAGGTTGCCATGCGCTGGGTGTGTATTGTGTTCCCGCAATTGGCGCTGGACGGGGTGCAGCGTGTGCACCCCGAGCCAGACCAACCTTTGGTGTTGCTGGCCGGCACGCCGCAACGCCGCGTGCTGCAAACCGTCAATCACGCCGCCCGCGCCTTGGGCCTGCGCCCCGGTCAATCGCTGACGGCGGCGCATGCGCTGGTCAAGACCTTTGCCAGCGCCGAATATGACCCCGCAGAGATTGAACGCTGGCAGCAGTTTCTGGCGGCCTGGGCCTACCGTTTCAGCTCTCAGGTCAGCGTGTATTACCCGCGCGCCTTGCTGTTTGAAATCGAATCGAGCCTGGGCCTGTTCGGGCCGTGGCCGCAGTTTGAGGCGCGTTTGCGTAACGAGCTGACCGAGCTGGGGTTTCGTCATCGCATCGTCGCTGCGCCTAACCCGGCAGCGGCGCGCGCGTTGGCCAATATCTACGATGGCCTGGCCGTGGCGGATGATCAGGTATTGATGCAGGCCCTGGCGCCGCTGCCCATTGATCGCGCCGGCCTCGACCCGCAGGCGGCCACGGCGTTGTTGCGCATGGGCCTGCGCACGCTGGCCCAGGTGCAAGCGCTGCCCCGGCATACCTTGGCGCGGCGGTTTGATGCCGGCGTGCTCAAGCACCTGGATGCGTTGAGCGGGCAGCGGCCGTTGGCCCTGGCGTTCTATCAGCCGCCGGACCAGTTTGATGTACGCATCGAGTTGAATTTCGACGTGCAATCGCACCAGGCGCTGCTGTTTCCCTTGCGCCGCTTGACCGGCGACCTGTCGGCTTTCCTCTGCGGCCGCGACAGTGGCGTGCAACGTTTCGACCTGCACCTGGAACACGCCGGGGCGCCCGACAGCGTGATCAAGGTTGGCCTGCTCAGCGCCGAGCGCGAACCGGCGATGCTGTTTGAATTGGCCCGAGGGCGCCTGGAGCACGTGCACGTCAGCGCGCCGGTGCGCGGCTTTCGCCTGGTCGCCCAAGACCTGCCGGTATTCGTGCCGCAACGCCAGGACCTGTTCGACGACCGCCCGCAACAAACCTTGCCGTGGGAGCAATTGCGCGAACGCCTGCGCGCGCGGCTGGGGGATGAGGCGGTGCAA
Source organism: Pseudomonas kitaguniensis (assembly GCF_009296165.1). Lineage (GTDB taxonomy): Bacteria > Pseudomonadota > Gammaproteobacteria > Pseudomonadales > Pseudomonadaceae > Aquipseudomonas > Aquipseudomonas kitaguniensis. Next base: position 7,855 of record NZ_VUAZ01000035.1, on the reverse strand, counting down.
GGCCTGCGTTTTCATGCCGACCATCGCCCGGAGTGCGCCTGGCAAGCGGCCGCCGATAATCGCGCGTGCCCAACCTTGAACAAGGTGCAACGCCCCGGCTGGTTGCTGCCCGCGCCGACCTTGCTGGCCGAGCAGGGCGTACAGATAGTAATGGGCCCGGAACGCATCGAGTCCGGCTGGTGGGATGGCGCCGATGTGCGCCGCGATTACTACCTGATCCAAACCCGCGCCGGTCAGCAAGGCTGGGCCTACCGCACCGTGGGGCAAAGCGATGGGCTGTGGCTGCAAGGCTGGTTTGCATGAGTTACGCCGAACTGCATTGCCTGTCCAATTTCAGCTTCCAGCGCGGCGCGTCGAGTGCGCTGGAGTTGTTCGAACGCGCCAAACGCCAGGGTTACAGCGCCCTGGCGATCACCGATGAGTGCACCTTGGCGGGCATCGTGCGCGCCTGGCAGGCGGCGAAGGCGGTGGGTTTGCCGCTGATTATCGGCAGCGAGGTGCGCATCGAGAACGGCCCGAAACTGGTGTTGCTGGTGGAAAACCTCAGCGGCTACCAGCACCTGTGCCGCTTGATCACGCTGGCCCGAAGACGCGCCGAAAAAGGCCGCTATCGCCTGCTGCAAGAAGATTTCGAGCAGCCATTGCCCGGCCTGCTGGCACTGTGGGTAGCCGAAGAGGGCGACACCCAAGCCTCGATCCAATGGCTGCGGCGCACCTTTGCCGAACGCCTGTGGCTGGCGGTGCACCTGCATTGCGGCCAGGACGATGCGCGCTATTTGGAGCAACGTTTGGCCCTGGCCGCCAGCCTGAAAATACCCGCGGTGGCGTGCGGCGATGTGCACATGCATGCGCGTGGCCGGCGTGCCCTGCAAGACACCATGACTGCCATCCGCCATCACGTGCCGGTGGCCGAGGCGGGCACGCGCCTGCACCCCAATGGCGAGCGGCATTTACGCAGCCTCGACGCCGTGGCCGCGCTGTACCCGCAAGCGTTGCGCGACGAAACCCTGGTCATTGCGCAGCGCTGCACCTTTGATTTGAGCCAATTGCGCTACCACTACCCGCGTGAGTTGGTGCCCGAAGGCCATGACGCCCAATCGTGGTTGCGCGCCGTGACCGAAGAAGGCATCGCCCAGCGTTGGCCACAGGGTGTCGACGCCAAGACCCTGGCGCAGATCAACAAGGAATTGCAGTTGATCAGCGAGCTGGGTTACGAGAGCTACTTCCTCACGGTGCACGACATTGTGCGCTTCGCGCGCAGCCGTTCGATCCTGTGCCAGGGCCGAGGCTCGGCGGCCAACTCGGCGGTGTGTTTTGCCTTGGGCATTACCGAAATCGACCCGAGCCTGACGAGCATGTTGTTCGAACGCTTTTTGTCCAAGGAGCGCAATGAGCCACCGGACATCGACGTCGACTTCGAACACGAACGCCGTGAAGAAGTGCTGCAATACGTGTTCCAGCGCTACGGCCGTACCCGCGCGGCGTTAACCGCAGTGGTCAGCAGTTACCACGCCGCCGGCGCGGTGCGCGATGTGGCCAAGGCCTTGGGCTTGCCGCCGGATCAAATCAACGCGCTGGCCGAGTGTTGCGGGCGCTGGAGTGATGACGCGCCGCCCCTTGAGCGCCTGCGTGAAGGCGGCTTCGACCCGCAAAGCCCGGTCCTGCGCCGCGTGCTCACGCTGACCCAACAACTGATCGGCTTTCCTCGGCACCTGTCCCAGCACCCCGGCGGGTTTGTGATTTCCGAATACCCGCTGGACACGCTGGTGCCGGTGGAAAACGCCGCCATGGCAGAGCGCACCATCATTCAGTGGGACAAAGACGACCTTGATGCCGTCGGCCTGCTCAAGGTGGATATTCTTGCGCTGGGTATGCTCAGCGCGATCCGCCGCTGTTTCGACTTGCTGCGCCGCCATCGCCATCGCGACCTGTCGCTGGCGACGATCCCCAAGGAAGACCCGGCGACCTACGCGATGATCAGCAAAGCCGACACCCTCGGCGTGTTCCAGATCGAGTCACGCGCGCAGATGTCGATGCTGCCCAGGCTCAAACCGCAAACATTTTACGACTTGGTGATTGAAGTTGCGATTGTGCGGCCCGGGCGATTCAGGGCGGCATGGTGCACCCGTATCTGCGGCGGCGGAACAAGGAAGAGCCGACAACCTACCCGTCACCGCAATTAAAAGCGGTGCTGGAGCGCACGTTGGGCATCCCGTTGTTTCAGGAGCAAGTCATGCAAATCGCCATGGTCGCCGCCGACTATGGCCCCGGCGAGGCTGACCAGTTACGCCGCTCCATGGCCGCCTGGAAACGCCACGGCGGCCTGGAGCCGCATCAAGAGCGCCTGCGCGCTGGCATGCTGAAAAACGGCTACAGCGAGGCCTTTGCCGCGCAGATTTTCGAGCAGATCAAAGGCTTTGGCAGCTATGGCTTTCCCGAGTCGCATGCGGCCAGTTTTGCCTTGCTGACCTACGCCAGTTGCTGGCTTAAATGCCATGAACCGGCTGCCTTCGCCTGTGCGCTGATCAATAGCTGGCCCATGGGTTTTTATAGCCCGGACCAGATCCTGCAGGATGCGCGGCGCCATCGCTTGCAGATTCGCCCGGTGGATGTGCAGGCGAGTGACTGGGATTGCAGCCTGGAACCAATCGACGGCCAGCAACCGGCGATTCGCATGGGCTTGCGCATGATTTCGGGGTTTCGCGAGGAAGAGGGGCGGCGCATTGAGGCGGTACGCCAGCGCCGTGCGTTCAGCGACATTGCCGACCTGGATGAACGCGCCGGGCTGGATGCGCGTGCCCAAGCGTTGCTGGCGGACGCGGGTGCCTTGCGCGCGTTGGCGGGCAACCGGCACCAGGCGCGCTGGAACGTGGCGGGCGTGCACAAACAACTCGGCTTATTCAGCGGCCTGCCGAGCCCGGATGAAGCGGCGGTGGAACTGCCAACACCCACGGTTGGCGAAGACCTGCAGGCCGATTACGCCACGCTGGGTACCACACTCGGGCCGCATCCGTTGGCGTTGTTGCGCGGCGAATTGGGTAAACGCCGCTGCCGCAGCTCGCTTGAACTGATGTCGGTGGAGCATGGGCGCAACGTCAGCGTGGCCGGGCTGGTCACCGGCAGGCAACGCCCTGGCACGGCAAGCGGGGTGACTTTTGTGACCCTGGAGGACGAATTCGGCAACCTCAACGTGGTGGTCTGGCGCGACCTGGCCGAGCGTCAGCGCCAGGCGTTGGTCGGTTCGCGGCTGCTGAAAGTCGACGGGCGCTGGGAGGCGGTGGGCGAGGTACGGCACCTGATTGCCGGGCGCCTGACCGACCTGACGCCGCTGCTGGACGGGATCAATGTGCGCAGTCGCGATTTTCACTGAGGGGCGTTGCCCAAGCCTTCACAGATAAGCTATCTGCAATGAAACGATTTATGGCCGCCAGGCTCCAAGTTTTTATCAGTGCAACTGCGCCGCTTATCTCCCCTTATCTTCCCCTAGAGCCCATTGATGCATTTTTTATCCAACACCCATGGCTGCGAAGGCTGGGGTGGCGAAATGGCCCAGCGGATTCGTGCCTTCGACTGGTCGGCCACCGACCTTGGCCCGATCGACGCTTGGCCGACTAGCCTGGTCAGCGCCGTGCAGATGCTGCTGGCATCACCCATGCCCATGGTGATGCTGTGGGGGCGGGCTGGTTATATGATTTATAACGACCACTATTCGCTGTTTGCCGGTGGTCGCCATCCGTACCTGCTGGGCACGCCGGTGGAGCAGGGCTGGCCGGAAGTGGCTGATTTCAACCGGCAGGTGATGAACACTTGCCTGGCCGGTGGCACCTTGTCGTTTAACAACAAGGAGCTGGTGCTGCTGCGCAACGGCAAGCCGGAAGCGGTGTGGATGGACCTTTACTACAGCCCTGTCGCCGGGGATGACCAGGCACCGGCCGGTGTACTCGCGATTGTGGTGGAGACCACCGACCACGTGAACTCCGAACGCCTGCGCCGGGAATTGACGCATAACCTGGAGCAGCGCGTGGCTGCCGAGGTGCAAGCGCGTTCCGCTGCCGAAGAACAGTTGCGTCAATCGCAAAAGCTGGAAGCCATCGGCGGGTTGACCGGCGGCGTGGCCCACGACTTCAACAACCTGCTGCAAGTGATCGCCGGCAACCTGCACCTGCTGGCCCGGCATGAGCCCGAGAATGCCCAGGTTCAGCGGCGGGTGACGGCGGCTATCGCAGCGGTGGAGCGCGGCGCCAAGCTGTCGTCGCAACTGCTCGCGTTTGCCCGCCGCCAGCCGTTGTCGCCAGCCGTGTATAACCCGCAGCGCATCTACGCAGGGTTAGGTGAGCTGTTGCAGCGTGCGTTGGGCGAAACCATCCATATCGATGTGAAACTGCCGCAAGACTCCTGGTTTATCAGCGTTGACCGCAACCAACTCGAAAACGCGCTGCTCAACCTGGCGATCAATGCCCGTGACGCCATGCGCGGCGAGGGCGTGATTCGCATCACCGGTGAAAACATTATCCTCAACCCCGACGACTGCGTGGGCAAGAGCATCACGCCCGGCGAATATGTGCGCCTGGCCGTGACGGACATTGGCGTGGGCATGTCGCCAGCGATTCTGGCGCGGGTGTTCGAGCCATTTTTTACCACCAAACGTTCAGGCCATGGCACCGGCCTCGGCCTGAGCATGGTGTTCGGGTTCGTGCGCCAAAGCGGTGGCCATGTCGAGGTGTGGAGCGAGGAAGGCAAGGGCACTGTGGTGCAGATGTATTTCCCGCGCAGCCTGGGCGAAGAGAATCAAGACACCCGCGTCGAACCGCCGCTGCACGAGGGTGGCCAAGAGACGATTCTGGTGGTCGAGGACAATGCCGACGTACGCGTAACGGTGGTCGATGTGCTTGAACAGGCCGGTTACACCGTGTTCACGGCCGAGGACGGCGACCGCGCCATGCACGCCTTGCAGAGCGGTGTGCAGCCGGACCTGATTTTTACTGACGTGGTGATGCCGCCGGGTCGAAAAGTACCGATTTGGCCGAATGGCGCGCGCCCAAATGCCGCCAGTGGCAGTGCTGTTCACCTCCGGCCATACCCGCGACATTCTTTCCAGCAATCACTTGCTGAGTGCCGATATTCACCTGCTGAGCAAACCCTACAGCCCCGATGCACTGACGCAACGGGTGCGCAGCGTGCTCACAGTCAGACAAGGTTGCCCATGACTTCCCCGCGTGACATCCCTGCAATCAATGCCCAACACCTCGGGTTTGTCCGAGTGCGCGGCGCCCGTGAACATAACTTGCGTAACGTTGATGTGGACATCCCCCGCGATGCGCTGGTGGTCTTCACCGGCGTGTCGGGCTCGGGCAAATCGTCCTTGGCATTTTCTACGGTATACGCCGAGGCGCAGCGCCGTTATTTCGAGTCGGTGGCGCCGTATGCGCGTCGCCTGATTGACCAGGTTGGCGTGCCGGATGTCGACAGCATTGAAGGCCTGCCACCAGCCGTGGCCCTGCAACAGCAACGCGGCACGCCGAGCGCGCGCTCTTCGGTGGGCAGCGTCACCACCTTGTCGAGCCTGATTCGCATGCTGTATTCGCGTGCCGGCAGCTACCCGGCGGGGCAGGCGATGCTGTATGCCGAAGACTTTTCGCCGAACCTGCCGCAAGGCGCCTGCCCGCAATGCCATGGCCTGGGCCGAGTGTACGAAGTGACCGAGGCGCTGATGGTGCCCGATCCGTCCCTGACGATTCGCCAACGCGCGGTGGCGTCCTGGCCGTTGGCGTGGCAAGGGCAGAACCTGCGCGACATTTTGGTGACCCTCGGCTATGACGTCGATAAGCCTTGGCGCGACCTGCCGAAAAAGCAGCGCGAGTGGATTTTGTTCACCGAAGAAACCCCGACCGTGCCGGTGTACGCAGGCTTCACCCCGGAGCAAACCCGCGAGGCGCTGAAGCGCAAGCTGGAGCCGAGTTACCAGGGCACGTTCAGCGGCGCGCGGCGCTATATTTTGCACACCTTCAGCCACACGCAAAGTGCGCTGATGAAAAAGCGCGTCTCGCAGTTCATGCAAGGCAGTGCCTGCCCCTTGTGCGAAGGCAAGCGGCTGACCAAGGCCGCGCTGTCGGTGAAGTTTGCCGGGGTGGATATTGGCGAGCTGTCACAACTGTCGCTGGCGCAGGTGGCCGAGTTGCTGCGGCCGGTCGCGGCGGGGCAGGACAAAATGAAACTGTCAGTGGAAAAACGCCTGGCCGCCCAGCGCATCGCCCAGGATTTGCTTGAGCGGGTGAGCACCTTGACCGACTTGGGCCTGGGCTATTTGTCGCTGGAGCGCAGCACGCCGACCTTGTCATCCGGCGAGTTGCAGCGCTTGCGCCTGGCCACGCAGTTGGGCTCGCAATTGTTCGGCGTGATTTATGTGCTGGATGAACCGTCAGCGGGGCTGCACCCGGCGGACGGCGAGGCGTTATTCACCGCGCTCGAGCGTTTGAAAGCCGCAGGCAATTCGTTGTTTGTGGTGGAGCATGACCTGGAAACCATGCGCCGCGCCGATTGGTTGATCGACGTAGGGCCAGCCGCCGGCGAGCATGGCGGGCACGTGCTGTACAGCGGCCCGCCCGCCGGTTTGGCCGAGGTCGAGGCGTCGCAGACACGCGCGTATTTATTCGCCGAACGCAGCGTGCCAAACCAGTCGCGACGTGAGCCGGCAGGCTGGTTGAAGCTGGAAGGCGTGACGCGCAATAACCTCAATGACTTGAGCGTGGCTTTCCCGCTGGGCTGCTTTACCGCAGTGACCGGTATTTCCGGTTCGGGCAAATCCAGCCTGGTCAGCCAGGCGCTGCTGGAACTGGTGGGCACCGGCCTCGGCCGGGTGGTCGAAAACGACGAAGAACCGAGCCTGGAAGACGACACCCCGCAAAGCAGCGGCGGGCGCATCAGTGCCGGGCTGGAGCACATCCGCCGCTTGGTGCAGGTCGACCAGAAACCCATCGGCCGCACACCGCGCTCCAACCTTGCGACCTACACCGGGCTGTTCGACAACGTGCGCAAGCTGTTCGCCGCGATGCCGGCGGCGAAGAAGCGCGGTTATGACGCGGGGCAGTTCTCGTTCAACGTCGCCAAGGGCCGCTGCCCGCAGTGTGAAGGTGAAGGCTTTGTCAGCGTCGAGTTGCTGTTTATGCCAAGCGTGTATGCGCCGTGCCCGACCTGCCATGGCGCGCGCTACAACCCTGAGACCTTGGCGATTAAATGGCAGGGGTTGAGCATCGCCGACGTATTGGGGCTGACGGTGGAGCAGGCGGTAGCGGTGTTTGCTGAACAGCCTGGCGTGTTGCGCTCGTTGCAGGTATTACGCGACATCGGCCTGGGTTATTTGCGTCTAGGCCAGCCCGCGACTGAGTTGTCGGGCGGCGAGGCGCAACGTATCAAGCTGGCGACTGAGCTGCAACGCAACGCACGCGGCGCAACCTTGTATGTGTTGGATGAGCCGACAACCGGGCTGCACCCACGCGATGTTGACCGTCTGCTTAGCCAGTTGAATCACCTGGTGGACGCGGGGCATACGGTGGTTGTGGTGGAACATGAAATGCGCGTAGTGGCGCAGAGTGACTGGGTGATCGACATCGGCCCAGGGGCCGGCGATCTCGGCGGCAAGGTGGTTGCCAGCGGCGAGCCCTGGAAAGTGGCTAAAAGCAAAACCAGCCGCACGGCGCCGTTTCTGGCCAGGGAATTGAGCTGAGCACAGAGCGGGGTTGATCCAATATCTCAAGCCCAAAACTGTGGGAGGCCATCTACATCTGAGTGGTTGAAGCAGATCAAGGGCGGGTTTTGCATACACAGCAGATCTGCTTCTGCTTCTGCTTGTTGTGGG
>NZ_VUAZ01000034.1 GCF_009296165.1 Pseudomonas kitaguniensis | reverse complement strand
CCCGCTCCCACAGTTTGACCAGATTCTGCCTGTGGGATTGGGCCGGCTTGCGCTCTATCAAATACGGTTTTACAGATTCAGCGGTTCTTGCGTGGCATACATCCACCGCAACAACGAATGCCTTCCGCTGATCCCCAGCTTGATCGCCGCGCGCTTGAGGTAACTCTCGACGGTATTGACCTTCAACGCCAGTTGCTCCGCCAACTGCGGCCCGGTGAGCCCGCCCAGCAGGCCGACGCACACCTCAAATTCACGGGTGGACAGGGTCAGCCCCGACTGCACCAGGCGTTCTTCAATACGCCGACGCAGGGTTTCGATGCCTTGGTTTTTCGCTACCGCCGCGTCGCTGTTCTGGCGGGACGGCTGGATCGCGGTGATGTGTTTTTCGACCATCGGCAGCAACAGCGTGGAAAAGTCCTGCAGCATGCTGCGTTCCTGCGGCGAAAAGCTTTGCGACTGGTGCGAGCGGTACACCGACAGCACGTAGCGCAGGTCGTCTGTGCGACGGGTAAGGTGCAATTGTGCGGCGGGTTGTTCTTCGCCCAGAGCCACCGCCGAATCGGTGTAGACCGGGCTGATGCGGCGTCGGGTGTGCCCTTTGGCGTTCACTCGCATTTGCGTGATATGGGTGGCGTCCACTGCCAGTTGGGTGAGGATCAGGTCATGCAGCATGCGCGGAAAATGGCGACTTCCGGTGCTGGCAATGACCTTCCCTATATGAGGGAACAGGTGTGAGTTCATCGTTTCATCCATGAAATTCGAGTGTGGGTGTTCAAGCCTGTGGCAACGGGATTTGACATGGGTCACCAGGGTAATAACCTGGAGAGGTGATCTCTCCCGCTGAGACGTATGCTAGTACAGCATTCGGGGGTGAGGGGGATCCAATCTGGAAATAAATCATTAAAAAAAACGTGTAAAGGTGGTCGGACCGGTCTTACCGGTGGTTTGGCCATGCTCAAGGCGCGGCCCACGTCTTATCTCACACGGTGTGTTGCAGTTTGGTGGCCAGGTTGACGGTGTGCGCATAGCCCAGGCTCAGAAGTTGACCGACGCACTCAAGCGCGCTGTCAACGGCGCGCCCTGGAACAAATAGTCATCGCCCATATACTCACCCGCATCACGCCAGTAGCGTGTGTCGAACAGGTTGTCGACGCTCAGGCGAAACACCGTTTCATGGCCGTCAAACCTGGTCGTATAGCGACCACCGACATTCACCACGGCATAATCGCCCACCTCAACATTGCCGGTGCGGTTGGCGTACTTTTTGGCGCTGTATTGCACCCCACCCAGCACTGCTAACCCATTCACCCACGGCAACGCATAGTCGGCGTACACGCTGGCGCGAAAGGTCGGCACGTTGATCGTCTGATGGCCTTCGTACGCGGGCGTGCCGCTGTCGCTGACCCGCGCACGAATCGCCGCCGCGCTGGTCGAGATCTGCAGACGGTCGGTGGCCCAGCCGTTGGCCGACACTTCGAGCCCGGTGTTTTTTTGCTCACCTTGTTGCAAGTAGGTGAAATTGCCGGCGCCGTCGGGCTTGGCGTACTGATAGGCCTGGCGGGTCTGGAACACGGCGGCGGCGAAGCTGATGCGGCGCCAGTCGTACTTCACGCCGGCTTCGAGCTGTCGTGATGTGGTCGGCGCCAGCGTTTCATCGGCGTTGCTTGCGTACCACGGCGCCGTGCCACCCAAGGACACGCCCTTGCTGTAACTAGTGTACAGCGAGATATTTTCAAGCGGTTTATAGATCAGCGCCGCCTGCGGCAAAAACACGTATTGCCGGGTGTGCCGTGCCTGATTGCCTTGGCTGTCGAAGGCGTGTTCATCCAGGCGCACTTCGCGGCCACCGAGGATGGTTTGCCATTGCTCGTTGAAGCGGATGCGGTCGGTGACAAACACGCCGTACTGGCGGCTGTCGAGGTTGCGATGGCTGTCGTTCAGCGGCTTGTCGGTGGGGGTGAAGGTCGGCGCGTCGGTATCGATATTGCCGCTGCCGATCCATTCATTCAGCGCCAGGCGCTTATCGATCACCCGGCGAAACGCGCTGGTGCCGAAGGTCAATTCGTGGCCCAGGCCTGCGCTATCGAACACGCCGGTCATGGCCGCTTGCACTTCATCGTCGCGGCGCGTGTCGTCGGGGCTGCGGTAATCGTAGATGTCGTAATTGCCTTCGGGGCTGAAGTAGTTGCCGACACCGCGGGTGTCGCCACCCCAGGCGAACGCGCTGTAGTCGTCGATCACCACTTTGCTGCGGGCCGCACTCACGCTGCCTTGCCACTGATCGCTGAAGCGGTAGTCAAATTTGCCGTTGAGGTTCAGCGAATCGATGCCGACCTGATGCGTGCCGCTCTGGTGCCCCAAGAGTTTTTTCGGCGACGCGTCATGCGGCACTTCAGTGCCACCGAGCAACTGATAACCCGGCACCGAGCGCTGCTGCCGGGTCTGGTATTCCGCATCCAGTTGCAGCACGGCATCCGGGCTGATGTTCCAGTCGAACGCCAGCGATACAAAGTCGCGCTGGCCGTTGGCATGTTCTACATATGACTTAAGGTCTTCGTGCGCCACGTTGGCGCGCAGGCCAAACTGCTGCTCGCTGCCAAACCAGCCGCCGACATCGGTGGCGATGTAGGCGCTGCCGCGAGCATCGCTCGACACCGTCACCGAGCGTACGTCTTCCGGGCGCTTGGTCACGTAGTTGATCACGCCGCTCGGCTCGGAAATGCCGCTCTGCAAACCGGCCAGGCCCTTGAGCACTTCGACCTGCTGTTTGTTTTCGAGGGCGACGTTCTGCTCGCCGGTGATGGTGCGCCCGTTGATCTTGTAACTGCTGGCGGCGTTCAGCGAGAAGCCGCGCACTACAAAATTCTCGTAATAGCCGATGGGCGCGTAACTGTCGCCCACCGACGCATCGTTGCGCAGCACTTCACTCAGCAACCGGGCTTGCTGGTCCTTGATCAGCGCCGCGTTGAGCACCGTGATCGAGGCTGGCGTGTCCAACAGCGGCGCTTCATTGAAGCCGCCGACCGAGGCGCTGCCTGCGCGGTAACCTGCGTCATCCTGACCCTGGACCTGCACCGTCGGCAGTTCAATTTCAGCCGCGAGGCTGCTACCGATGCCGCCGCTGAGCAGCAAGCCGAGGGCGAAACGTGACGTGACGACGGGACGAAAACGCAAAACCATGGGGCAAGGCCTTAAAGCGCAGGGCAGGGGGGCGCATAAGCTAGGCATAACGGTGCGGTTTTACAAGGTCTTGAATCACGGCCCGGGCTAATGTGGCAGGGCGCTTGCTCCCGATAGCCGTGTGCCAGCCGCCAGGATTATCGACGGTGGCGCCGCCAGCGGCAGCACGCCGCCGCCCACAGAGTTGGTGCATTGATGCGCTGAGCGTGGCAGGCTGGGCAACGTTTTCCTTCGGTTTCTGGAGATTTACCGTGCCAAAAGCATCTGCTGTGATTGAAATCCCGGTGTCGGCCGAACAGGCCTGGCAATTGATCGGCGGCTTCAACGCGCTGCCGGACTGGCTGCCGTTAATCGTCAAAAGCGAGGCGGGCGACGGTGGCCGCCTGCGCCATTTGGAAACGGCGGATGGCAGCGTGATCGTCGAGCGTTTGCAGAGCTTTGATAACGTGTTGCGCAGCTACAGCTACACCATCGAGCAGTCACCGTTTCCGGTCAGTGCCTACCTTGCGACGGTGCAGGTTGAAGCCTTGACCGATGCGTCGGCGAAAGTCACCTGGTCCGGCGTGTTCAGCCGGCGCCGGGCACCACTGATGAGCAGGTAGAAACGCTGTTTACCGGCGTGTACAGCGACGGGCTAGAAGCGTTGCGCGCCAACTTCCCGGCTTGATAAGCCGGTGTGGGAGGTCGCTCGTTGCCGACAGCGGTGTATCTGGCTGAATCCCTAAAGTAGAAATGCAGTAACTGTGGGAGCGGGCTTGCTCGCGATTGCGGTGTGTCAGTTGACAAATGCTTAGCTGACACACCGCAATCGCGAGCAAGCCCGCTCCCACAACAGCCCTTTTGATCTGCTTTAACCACTCAAACCTGGTCTATTCGGGCATCAATTGCTGCCGGCATTCCAGCACCAGGCGCGCACCGCCGCGCTGGCTGCTGCCGACCACCAGCTTGAAACCGTGCAAGTTGATGATCGCCGCCACAATCGACAACCCCAAACCGAAGCCGCCTTGTTGGTCGCTTTCATCCACGCGATAAAAACGCTGGAACACCGCATCGCGCTCCGCCGCCGGAATGCCCGGGCCGGAGTCGTGCACTTCGATGCGCGTGCTACCGGCATCATTGACCCCGCGCAAGATCACTTCACCGCCCGCAGGCGAAAACTTGATCGAGTTGCTCAACAGGTTCGACAGCGCTTCAAATAACAGCGCGCGGTCGCCGGTGATCCATGGCAGCGACTCGGGCACTTCGAGCAGCAACTGCAATTCGCCTTCTTCGGCCAAGGGCAGGTAGAAGTCATGCAGCTCACGCAACAGCGGCAGCGGGTCCATCACCAAAAACCCTGAGCGGCGCTGATGGTCTTCGAGTTCCGAGATGCGCAACAGCCCGCGAAAACGCGCCATCAGCGTGTCGGTTTCGGCAATCGCGTCGTCGAGTTTTACCGCGTAGACCGAATCTTCCTCGGCCTGTTGCTTGATGCGGTAGAGCTGCGCACGCAAGCGCGTGAGCGGTGTGCGCAGGTCATGGGCGATGTTGTCGCACACACCCTTGACCTCGTTCATCAGTTTCTCGATGCGGTCGAGCATGGCGTTGACGATCGCTGCGAGCATGTCCAGTTCGTCACGCCGGTCCGAGAGCGGCAGGCGGTGAGTCAGGTCGCCGGCGACGATTGCCTCGGCGCTGGCTTGTATCCCGCGAATACGCCGCAGCGGGCGGCGGCGTAATAAATGCCAGCCGGCAGCGCCCGGAATAATCGTCAGCGACAGCGCCCACAACAGCGCGTGCCAGATAATGCGGGTCACACCGAACAATGAACCGTTGGCGCGCACCAGTACCAGCCAGCGGCCGTCTTCGGTGTGGGTGGCCACGGCGTCGCAGCTGTCTTTGGGCAGTTTTGGGTCGTCGGAGTCGACGCAGTTGGCCAGCGCGTGGATCTTGCCGTCCAGCGGCAAGTCGGGCGGCACCGCGCGGATCGGCCCGCTGATAGGGCGAAATTGCTCGTCGAACAGGCCGTAAGCGTCTACGCCCTTCATGTCGAAGGTCATGCTGGTGGTCAGCGCTTCCACCAGTTCTTCGCCGTCGAAACGCTGGAACAAGTGCTGGCGCTGCAGCAGCGAGTGGCGCGACAAGTCGCTCAAGTAGCCGGATACTTCGTAGTACAGCACCCCCATGAGGATGCAGCTCCACGCTACAAACAGCGAACTGTACAGCGCCAGCAAGCGGCTACTGGAAGAGCGCCAGCCTTTAGAGGGGTTCAGCAATGACATAACCGGAACCTCGTACCGTGCGAATGAGCGGCGTGAGGCCCGGCGGGTCGATTTTTTTGCGCAGGCGGCCGATGTGCACGTCGATCAGGTTGGTGCCGGGGTCAAAGTGATACCCCCAGACCTCCTCGAATATCATCATCCGCGAGAGGATCTGCCCGGTGTTGCGCATCAAGAATTCGAGCAGTTTGTATTCGGTGGGCAGCAGGGTCAGCGGTTGGTCGGCGCGGCTGGCTTCGCGGCTGATCAGGTTCAGTTCGAGGTCGGCCACGCGCAAGGCGGTTTCGAATTCCTTGACCGTGCTTTTGCGCCGCAACAGCACTTCGACACGTGCGGCCATTTCATCCGAGGCAAACGGCTTGGTCAGGTAGTCGTCACCGCCAGCGCGCAGGCCGCGTACGCGCTCGTCGACGTCGGAGAGGGCGCTGATCATCAGGATCGGCGTCGACACACCGATGGTGCGCAGGGTGGTGACGATGGCCAAGCCATCGAGTTCGGGCAGCATGCGGTCGAGGGTGATGAGGTCGTAATCACCACTCACGGCACGCACCAGGCCTTCACGGCCGTTGTCTACCCAGTCTACGTCCAGTCCATGGCTGCTCAGCTCCGCGACAATCTCGCGGGCGGTTACGGCGTCATCCTCGATGGTCAAAATACGGGTCATAGGATTACCTGGTGAGCGATTCACACTAGAAGTAAGTGCATTTTGCCAATAAATCCCTGAACGCTTCCTAAATTAAACTTCATCTTGGCAAAACCGCTACACAGGATCGTCCCCACGCTCTGCCTGAGGATGCCGCCTTGGACGCTCTGCGTCCAATGGTAGAGGCTGACGCGCAGCGTCACAGGGTGCGTTACCCACGCAGAGGTGGCAACGATCTGTTTACCCACGCAGCGAGATTGCATAACGCCCGCTCCGATCAGGCAATTCTTGCATCTTGCATGGTTTAACTAAGTTCAATTTACTTAACTTATTGAAATACAACGATTTTAATTTTTACCCCGGCTGGCACGCCGCCTGCACTGTCCTTTTTGAGACTTGTAACACTATTTTTCCTGCCGGGAGCAAAACAACAATGATCACCTCATCATCCACGCTACAAGAGTCGAGCACGCTCTCCGGGGTTTCCTGGGGGGCGATTTTTGCTGGCGCCGCCGCCGCCGCCGCATTGTCGCTTATTCTGGTATTGCTCGGCTTCGGCCTGGGCTTTTCCGCAGTATCGCCATGGGCCGACAGCGGCATCAGCGCCAAGGGCCTTGGCATTTCCACGATTATCTGGCTGGCATTCACCCAGATCATTGCATCCGGCCTGGGCGGTTACATCGCCGGTCGTCTGCGCGTGAAATGGGCCAATATGCACGGCGATGAAGTGTACTTTCGCGACACTGCGCATGGTTTCCTCGCTTGGGCCGTCGCCACGCTGGTTACCGCAGTACTGGTAGTGGGTTCGGTCAGCAGCGTGGTCAGCGGCGGCGTTAAAGCCGGTGCCGGTGTTGCTTCAAGCGCCGCCAGTGGCCTCACTCAAGCCGCCGGCAGTGCCGCTCAAGGCGCCAACAGTGGCGACTTCGGCTACTACGTCGACAGCCTGTTCCGTGATGACCGCCCAGCCGCCGTCAGCGATGACGCTGTGCACGGTGTAGTGGCACGCATCTTCACGCGCACCCTGGCCAACGATGGCCAACTGGCCGCCGAAGACCGTACCTACCTGGCACAGTTGATCAGCCAGCGCACCAACCTGAGCCAGGCTGATGCCGAAGCGCGGATTGACAAGGTGTACGGCGATGCCAAAAAAGCCATCGAAGACGCCAAGCTTAAAGCCAAGCAAGCCGCCGATACCGCTGCGAAAGTTGCTGCTTATACCTCGCTGTGGACCTTCGTTGCGCTGTTGATCGGTGCGTTCTTCGCAAGCTTCGCTGCGACCTTCGGCGGTCGCCGCCGCGATGCCGTGGTGTATGTCGAAACCGAACACTTTACCCGTTAATTCCAGGCCCCTAATTTAAGGAAAACATCATGCGCTCATTACTGCTTTGGTTCCTCGGCGTACCGATCCCGCTGATCATCCTGATCGCGATCTTCATGCACTAAGCCCGAGCCTCGCTCGGTCCAATGTGGGAGGGGGCTGCCCCCGATAGCAACGGCTATCGGGAGCAAGCCCCCTCCCACTTTTTTTGCGCGTTTAATCGTCGAAGCCGACCTGCTCGTGAATCTCATCCACCTTCAATTCCAACCGGTACGCCACCGCAATAAACAGCGCCTGGCACAGGCACAAAGTGGCGCTCAACGAGCGGAAGGCAAACGACGACCCCTCATTGACCAACAGCACTGCATTCGCGCGCTTGGCCAGTGGCGACAAGTTGCTGTCAGTAATGATCAAGGTTTTAGCCTGATGGTGCTGGGCGATGCGCAGGCAGTGCTGGGTCTCTTTGCCGTAGGGCGTAAAGCTGATCGCAATCACCAGGTCATTCGCGCGCACGCTGCGCATCTGCTCGCGGTAGCTGCCGCCCAAGCCCGAGATCAGGTGGATACGCTTGTTGGTGTGTTGCAGGTTGTAGACCAGGTAGTCGGCCACCGCAAACGAGCGGCGCACGCCGACCACGTAGATATTGTCGGCGTTAACCACCAGGTCCACGGCTTTCTCGAAGGCTACGTCATCCAACTCCAGCCCCAAGCGCTCGATGCCCGAGAGGGTCGCGTTGACGCATTCGCGTGCGAGGTCGCCGCCGCTGGCCTTCTGCGATTTGTTGGCGATCATGCTGCGGATGCGCTGCTGGTAGTTCTGCACCGGCGTGGTTTTGTGGGTGTAGGCCTCGCGAAACAGCGCCTGCATTTCGCTGAACCCGCTGAAGCCGAAACGCTGCGAAAACCGCACGATGGCTGACGGGTGCACTTCGCATTCGCGAGCGATGTCGCTGATGCGGTCGACCATGATCCGGTCGCTTTGCTGGCTCATGTAGCTGGCAATGCGTTTGAGCTGGCGCGGCAGGCTTTCGTATTCGTCGGTGATCAGCTGCAACAAGCGCTCGGCATTGATCGGGGGGCTGGCGAGAGCGTCCTGCTGGGTGGTCTCGGGCGTGGCCGGCTGATCGGTGCTGGGCATGGGCAATCCTTCTGACGGGTTGTTCTGGTGCGCTGATAATGGGCGCAAGTCTACAGGGTAGGCGCAAAAAAATACCCCGGCATCACGGCGCGGGTGGCCTGCTGAAACGATCCACCCGGGCTGGCATGCCATTATGCCGAAGTATTGGAAAAAATATTCCACTAAAAATAATTATGGAATAAATATTGATTGGTGCCGCTGAACGTTCTAGTCTGCTTTCACCAAGAGCGTGTGCCGTCACCACGGTGGCACCACGCAGGCTGATAAAAATAACAGGAGCCAGCATGGGCCAGACTCGTTTTGCCAGTGGGCGTCAATTGGATCTGATTTGCCTCGGGCGCCTGGGCGTCGACCTCTACGCACAACAAGTGGGTGCGCGGCTTGAGGACGTGACCAGCTTTGCCAAATACCTCGGCGGGTCCTCCGCCAACATCGCCTTCGGCACCGCGCGGCTGGGGCTTAAGTCGGCGATGTTAAGCCGCGTGGGCGACGACCATATGGGCCGTTTCCTGGTGGAATCGCTGGCCCGCGAAGGCTGCGATGTCAGCGCCATCAAGGTCGACCCGGAACGCCTCACCGCGTTGGTGCTGCTGGGCCTCAAAGACCGCGAAACCTTCCCCTTGGTGTTCTATCGCGAAAACTGCGCCGACATGGCGTTGCGCGCCGAAGACATCAGCGAAGCCTTTATTGCCTCCAGCAAAGCCTTGCTGATCACCGGCACGCATTTCTCCACCGACGGCGTCTACACCGCGAGCATCAAGGCGCTGGACTACGCCGCCAAGCACAACGTCAAACGCGTGCTGGATATTGATTACCGCCCGGTACTGTGGGGCCTCGCGGGCAAGGCGGATGGCGAAACGCGGTTCGTCGCCGACCAGAACGTCAGCCAGCATGTGCAGAAAATCCTGCCGCGCTTCGACCTGATCGTCGGCACCGAAGAAGAGTTTTTGATCGCCGGCGGCAGTGAAGACTTGCTCACCGCGTTGCGCACCGTGCGCGAACTGACCCCGGCCACACTGGTGGTCAAGCTCGGCCCGCAGGGTTGCACGGTGCTCCACGGCGCGATTCCCGCGCGGTTGGAAGACGGCGCGATCTACCCCGGCGTGCGCGTTGAAGTGCTCAACGTGCTGGGTGCCGGCGATGCATTCATGTCGGGTTTTCTCAGTGGCTGGCTGAATGACGCCGACGATGAGCGCTGCAGCCAACTCGCGAATGCCTGCGGCGGCCTGGTGGTGTCGCGCCATGCGTGCGCGCCGGCCATGCCCACGCCTGCCGAACTGGATTACCTGTTTAATAGCCCGGTGCCGATCACCCGGCCTGACCAGGACGCAACCCTGCAACGCCTGCACCGCGTTACGGTGCCGCGCAAACGCTGGAAGCAGTTGTTTGTGTTTGCCTTCGACCACCGCTGGCAACTGGTGGAGCTGGCGCAAAAAGGCGGCCAGGCCCCGGCGCGCATCAGCGACATCAAGCAGTTGTTTATTCAGGCCATCGAACGTGTCGAAAGCAAGCTGCGCGAGCAGGGTGTTGAAGCCGATGTGGGCTTGCTGGCCGACCAGCGTTTTGGTCAGGACGCGCTGAATGCCGCCAGCGGTCGTGGCTGGTGGATCGCGCGCCCGGTAGAAGTGCAGAACTCGCGGCCGTTGGCGTTTGAACACGGCCGCTCGATTGGCAGCAACCTGATCGCCTGGCCGCAGGAGCAAATCATCAAGTGCCTGGTGCAATTTCACCCGGACGATGAGCCGATGCTGCGCCTGGAACAAGAAGCGCAACTGAAGGCGGTGTACGAGGCCTCGCTGGTCAGCGGGCATGAACTGCTGCTGGAAGTCATCCCGCCCAAGGATCACCCGTCGACTTATCCCGACGTGCTCTATCGCAGCCTCAAACGCTTGTACAACCTGGGCATCTACCCGGCGTGGTGGAAGATCGAAGCGCAGTCGGCTGAGGAGTGGAAAAAGCTCGACGCGCTGATCCACGAGCGCGACCCGTATTGCCGTGGCGTGGTGTTGCTGGGCCTGAACGCTTCGGCTGAATGCCTCGCCGAAGGGTTTCGCCAAGCCAGCCAGAGCAGTACGTGCCGAGGGTTTGCCGTGGGCCGCACGATCTTCCACGAACCGAGCCGCGCGTGGATGGCCGGGGAGATCGATGATGAGCGGCTGATTCAGCACGTGCAGGCTACCTTTGAACAGCTCATCACTGCCTGGCGCAGTGCCCGAAGCTAGACGCCGGTCCACATCTTAAGTCAGATAAAAACAAAAAGGTGCAGCCATGCCCGCAATCCGAATTGGCATCAACCCGATCTCCTGGAGTAACGACGACCTGCCGGCACTGGGCGGTGAGACGCCGCTGAGCACCGCCCTGAGCGAAGGCAAGGACATCGGCTACGAAGGGTTTGAACTCAACGGCAAATTCCCCAAAGACGCCAAAGGTGTTGGCGATGTGTTGCGCCCCTACGACCTCGCGCTGGTCTCCGGCTGGTACTCCAGCCGCCTCGCGCAGCGCTCGGTGGCCGAAGAAATCGAGGCCATCGCCGGCCACGTCGAGCTCCTCAAACACAACGGCGCCAACGTGCTGGTGTACGGTGAAGTCGCCGACTCGATCCAGGGTTCACACGTTCGCCTGATCGAACGCCCGCGCTTTCACAGCGAACACGCCTGGCAGGACTACGCCGACAAACTTACCGAACTGGCGCGCTTCACGCTGTCGCAAGGCGTGCGTCTGGCCTATCACCACCATATGGGCGCCTACGTTGAATCCCCGGAAGACATCGACCAGCTGATGCGCCGTACCGGCCCGGAAGTCGGCTTGTTGTTTGACTCGGGCCACTGCTACATGGGCGGCGGCGAACCTATCGAGGTGCTGCGCCGGCATATCGAGCGCGTCTGCCACGTGCATTTCAAAGACGTGCGCAAACCGGTGGTGCAGCTCGCGCGCAACCAGATGTGGAGCTTTCCCGACTGCATCGTCAACGGCACCTTCACCGTGCCCGGTGATGGCGACATCGACTTTGCCGCGTTGCTCGACGTATTGCTGGCCGCCCATTACAGCGGCTGGCTGGTGGTCGAAGCCGAGCAAGACCCTGCCGTGGCGCCCAGCTATGCCTATGCGAAAAAAGGCTATGACACCTTGCGGGCGCTGCTCAACCAGAGGACTAAGTGATGAGCTTGTTGGTAAAAAGCAGCAAACGCGGGCAAACCATGGTCGCGCTCGAAGCCGGGCGCCTGGAGTACGTGGGTTTTGCCGCCTACCGCTTGAGCCTCGGCGAAACCTTGCCGGTCACCGCAGGCGATCAAGAACTGTGCCTGGTGCTGCTGAGCGGCCGGGTGAATATCCAGGGCGAGGGTTTCAACTGGCAAAACCTCGGTGATCGCCAGTCGGTGTTCGAAGATAAATCACCCTTCGCCGCCTACCTGCCGCAGGGCACCGATGCCGAGGTTACGGCCTTGAGCGACGTGCAAATAGCCGTGTGCGCCGCGCCCGGTGCAGCGGGCTACGAACCCCGCTTGATTCGCCCGCAAGACTGCAAGCGCAGCGTGCGCGGCAAAGGCGCCAACACCCGCTATGTGTGCGACATTTTGCCCGACAGCGAACCCGCGCATTCGCTGTTGGTGGTGGAAGTGCGCACGCCCTCCGGGCATTCGTCGAGCTACCCGCCGCACAAGCACGACACCGACGATTTGCCGCATCAAAGCTTTCTTGAAGAAACCTACTACCACCAGATCAACCCGCCGCAAGGCTTCGTGTTCCAGCGGGTATACACCGACGACCGCAGCATCGACCAGGCCATGGCCGTGGAACACAGCGACTTGGTGGTCGTGCCCAAGGGCTACCACCCGGTCAGCGTGCCGTACGGCTACGAGTCTTATTACCTGAACGTGATGGCCGGGCCAACGCGCGCCTGGCATTTCCATAACGA
Source organism: Pseudomonas kitaguniensis (assembly GCF_009296165.1). Taxonomy (GTDB): domain Bacteria; phylum Pseudomonadota; class Gammaproteobacteria; order Pseudomonadales; family Pseudomonadaceae; genus Aquipseudomonas; species Aquipseudomonas kitaguniensis. The sequence goes on along the minus strand of NZ_VUAZ01000034.1, from coordinate 4,125 downwards.
CCCGCAGCACAGCTGGCTGCTGGACCTCTAACTGGTTTGAACGGAGAACAATAACAATGAAGTCGCCGCTACGTTTTGCCCTTAACCGTATGGTCGCGCCCAACCTGTCCTTGCCGGATTTCATCGAGTTGGCGGTGGCCCTCAAGTGCGACGCCATCGAGATCCGCAATGATCTCAAAGGCAACCAAATCGAATACGGCACCCCGGCCAGCCGCGTGCGTGAGTTGTGCGCGGTGCAGGGCATCAGCGTGCTGTCGATCAACGCGCTGTACCCGTTTGATGTATGGAACGACGAGCGCCGCGCGCAAGCGGTCAACCTCGCCAGCTATGCGCGTGAGTGCGGCGCACAAGGCCTGGTGATGTGCCCGCTGAACGAGCATGGTGATACGCGCACCGAAGCCCAGCGCGCCGCCGGGTTGCGCACCGCGTTGAGCGAGTTGGCGCCGATCCTGCGTGAGCACGGCATTCTGGGGTTTATCGAACCTTTGGGCTTTGAAGAATGCGCGCTGCGCCGCAAGCGCGTGGCGGTCGACGCGATCCAGTCGATTGGCGGCCTGGACGTGTTTCGCCTGGTGCATGACACCTTCCACCATCACCTGGCCAGCGAGCATGAGTTCTTCCCGGAACTGACCGGGCTGGTGCATATCTCCGGCGTCGAGGATGCCGCCGCGCCGCTGAATTCGATTCGCGACGGCCACCGCGTGCTGGTGGGCGAGGGCGATATTCTCGGCAATGCAGCGCAAATCGACACCTTGCTCAGCACCGGCTACAACGGCTACCTGTCGTTCGAACCGTTTGCCGAAAGCGTGCACGCGCTGCCCGATATTCAGCAGGCCATTGGCGCAAGCATCGCCCACCTGCAACGCTCCCGAACCTGACGCCGCCCAACCTGTGGGAGCGGGCTTGCTCGCGATAGCGGTGTGTCAGTCACCTGATTCATTTACTGACCCAGCGCAATCGCGAGCAAGCCCGCTCCCACATTGGGTGGGGGTTGATCGACGGATTTGCATTCATACAAGGTGCGAACATGACCACGACAAGATTGACCATGGCCCAGGCCCTGGTGAAGTTTTTGGACAATCAATACATCGAAGTGGATGGCGTGCAGAGCAAGTTTGTCGCCGGCATATTCACGATTTTCGGCCACGGCAATGTGCTGGGGCTGGGCCAGGCGCTGGAACAGGACAGCGGCGACCTGGTGGTGCATCAGGGCCGTAACGAGCAGGGCATGGCCCACGCTGCGATTGGTTTTGCCAAGCAGCACCTGCGCCGCAAAATCTACGCGTGCACCTCGTCGGTTGGCCCCGGTGCGGCGAACATGCTGACCGCGGCGGCCACCGCCACGGCTAACCGCATTCCGTTATTGCTGTTGCCGGGCGATGTCTACGCCAGCCGCCAGCCCGACCCGGTGCTGCAGCAGATCGAACAGTTCCACGACCTCAGCATCAGCACCAACGATGCCTTCCGCGCCGTGAGCAAATACTGGGACCGCATCAACCGCCCCGAGCAATTAATGACCGCCGCGATCCACGCCATGCGCGTGCTGACCGACCCTTCGGAAACCGGCGCGGTAACCCTGGCCTTGCCACAGGACGTGCAGGCCGAAGCCTGGGACTATCCCGATTACTTCCTGCAAAAGCGTGTGCACCGTATCGACCGGCGCCCACCCACCGAAGCGATGCTCGGCGATGCGTTGGCAGCCTTCAAGGGCAAGCGCAAGCCGCTGATTATCTGCGGCGGCGGGGTCAAGTACGCCGGTGCGAATGCCGCCCTGCAAGCCTTCGCCGAGCGTTTTGAGATTCCCTTTGCAGAAACCCAGGCGGGCAAAAGTGCGGTGGTCTCCAGCCACCCGCTGAACCTCGGCGGTATCGGCGAAACCGGTTGCCTGGCCGCGAACCTGCTGGCGCCCGAGGCCGACCTGATTATCGGCATCGGCACGCGTTACACCGACTTCACCACCTCATCCAAGTCACTGTTCAAACACCCAGAGGTGCAGTTTCTCAACCTCAATATCAGCCCGTGCGACGCGCTGAAACTCGACGGTGTGCAGTTACTCGCCGATGCCAAAGTGGGCCTGGAAGCGCTGGCGAACGCGTTGGGTGACTATCGCTCGGGCTGGGCCGACCAGCCACGTAACGCCAAGGCGCAACTGGATGCCGAGGTGGACCGCATCTACCAGGCCGATTACCAGACCGAGAATTTTGTACCGGAAATCAACGACCACATGGACCCGGCCGTGCTGCGCGAATTCATCGAGCTGACCGGTTCGTGCCTGACCCAGAGCCGCGTGCTCGGCGTGCTGAACGAAACCCTGGCGGATGACGCGATCATCGTCGCCGCTGCCGGCAGCCTGCCGGGTGATTTGCAGCGCAGCTGGCGCAGCAAGGCGTGAATACCTACCACGTCGAGTACGGTTATTCGTGCATGGGCTACGAGGTCAACGCCGCGCTGGGCGTGAAGCTCGCAGAACCCGCGCGTGAGGTTTACGCGCTGGTCGGTGACGGCTCCTACATGATGCTGCACTCGGAGCTGGCCACGTCTATTCAGGAGCGGCGCAAGATCAACGTGGTGCTGCTCGACAACATGACGTTTGGCTGCATCAACAACCTGCAGATGGAACACGGCATGGACAGCTTCGGCACCGAGTTCCGCTTCCGTAACCCGCAAACCGGCAAGCTTGACGGTGGTTTCGTGCCGGTGGATTTCGCCATGAGCGCGGCGGCCTATGGCTGCAAGACCTACAAGGTCAGCAACGTCGAGCAACTGCGCGCGGCGCTGGCCGATGCGCGCACGCAAACGGTGTCGACGCTGATCGATATCAAGGTGCTGCCCAAAACCATGATCCACAAATACCTGTCGTGGTGGCGGGTCGGTGTGGCGCAAGTCTCTACCAGCGCGCGGACTGACGCGGTGGCCAAACAACTCAATGAACGCCTGGCCAAAGCTCGGCAGTACTAATAACAAGAGGAGTGTTTGTATGTCTTTTCAATCAAGTTCGTTGCGCCTGGGCGTCATTGGTACGGGCGCTATCGGCCGTGACCATATTCGTCGTTGCAGCCAAACCCTGCTCAATAGCCAGGTGGTGGCGGTGACCGACATCAACCTTGAGCAAGCGGCCAAGGTGGTTGCAGATTTGCAGCTCAGCGCCGAGGTGTATGCGGACGGCCACGCGTTGATCAATTCGCCGCAGGTGGATGCGATTTTGGTCACTTCCTGGGGGCCGAGCCACGAAGAATTCGTGCTCGCCGCCATTGCCGCCGGCAAGCCGGTGTTTTGCGAAAAGCCACTGGCGGTGACGGCTGAGGGCTGCCGCAAGATCGTCGACGCCGAGGTGGCGCACGGCAAGCGCCTGGTGCAAGTAGGCTTCATGCGCCCGTATGACCACGGTTATCGCGCGCTCAAAGCGGTGATCGACAGTGGCCAGATCGGCGAGCCGCTGATGCTGCACTGCGCGCACCGCAACCCGACGGTGGGCGAGAACTACAAGACCGACATGGCGATCACCGACACGCTTATCCACGAATTGGATGTGTTGCGGTGGTTGCTCAACGACGACTATGTGTCGGTGCAAGTGGTGTTCCCGCGCAAGACCAGCAAAGCCTTGGCGCACCTGCGTGACCCGCAGATCGTGCTGCTGGAAACCGCCAAGGGCACGCGCATCGATGTGGAAGTGTTTGTGAACTGCCAATACGGCTACGACATTCAGTGCGAGGTGGTCGGCGAGACAGGCATCGCCAAGCTGCCGGAGCCTTCGCACGTGCAATTGCGCAGCGAGGCGAAGCTGTCGAATGCGATTTTGATGGATTGGAAAGACCGCTTTATCGGCGCGTATGACGTTGAGTTGCAGGCGTTTATCGACAGCGTGCGCGCCGGCCAGGTCGGTGGGCCATCGGCGTGGGACGGGTTTGCCGCAGCAGTGGCAGCGGACGCGTGCATTGAAGCGCAAAGCAGCGAGCAGATCGTAAAAGTCAGCCTGCCACCACGCCCGCACTTCTACGGCTAACGCCCAACCCACTGACGGAACGCGCCAGTGTGGGAGGGGGGAGCAAGCCCCCTCCCACAGTAGATTGCATTCCAACAGCAGATCCGGGAGGTTCTGAACATGCGTATCGCACTTGACCCTTA
>NZ_VUAZ01000033.1 GCF_009296165.1 Pseudomonas kitaguniensis | reverse complement strand
CGGACGCCGTACGCCAAGGCGCATCCCGACGTGTTGAAGCGCGTGTATGAGCAACTGGAAAAGGCGGGCCAGTGGGTCAAAACCCACCCGCAGGACGCGGCAAAAGTGCTCGGCCCGCTGTGGGGCAACCTGGACGTGGCCACGGTTGAGGCCGCCAACGCGCACCGCAGTTATCAGGTGCAGCCGGTGACGATTGATCAGTTGGGCGAACAGCAGAAGATTGCCGATGCGTTTTTCAAGGCCGGGCTGTTGCCCAAGGCGGTCGACGCCAAGGATGTAGACACCTGGAAGCCTTGATGCCTGCCAGCTTCAAACTGTGGGAGGGGGCTTGCTCCCGATGGCGGTGTGTCAGTCAGCTTATGTATCGACTGAAACTCAGCTATCGGGAGCAAGCCCCCTCCCACAATTGACCGCGTTCGGCGTGTGATTTTGATCTGAGCCTCTACGGGTGCGACGCCACACCCGTCCCATACTTGCGAATCGCCAGGCAATAGCCAATCAATGCGACCGCCGCCAGCAACCCGCCCGCTGCGCCGATCCAGGCGAAGCCGAAATGGCTGCCGACCCAACTGCCCATCAGGGCGCCGCCGCCGATGCCGATGTTGTAAATGCCGGAGAACATGGCCATGGCCACGTCGGTGGCGTCCGGGGCCAGCACCAACACTTTGGACTGCATGGCCAGGCCGAAGCCCATGATCGCCATGCCCCAGAACACGCTCAGGCAGACCAGGTACGACTCGGCGCCGCTCAAGGGCAGCATCAGTGCCAGGCAGGCGGCAAGCAGGGCCACTGCGCTGATCACGAAGATATGCGGGTTGAAGCGGTGCACCAGGCTGAACAGCAGCGAGCCGATAATGCCTGCGCCGCCGAACACCAGCAGAAACAGGGTTACCGTGCCGCCGCTCATGCCGGCGACGCCTTCGACGAAGGGTTCGATGTAGCTGTAGGCGGTGAATTGTGCGGTGACCACCAGCGCGGTGAGCACGTAAAGCGCCACCAGCGCCGGGCGTTTGAACAGCAGCGGCAGGCTGCGCAGCGAGCCGGAGTTCTGGCTTGGCAGCGGCGGCAAGGTGCGCGCCAGCCAGAACACCAGCGCCGCGGCGAAGGCGCCAATCACCAGGAAGGTGGTGCGCCAGCCCATGGCTTCACCCAGCAGGCGGCCAAGCGGAATGCCCAAGACCATCGCCAGCGAGGTGCCGGTGGCCAACAAACCCAGCGCCTGCACCTGTTTGCCCTCCGGCGCCAAGCGCACGGCGAGGGAGGCAGTGATCGACCAGAACAGCGCATGGGACAGCGCAATGCCGATGCGGCTGAGCATCAAAATGCCAAAGCTGGTGGCCACGCTGGAGAGGATATGGCTGGCGATAAACATGCAAAACAGCACGATCAGCAGCTTGCGCCGCTCCACGTTACGCGTCAGCAGCATCACCGGCAGCGAGGTCACCGAGACGATCCACGCATAGATGGTGAGCATCAGCCCGACGCTGGCGATGGGCATGTCAAAGCTGGCGCCGATGGCGCTGAGCAGGCCGACGGGCACAAATTCGGTGGTATTGAACACAAACGCGGCCAGCGCGAGGGCGATGACCGGTTGCCAGTTGGCTTGAGGCGTTGCAGCTGAAATGCTCATTGGCGGGCGAGGTACTCTGACGATGATCGATGGCCACGCAGAACAACGCCGCCGCCGAGCATTCTATAGGTTTCTCGGCCCGCTGTTGACCCGCATCGTCGCCGCGCCGCTTAGGGCGAGGTCAGGGTGATGACGTAGTTTCCCGACTGAATCGGCTTGCCGGCGCCGTCCACCAACAGATACCGCTGATCGTAATAACGCCCGCTGCCGCTGTCTGCCACCAGCAACACGTGGGCCGCATTGACGCTGGTAAGCGGCGTCAGGTTGCGCACATCAAAGCGGCTGCCACGGCTGAACTCGGCACACCCGGTCAGTTCCATCACCGCGCCACTGCGCGCATTTGTCGCACACCCAGGCTCAACGATAGCGCCGCGAAACTCAAGCGTACCCCCACCCACTGTCTGCGCCGCAGCGCAGGCGCCCGCCCATAGGCAAAACAGACCTGCAAATACCGAAATACCTTTAACGTTCATGCCGCCACTCCTTATTGGGCTCTCAATAAGTAAGTCGTCTGGCGGCAGGTTAACTTGAGGCGATTCGTGCAAAGGGTTGAGCTAGATCAAGGATCAACCTGCCCCATCAGCTCGGGAATGCTTTCGGGCCGCTTGGCATAACGCTGCGCCAACGCCGCGCAAACCATCAACTGAATCTGGTGAAACAGCATCAACGGCAGGATCAGCACGCCCATGCTCGCCCCGGCAAACAACACCTGAGCCATGGGTACGCCGGTGGCCAGGCTTTTTTTCGAGCCGCAGAACAAAATCGTGATGCGGTCTTCCTGACTGAAGCCGAAAGCCTTGCCCAACAGCGCAGACGCCACCAGCACCAACGCCAGCAATACGCAGCACGCCACGACCAGCCCGCCCAGCTCCCACAGCGGAATCTGGTGCCAGATGCCCTCGTTGACCGCTTCGCTGAACGCGCCGTAAACCACCAGCAAAATCGAGCCTTGGTCGACGAATTTGAGCCAGGATTTATTGCGCCCCACCCACTCGCCGATCCAGCGGCGGGCGATTTGCCCGGCCACAAAAGGCAGCAGCAACTGCACGCTGATTTTCAGGATCGCGTCGACGGTGGAACCGCCGTCACCGTGCACGTTGAGCAGCAAGGTCACCAGCAACGGCGTGAGGAATATCCCGAACAAGCTGGAAGCCGCCGCGCTGCAGATCGCCGCCGGAATATTGCCGCGCGCCAGCGAGGTAAAGGCAATCGCCGACTGAACGGTGGCGGGCAACGCACACAGGTAGAGCATGCCCATGTACAGGTCGTTGCCGATCAGCGGCGACAACAGCGGTTTGAGCGCCAGCCCGAGCAACGGGAACAGCACAAAGGTCAGGCTGAACACCAACAGGTGCAGGCGCCAGTGGCCGGCACCGGCGACGATGGCCTGGCGCGACAGCTTGGCGCCGTGCAAAAAAAACAGCAGCGCGATGGCAAGGTTAGTCACCCAACCGAAGGCCACGGCGGTTTGGCCGCTGGCGGGCAGCAACGAAGCGAGAATCACCGTGGCGATCAGGGTCAGGGTGAAGTTGTCAGGCAGAAAACGCGGGCGGGTCATAAACAAATCTTCCAGGGGTTGCCAAGAGCATCGTCGCGACTCTAACGTAACCGCAAGTTACCGACTAACGCCAATGAGCCAGTAAATGCCGCCTAAAGGACATGAAAAAGCCGTGCGCCGCAGCGTGCCCGGGCTTTCCAGCCTGCCACGGCCGGTATACGGGCGCACCGAATCGCTGCCCAACCGCGCGCTGACCCGCAAGCACAGCCACCCGTGGGTGCAATTGTCTTACGCGATTTCCGGGGTGCTCGAGATCCAGACCCGCGCCGGCCGCTTCGTCGCCCCGCCGCAGCGTGCGGTGTGGATTCCGGCGGGCATGCCGCACCGCGTGTTTAGCTCGCCGCACACGGAGATGCGCAGCCTTTACCTGGATTGCAGCGTCACCGCCTGGGCGGCCGAGCGCTGCCAGGTGCTGGCGGTGAGCAGTTTGTTGCGCGAGCTGATCCGCCGTTTCAGCGAACTGCCGGTTGAATATGCCGAGGACGGCCCGGATGGGCGCTTGGCTCAGGTGGTGCTGGACCAACTCGCCGCCGCGCCGCAGGTGGATTTGATGCTGCCGTTGCCGCATGACCCGCGACTGCGGCAGGTCTATCGCAGCCTGAGCCTGCGCCCGGAGCAGCAGACGACGTTGGCAGAGTGGAGCGCCAGGCTGGCCGTCAGCGAGAAAACCCTCAGCCGATTGTTTTTGAGTGATACCGGGCTGACCTTTCGCGCCTGGCGCCAACGCCTGCGACTGCTCAGCGCCCTGCCCGCGCTGGAGCAAGGCGAGCGCGTGACGGATGTGGCGTTGGCCTGCGGTTATGAGTCGACATCAGCCTTTATCAACGCATTTCGCCAGCAGTTCGACGCCACCCCCGGCGAGTTTTTCCGCTGACCTGATAGCCACATTGAGCCGAGTTCCATCATGAGAATGCCATCAACTGTGTGGGCTTGCTCGCGATAGCGGTTATTTAGCCAGCGCATTCAGTGACTGACACTCAGCCATCGGCAGCAAGCCACCTCCCACATTAAACCGAGTTCCAAACCGAGAATGCGGTCATTGTGGGAACACGCCCCTCCCACATTTCTGAGTGTGTTTTCAGAGCAGTATCGGGGGTTCAGCTACCATTGCCGCCATGGGCTTCTTCGAAGAAGTAGTCCTTCCAGCTCGCGGCCTGGTTTTTCAGCACGCCCAATTCGTGGAGTTTCTCGGCATAGATATAGGTGCGCTGCGGCACGATGGTGAAGTCGATTTCCGGGTCCGCGACGATTTTTTCCACCAGGTCCAGCGGCAATTTAGACGCTTCTACGCGGATATACGCTTTGGCGGCCGCAGGCTTGTCGGCCTTGATGATCGTCTCGGCCTCGGCCAGCGCGTCATAAAACGCCTTGTAGGTCTTGGGGTTTTCGTCGTGGAATTTTTGCGTGGTGTAGAGCACGTTGAACGTGGCCTGCCCGCCGAGGATGTCGTAGGAACTGAGCACCTTGTGCACCTTGGGGTTCAACAGTTCCTGATACTGGAATGGCGGGCTGGAGAAGTGCGAATTGATCTCCGAACCCCCGGCAATCAGCGCCGCCGTGGCATCGGGATGGGCCAGGCTGATGGAGATGTCGTCGAACTTCTTGTAGTTGGCGTCGCCGAACTGCTTGGCGGTTTCAATCTGCAAGGTGCGCGACTGAAAGCCCACGCCGGCGGCAGGCACGGCAATGCGGTCTTTCTCGGTGAAGTCCTTGAGGGTCTTCACGTCCGGGTTATTGGTCAGCAAGTAGTTGGGCATCGAGCCCAGCGAGGCGATAGCCTTGACGTTCTGTTTGCCTTTGGTGCGGTCCCACACCGTCAGCATCGGCGGCACACCGGCCGAAACTACGTCGAGGGCGCCGGCCAGCAGCGATTCGTTCATCGCGGTGGCGCCCGAAATGCTGTTCCATTCCACCTCGATGTCCAGGCCTTGCGCTTTGCCGTGTTTCTCGATCAGGTGTTGGTCGCGCACAATGTCGAGAATCAGGTAGCCGATCCCGAATTGCTGGGCGATGCTGATCTTGCCTTCGGCGTGCGCGCCAGCGCTGAACACCGCGCTCGCAGCGGCCAGCGACGCGGCCAGTAGTGTCAAAGAGGAACGCTTGAAGGTCATGAGGGTCTGCCGCGTGTTCGAGAAGGTGCTGGAGCCTAGCGGCGATTTTTAAGACTGGAAAAGAATATATAGATCTATTGTTATGCAAATCATCACCCCAAACGGGCGCTCGGCTGGTATTGTGCCGCGCGTTGAAATATTGCCGCCGACTGCGAGGAAATGGACGTTGAACACTGACGAAAAAATGACTGGGGACCTGTTCGAGGTCGATAAGCGCCTGTCACTCAAACCCGTGGTGGACTTCAATACCTACCTGCGCAGCGCGTTCGGCGACGGCGCGTGCACCTGCGTACGCTGCACCGCCAGTCACGCTGATGAAACCGGCTACGCGTTCCAGCACACCTTCCACTTCGACGCCAAACCGGTGCACCGCCGCTTCGCTACCACGGCGGGCAGCGATGTGTTGATGGCCTTGAAAAAAGCCTGGTTGTCGTACACCAAGGCTGAACTGCCGCTCAGCGGCGTGCTGGCGCTCGACACCGTCAAAGAGTTTGTCGAGCCGCCACTGCACCGGCGTTTGGCGCCGTTGTTGCTGGCCAGTGAGGTGGTCAATGAGGTTGACGGCGAGTTGCAGCTTCAGCCTCAGGCCGCCTGATCTGCGAAGCAGCACTGAACACACGCTGTGCGAGTTGTCAGACGGATGGGGATGAAAAAGTCTCGATTGAAGGTCACCACATCGTGGCCGTGAATGACACCTCCACCCCTCAGTAACCCACCCCGCGCACGCCGCCGGAGGCCCGGATGGACTCCCCGGTGACCCAATGGGCATCCTCGCTGGCCAGGAATACCGCCAGCGGCGCTATGTCTTCGGGCTCACCCAAGCGCCCCAACGGCGTGCCGGCGATCAGCGATTGGCCAAACTCACCGGCGAAGTTGCCCTCGGTTGCCGGCGTGTTGGTATGGCCCGGCAGAATGGAATTGACCCGGATGCCTTTTGGCCCAAGCTCGCGCGCCAAGGCCAGGGTCAGCGTATCCACCGCGCCCTTGGTGGCGGAATAAACGCTGGAAGCCAGGTACGGGTCGGTGCTGAGGATTGAGCTGATATTGATGATACTGCCGCCCGGCTTCAACAACTTCAGCGCTTCGCGCGCGGCCAGCAGATACCCCAGCACGTTGAGGTTGAACTGGATGTGGAAGGCTTCCTCGGTCAGGTCCTCAAGGGTCTGGAACATCGCCAGCCCGGCATTATTGACGAGAATATCCAAGCTGCCGAACGTCTGTTTGACCGTGTCGAACAAGCGTGTGACGTCGCTCCCCGAACTCATGTTGGCGTGTACGCTGATGGCTTTTCCGCCCTGCGCCTGAATATGCGCGACCACCGCGTCAGCCTCGGTTTTACTCGATACGTAGTTGACCACCACCGTCGCGCCTGCCGCCGCCAGCGCTTTGGCGATGCTGGCACCGATGCCTTTTGATGCACCGGTGACCACTGCAATTTTTCCGTCGAGCTTCATAAGTGTGATTCCTGAGGTTGAGTAATACCGCGTGTTTGCAGTATTGGCGCCAGCACCGGGATAGCGCTTGCCGGTTCTTCTCGCATTCTTGCCTATTCTTCTCGGCGCGCTTGCTATACGGGCTGGCCTGGCTCAAGGTCGGCGCATGAACAACGACCTGAGTGAACTGCGCCTGCTGGTAATGCGCGCAGACAACACGTGGACCGACACCGGCCTGCCGCGCGTAGCGATGGTGCGCGCCGAGGCCTGCGCAGCTCAGGTGTATCAGCCGATGCTGCACCTGGTGCTGCAAGGCTCGAAGACATTGTCGATTGGCGATCAGGTGTCGACGTACGGCCCGTCCAGCTACTTCGTGGTGCCGGTTGAGGTGCCCGCCACCGGCCAGGTTCATCCCTGCGCAACGGGCCTACCCTACTTGGCGGTCAGCCTGACGCTGGATGCTTCAGTGATTGCTGCCGTACTGGCGGACGAAGTCGCACCCGCTGAACGGCCATGCACCCAACGCTTCACGGCGGTGCAAGCACCCGCAGAATTGCTTGATGCCTGGCTGCGCATGCTGCGGCTAATGGACCGGCCAAGCGAAGCCGCCGTACTGGCGCCGATGATCGAGCGGGAAATCCTGTTTCGGGCATTACAAGGCCCGCTGCGTGAAACCCTGGTAGACATGGCGCGTCCCGACGGGCGCCTGATACAGATACGTCGCGCCACCGAATGGATTCGCCAGCACTACACCCAACCCTTTCGCGTGGAACCGTTGGCGGCCATGACCGACATGAGCGTGGCGGCGTTTTACCGGCATTTCAAAGCCGTCACAGCGATGACGCCGATTCAGTACCAGAAACGCTTGCGCCTGCTCAGGGCGCGCTGGCTGCTGCTGTTCGACACCCTCGATGCCGCCTCCGTCGCCTTCAACGTAGGGTATGAAAGCGCCTCGCAATTTAGCCGTGAATACGCACGGCTGTTCGGCTTGCCACCGGCGAAGGATGCGGCGCGGTTCAAGCTCCCGGCCGCCGACCACGTGAGCACTTTTGCGGCTAGTAGTCGATGATCCGCGTGCCGGCAATGGTCTGCGCAAACCCCACACCGAACAGTTTGGCCGGGGTTTCAAAACCCGACCGGCGTTCGCCGCCGAGCACACGCCGCGCCGCTTCCACGGCGGCCAGCGGGGTGTAACTGTAGCCGTTGACGGTTTCGATCACCGAGCGCGCAACCGTGCCGTCGCTGCCGGTGACTTCGGCCACGGCGCGGGCGCGATGGGCGTCACGCTGGGCTTGGCTGGGGCCGTCGGGCAGCAGTGACAGGTCGCCCTCGGGGAAAGCTTCGCCGGTGATGTGCACGTACATGGCAATATTCGGCACGCCGCTGGAGTGCCAGGCCGTCACCAGGTCACCGAAGGACAGCGGCGCACACGGCACCGGGCCGTCGCCGAAATCCAGGGAGTGCAAAGGCGCGTCCGGGGTGGCGACCAGCTCGCCGTCAATGCGTGCCATGACGCCCGCGCCGATGATCTCGCCGACACTCATCGCCGAACCCCGCGACATCGCGCCGGGCACCTGCAAGGCAATTGTCAGCGCGTGCGGCTGTTGCACGCGGCTGATGACGTGCATCGCCAGGCAGTCGGTGGGCACCACGTCCCAACCGACGCCCGGCAGCAACATCACACCCTTCTCGCTGGCCGTGGCGCCGAGCTGTTCGGCCAGGCGGTACACGTTGATTTCAGCAGTAATGTCCAGGTAGTCAGTACCGCTGACGATGCAGGCGCGCATCAACGCCTCGGCGGTGTGAGCAAATGGGCCGGCGAAGTTGAGTAACACATCGATACCTTGCAACTGGCTGGCGTCGGCGGCAAACACGCGGTAAGGCACGTTCAACGTGGCGGCAAGGGCGGCCAGGCGCGCTTCGTTGCGCCCGGCAATCACCACCTCCAGGCCGAGCTGTTTGGCATGCTCAGCCGCCATGCGCCCGGTGTAGCCGGTAGCGCCGTAGATCATCAGTGTTTTCATGCGCTGTGCTGCCAGTTCTTGTACACAAATTCAAGGCTGTAGCCGTCGGGGTCGAGGACGTTGGCCGCGTAGTAGTGAATGGAACGCTCGATGTTGCTGACCGAGATAAACAGATGATTCAGCATGCTGTGACCTCGCGATTCAGATGGTGTAGCCGCCGGCGACTTCAACGGTTTGGGCGTTGATCCAGCGGCCTTGTTCCGACAGCAGCAGCGCGATTACCCGCGCTACGTCTTGCGGCTCGCCTACACGGCCGAGGGCAGTTTGCCCGGCCAACAGCGCTTCAAACTCATCGTTCAAACCGCCGCCCAGTTCAGTGCGAATGGCACCCGGCGACACTGCATTGGCGCGGATACGCCGTTCACCGAATTCCTTGGCCATGTAGCGCGTGAGCACGTCCAGGCCACCCTTGAACGCGGCGTAAGGCGCGACGCCCGCGGTTGCCACACGCGTCGTGGCGCTGGTGAGGTTGACGATGCCGGCGTGTTCTTCCAGCAGCGGCAGCAGGGTTTGAGTGAGGAAAAACGGGCCTTTGAGGTGCACGTTGAACAGGCCGTCGAACTGCGCTTCGGTCACCGATTCGAGTGGGTTGAACAGGCCGTAGCCGGCGTTGTTGACCAGCCCGCTCAAGGTCTTCACGCCCCAGGTAGCCTGCAGCGTGAGCAGCACCGTCTCACGAAATGCCGCGAACGTGCTGACATTCGCCACGTCCAACGCCACGGCGACGGCTTTGCCGCCGGCTGACTCGATGCGCTGTACCACGGCCTGCGCGGCCTCAGGGTGGTGCTTGTAGGTGAGGATCACGCCGTGGCCCTGGCGAGCACACAACTGCGCGGTACTGGCGCCGATGCCTCGGCTGCCTCCGGTAATCACGATAACGCTCATGGCCTGCTCCACTGTCGAAAAGTTGAGTGACCAGAGTAACCAGCACCCTCCCCGCCGACGCAGCCGTTCCTGCCGCAATCCTGCCTGTTTGTGCTTTTTGCTTGCGCGTCGTTGTCGGGAAGGAACAGCATGTCCGCCATGAATAATCAATTGATCGAACTGCGTACCTTGGCCGCCAAGGCCGAAAACCGCCGCACCGAGACCGGCATCCCTCGTGTGGCGATGGTCCAGGGCGCGATCCCGGAACACATGCTGGCGGCCGTGTACGAGCCGATGATCAACCTGATCCTGCAAGGCAGCAAGTGCATGACCGTGGGTGACCGCACCCTGCATTACGACCCGGCGACGTATTTTGTGATGTCTATCGAGCTGCCTGCCGTGGGCGTGGTGAACCCGGCGAGTACGGGTGAGCCGTACCTGGCCGTGAGCCTGACGCTGGACCCGACGGTGCTGACCACCTTGCTCAATGACCTGCCGACGCCGGGCGGGCATTGCGCGCAGGAGGCCGGGTTTTCAGTCGCTGCCGTCACGCCCGCGCTGATGGATGCGTGGGTGCGCATGCTGCGCCTGATGGGCGACCCAATGGCGATTGCCGCCCTGGCGCCTGCCTATGAACGCGAAATTCTTTACCACGTGCTGCAAGGCCCACACGGCTGGATGCTGCGCGACATCGCTGCGCCGGACACCGCCATGGCGCGGGTCAGCCGGGCCATCCAGTGGATTCGCCGGGATTTTGCCGAGTCGATTCGGGTGGATGCACTGGCGCAGGAAGCGGCGATGAGTGTGTCGGCGTTTCATCGGCATTTTAAGGCCGTGACCACGTTGAGCCCGCTGCAATACCAGAAACGCGTGCGCTTGCTCAAGGCGCGCACGTTGATGCTGGCCAGTGCGAGCAGCGTGACCAGTGCGGCGTTTGAGGTGGGGTATGAAAGCGCGACGCAGTTCAGCCGCGATTATGCGCGGGTGTTCGGGTTGCCGCCGGCACGGGACACGGCACGGATTTTGAGGGCAAACAAAGGCCCGCTCTGAAGTGGCAAGCGGGCCTCCTGTGGCGAGCAAGCCCGCTCGCCACAGAGGCGCTCTAACGGTTATTTGCGCGCCGCCTCCCACGATTTGAGCAAGTCGTTATAGCTCACGGTTTCGCCTTTGGGTTTCTCGTTCGCCAGTTTCGGCTTCGGCGCACCCGGTTGGTCGAACCAGTATTGCGCGTCACGCTCGGGGTTCATTTTCGGGCCACACACCGGTTGCACTTTGGAACGCTCCAGGCGCGTCATAATCGCGTCCTGTTCCTTGGCCAGGTTATCCAGCGCCTGTTGCGGGGTTTTCTCGCCGCTGGCGGCCGCCGCGATGTTGCTCCACCACAGTTGCGCCAAACGCGGGTAATCCGGCACGTTGGTGCCGGTCGGAGTCCACTCCACACGCGCCGGGCTGCGGTAAAACTCCACCAGGCCACCGAGTTTCGGCGCCAGGTCGGTCATCGCCTGAGAGTTGATGTCGGACTCACGAATCGGCGTCAGGCCGACGATGGTTTTCTTCAGCGAGACAGTTTTCGAGGTCACGAACTGCGCGTAAAGCCAGGCCGCGAGTTTTTGTTTTTCGGGTGTCGACTTGAGGAAGGTCCAGGAACCCACGTCCTGGTAGCCCTTCTTCATGCCCTTTTCCCAATACGGCCCGACCGGCGACGGCGCCATGCGCCATTTCGGCGTGCCGTCGGCGTTCACCACCGGCAGCCCGGTTTGGTCATGTCGGCAGTAAACGCGGTGTACCAGAATATCTGCTGGGCAATCGCGCCCTGCGACGGCACCGGGCCGGATTCGGAGAAGGTCATGCCCGCCGCTTCCGGTGGCGCGTAGGCTTTCATCCAGTCCACGTATTTTTGCGTCGCGAACACTGCCGCCGGGCCGTTGGTGTCGCCGCCACGCGTGACGCTGGAGCCCACCGGGTGGCAGTCCTCCACCCGAATGCCCCACTCGTCCACCGGCAAGCCGTTGGGCAAACCTTTGTCGCCGCCACCGGCCATCGAGAACCAGGCATCGGTGAAGCGCCAGCCCAGCGACGGGTCTTTTTTGCCGTAGTCCATGTGCCCGTAAATGCGCTTGCCGTCGATTTCCTTGACGTCTTCGCTGAAGAATTTGGCGATGTCTTCATAGGCCGACCAGTTCACCGGCACGCCGAGCTCGTAACCGTATTTTTCCTTGAATTTGGCTTTCAGCTCCGGGCGCTCAAACCAGTCGGCGCGGAACCAGTAGAGGTTGGCAAACTGCTGGTCGGGCAATTGGTAAATCTTGCCGTCGGGCGCAGTGGTAAAGGAAATACCGATAAAGTCCTTGATGTCCAACGTCGGCGAGGTGAAGTCCTTGCCTTCATTGGCCATCAGGTCGGTGATGGATTCGGTTTTGCCGTAGCGAAAGTGCGTGCCGATCAAGTCGGAATCGTTAACCCAGCCGTCGTAGATGTTTTTGTCGGACTGCATCTGGGTCTGCAACTTCTCTACCACGTCGCCTTCCTGCAACAGGTCGTGGGTTAGCTGGATACCGGTGATTTCGCTGAAGGCCTTGGCCAGCACTTTGGATTCGTACTCGTGGGTGGTGAGGGTTTCCGACACCACGTTGATCTTCATCCCACGAAACGGCTCTGCCGCGTTGATAAACCACTTCAGCTCTTCGAGCTGCTGGGCAGCGGTGAGCGTGGACGGTTTGAACTCACTGCCGATCCATTTTTTCGCCGCGTCCTCATACGCATCGGCCCACGCCGTGGCGCTCAAACCGCTGAGGGCGAGTACGGCGGCCAACGAAATGCTATGTCGCAGCTTATTGTTTTTATCGAACATAGAGACCTCCTGGTTGTTTATTCAAGTGGAGCACTAGCCCCAACGCATCACACACAACAGCCACACCAGGGACAGCGCAGTCGCCACCCAGATGTTCCAGCCGGTTGCACCAATCACCAGTAAATGCAGGTAGGCGCTGCCGAGAAGACCGATAAACAAGCGATCACCACGCGTGGTGCTGATCGGCAACACGCCGCGCCGGGGGATGCTCGGCGAGCGCAATTCCCACGTGGTCATGCCCGCCAAAATCACGGCGATGCCCACGAAGAACAGCGCGGTGGGGGTGGTCCAGGCCATCCATTCCATCATCGACTCCTCAGACCCGGCCGAGGGCAAAGCCCTTGGCCACGTGGTTGCGAACAAACCAGATCACCAGCATGCCCGGCAGGATGGTCAACACCCCCGCCGCCGCCAGCACGCCCCAATCGATACCCGATGCCGAGACCGTGCGCGTCATTACCGCCGCTATCGGCTTGGCGTTGACCGAGGTCAGCGTGCGCGCGAGCAGCAACTCGACCCACGAAAACATAAAGCAGAAAAACGCCGTGACGCCGATGCCGGAGCCGATCAGCGGGATAAAGATCTTCACGAAAAACTTGGGAAAGCTGTAGCCGTCGATGTAGGCGGTTTCGTCGATTTCCTTGGGCACGCCCGACATGAAACCTTCCAGAATCCATACCGCCAACGGCACGTTGAACAAGCAATGCGCCAGGGCCACGGCGATGTGCGTGTCGAACAGGCCGATGGACGAATACAGCTGAAAGAACGGCAGCAAAAACACCGCCGGCGGCGCCATGCGGTTGGTCAGCAGCCAGAAAAACAGGTGTTTATCGCCCAAAAAACGGTAGCGCGAGAAGGCATACGCCGCCGGCAGCGCCACGCTCAGAGAAATCAGCGTGTTCAGGCTCACGTAGTACAGCGAGTTGAGGTAGCCGGTGTACCAACTCGGGTCGGTAAAGATCACCTTGTAGTTAGCCAGGGTAAAATCCCGCGGAAACAGCGTCAGCCCGCCGAGGATTTCGGTGTTGCTCTTGAACGACATGTTCAGCAGCCAGTAGATCGGCACCAGCAGAAACAGGATGTAGATCAGCAGTGGAATAACCTTGCGCTTGCTCATGTTGGCGGCCTCAGCGGTTGGCGTCGGAATGGGTCATGGCGGTGTAGAACAGCCAGGACACCAACAGGATGATCAGGAAATACACCAGCGAAAACGCCGCTGCCGGGCCGAGGTCGAATTGGCCTACGGCCATCTGGGTCAGTGTCTGACTGAGGAAAGTGGTGGCGTTACCCGGCCCGCCGCCGGTGAGCACGAAGGGCTCGGTGTAAATCATGAAGCTGTCCATGAAGCGCAACATCACCGCGATCAACAACACGCTTTTCATCTTCGGCAACTGGATATGCCGGAACACCGCCCACGCCGAGGCACGATCAATGCGTGCGGCCTGGTAGTAAACGTCCGGAATCGCGCGCAGCCCCGAATAACACAGCAGCGCCACCAGCGACGTCCAGTGCCACACGTCCATGACCTGCACGGTGACCCACGCGTCCGCCGTGTTGGCCGCGTAGTTGTAACTGATGCCCATCGCGTTAAGGGTAGAACCGAGCAAACCGATGTCGGCACGCCCGAAAATCTGCCAGATCGTGCCCACCACGTTCCACGGGATCAGCAGCGGAATCGCGAGGATGATCAGCACCAGCGATGACCAGCGACCCTTGGTCGGCATGGTCAGGGCGATGCCGATGCCCAACGGAATTTCGATCAGCAGCACGCAGGCCGAGTAGATGAATTGGCGCAGCAACGAGTCGTGCAGGCGCGGGTCGAGCAGCACCTGCTTGTACCAGTCGGCGCCGACAAAGTAGCGGCTGGACTGATCGAAAATGTCCTGCACCGAGTAATTCACCACGGTCATCATCGGGATGACCGCACTGAACGCCACCAGCAAAAACACCGGCAACACCAGCCACCACGCCTTGTTGTTCTGCACCTTGTTCATGGCAGCACCGCCAGCAGGTAATCGTCGGCGTACACCATCAGCCACTGCGCGGGGAAGCTGATTGAAGCCTGGCCTTCGGGCACCGGTTTGTCTTCGGCCAAGCGCACTTTCACCGGCGCGCCATCGAGGTTGAGGGTCATGATTTTGTAGGTGCCAAGGTCTTCCACATGAATGACATCGGCTTGCAGCGCGTCGGGGTTGTACTCGTCCCACACGTGGATGAATTCCGGACGGATGCCGACCTGCAATTTTTTGTAATCAAGGTCGCGCAGACGTTGCTGCAACGCGTCGGACAATGGCAGCAGCGTGCCGGCAAAACGCACGCCGCCCGCTTCGGCCTGCACCTCGATCAGGTTCATCCCCGGGCTGCCGATGAAATAGCCGACAAAGGTGTGGCTGGGCCGCTCGAACAGTTCGCGCGGCGTACCAAATTGCACAATTTGCCCGCCGTACATCACCGCGATTTTGTCGGCGAAGGTCGAGGCCTCGAGCTGGTCGTGAGTCACGTAGACCATGGTGATGTTGAACTGCTCGTGGATCTGCTTGAGCTTGCGCCGCAGTTTCCACTTGAGGTGCGGGTCGATCACCGTCAGCGGCTCGTCGAACAGGATCGCCGACACGTCGTCACGCACCAGGCCACGGCCCATAGAGACTTTCTGTTTTTCATCGGCGCTGAGGTTGCGCGCCTTTTTGCCCAGCAGGTTTTGCAGGTCGAGTACTTCGGCGATTTCCTGCACCTTGCGCTGAATTTGCGCCTCGGGCATGCCTTGGTTGCGTAGCGGAAACGCCAGGTTATCGAACACCGTCATGGTGTCGTACACCACCGGGAACTGAAACACTTGGGCGATGTTGCGTTTTTCCGGGGTCAGGTGGTTAACCACGGTGTGGTCGAACAGCACTTGGCCTTCCGAAGGGCTGAGCAGGCCGGAGATGATATTCAGCAAGGTCGACTTGCCGCAGCCCGACGGCCCGAGCAAGGCGTAGGCACCGCCCTGCTCCCACACGTGGTTCATTTCGCGGATTGCGTAGTCTTCAGGCCCGCCGGGTGCAGGGCTGTAGCTGTGCGCGAGGTTCTGCAAATGGATCTCGGCCATCAGGCAACCCTCGCGACACGGCGCCCGGGGGCCTGGACCAAACGGCCCTGGCCATCGAACACAAAGAGTTTATGGGTGGGGATATACACGCGGATCGGCGCGTCGACGTCGTATTCGTGCACCCCCGGCAAGTGCAGTACCAGCAGGAAATGCTCGCTGCGCACGTGCAGAAAGGTTTCCGAGCCGCTGATTTCGGCGACTTCTACCGTCACCGCCAGCTCCAGGTCGTCGTCGTTGCTCGGCACCAGGCTGATGTGGCTGGGGCGCACACCAAAGCGAAATTCGCCTTCACCGATGGGGCGCAAGTCGACGTTCAGCGGGAAGTGCACAACATCCGCAAAGCTCACTTCGTTGCCGCTGATTCGCCCTGGCATCAGGTTGATCGGCGGTTCGGAAAACAGCTCGGCGGCCAGCACGCTGTGCGGCTGGTGATAGACCTCGGCAGCCTTGCCGCTCTGGATCACCCGGCCTTCGTGAAGAATGGTGGTGGTGCCACCGAGGGCCAGGGCTTCGTTGGGTTCGGTGGTGGCGTAAATAGCGATGGTGTGGCGCGCCTTGAACAGCTCGCGCATTTCCTGACGCAGTTCTTCGCGCAGTTTGTAGTCGAGGTTCACCAGCGGCTCGTCGAACAGGATCAGCTCGGCGTCTTTGACCAACGCGCGGGCCATCGCCGTACGCTGCTGTTGGCCGCCGGACAGCTCCAGCGGGTGGCGCTTCAAGAACTTCTCGATGCGCAGCATTTTCGCGGTGTCGAGCACTTTGCTCTGGATCAGCTCATTCGACACACCGGCCTGGCGCAATGGCGAGGCGATGTTTTCGAACACGGTCATGGTCGGGTAATTGATGAACTGCTGATAGACCATCGACACGTTGCGCAGGCGCACCGGCTTATGCGTGACGTCCACGCCGTTCATCAGGATGCGCCCGCTGTCGGGCTTGTCGAGGCCGGCCATCAGGCGCATCAAACTGGTTTTGCCGGACAAGGTGCGGCCGAGCAAAACGTTGAAGGAACCGGCTTCAAAACGCAGGTTGGCGTCGTCGATCCAGGTTTGGCCTTCGACAACGCGGGAGACATGTTCCAGGGTCAATGACATGACACGCCCTTTTTATTATTGGAATGAATCTGCCCAATCGTCAGAGCGAGTTTCGTGCCAAAAATGCAAGCGCTTGATGCGTAAGGGAATGGCTTGATCGTGATGTTCAGGCGTGAACAATTTGCCTGAACAACTGAACAAACGCAGGTTGACAATGAACAGTTCTGAACAACAATTGATCGGCGACACAGCTCTAAATGTGAGAGGGGGCTTGCCCCCTCCCAGCGTTTTAACCTGTTTTGTCAGCCAGATTGTGCACGCCCAATAACAATAAAAAGAAGGTCACCATGGCCGAACCCTTGGCTCACGACACGCTTATCCAGGATTCCTGGCGCCGTTGCCGCGCCTTTGGCCTGAACCACCAGAGCGCCCCCAGCTTTGACCAACTGCCCGCCGAGGGCATCAGCCAACTGCTCGAAAGCCAGCATTCGCTGGTGCAAACCACCCATCAGGAAGTGTTGCCCTACTACGAAAACATCCTGAGCAATTCAAACTGCCTGATCATGCTCGCCGACAACCAGGGACAAGTGCTGACATCGTGGGGCAACCAGCGGTTTATCGAGCCTGCGCTGGCGCGCGGTTTTAACCCCGGCGCCAGTTGGCAAGAGCGTGCAAGCGGCACCAACGCCATCGGCACCGCGCTGGCGTGTGCGCAGGCGGTGCATATCGAGCACGACGAGCATTTCCTCAAAGCCAACCGCTTCATGACCGGCTCGGCGGCGCCGATTTTCGATGCCCAGCGCGAGATCATTGCGGTGCTGGACGTGTCCAGCGACAGCTATTTGCCGCCGTCCCACACCTTGGGCATGGTCAGGATGATGAGCCAGACCGTGGAAAACCGGCTGATCCTCAACCTGTTTCGCGACGAGCATTTTCAACTGACTTTTAACACCGGCCTTAACAACCTCGACAGCCAGTGGGCGGGCCTGCTGATTTTTGATGACAGTGGCCAGGTGCTGTCGGCCAACCGTCGCGCCGATAATTTGCTCGGCATCAGCGTGTCGCGGGTGCTGATCGACAGCGTGTTCAAGGTGTCGCTGTTGGAATTATTGAATCAGCCGGAAGGCCTGCCGTTTTCATTGCAGGCGGCGGGACGCAACCGGTTTCAATGTGTGCTCAAACGTCCAAGGCTGACGCCCGTGCAGGCGCGCGTGTTCAGCAAACCGCCACCGACAAAGCCGACTTCGATTGGCCTCAACACCTTGCATTTTGGCGACGTGCGTGTGGAAAAAGCCGTGCGCCAGGCTGAGCGCCTGTTGGAAAAAGACATTCCGCTGTTGATACATGGCGAAACCGGGGTCGGCAAAGAGGTCTTCGTCAAAGCCCTGCACCACGCCAGCTCGCGCAGCGGCCAAGCGTTTATCGCGGTGAACTGTGCGGCGATTCCGGCGGAGTTGGTCGAATCGGAGCTGTTTGGCTACGAAAAAGGCGCCTTCACCGGCGCCAATCAGAAGGGCAGCATCGGCCTGATCCGCAAGGCCGACAAAGGCACGTTGTTTCTGGATGAAATTGGCGATATGCCGCTGCCGACCCAGGCCCGCCTGTTGCGCGTATTGCAGGAGCGCTGCGTGCAGCCGGTGGGCAGCAGCGAGCTGTTCGCGGTGGACTTGCGGATTATCTCTGCGACCAACCGCGCGCTACGCGACTGGGTGCAGGCCGGGCGCTTTCGTGAAGACTTGTACTACCGCATCGGCGGCCTGACGCTGGAGCTGCCGCCGCTGCGCGAGCGTACCGACAAGCAAGCGCTGTTCCAGCAGTTGTGGCAGCAGCACCGCGAGCCGACCCAGTGGGCCGGGCTAAGCAGCGAAGTGCTGGCGTTGTTTGAGCAGCATCCGTGGCCGGGGAACTTGCGGCAGGTCAGCAGTGTGTTGCAGGTGGCGCTGGCCATGGCCGAAGAACAGCCGGTACGCCCGGAGCATCTGCCGGACGATTTTTTTGTGGATTTGCACGTCGCCGCGCCACGCTCCGCGCCTGCAAGTGTCGATGCGAATGCGGATGCGGATGACAGCAGCGACCTGGCGCAGCGCTTGAGGGCGGCTGGCGGCAACATTTCGCACTTGGCGCGCGAGCTGGGGGTCAGCCGCAATACCCTGTACAAACGCCTGCGCCAGCCCCCACGTTGAGCTAGCGCGGCTTGACCACCACCAGCAAATCGGTGAAGTACTCGACTTGAATCGGCAGGTTATCGGCGAGTGCCGAGAGCGCTGCCGCCGTGTCGTCGAGCTTGAACACGCCGGACACCCGCAGGTTTTGCAAGGCCTGCGCATCGAAACGCAGCAGCCCGTGGCGGTAGCTGGCCAAGGTTTGCAGCACCTCGCTCAATGGCTGGTCGTTGACCTTGAGCAGGCCGCGCGTCCACGCGTCCGGGTCGGCGTTGCCGATCGCTTGCGGCGCTTGGGCGCGGCCATGCTCGAGCACAGAGCGCTGGCCCGCCACGACATTGACGCCCTGCGCGGCCTGGCCTTTAACCGCCACAGTGGATTCGATTACCGTGACCACGGTGCTGCCGTCCGCCGCGCGCTTGACCAGATAACGCGTGCCCAGCGCGGTGGCCGTGCCTTGGTCGGTGCGCACCACGAAGGGCCGTTGCGCGTCTTTGGCCACGTCGACCCACAACTCGCCTTGCAGCAATTCGATCACACGTTGGTGGCCGTCGAACTTCACGTCGACGGCCGAGTTGCTGTTGAGCTGCAACTGGCTGCCGTCTTCGAGGGCGATGTGCCGGCGTTCACCGACGCCAGTGCGCTGGTCGGCCATCCACACCGGCAACTGTTGCACTCCCAACCAACCACACAGCACGACGCCCAGCACACCGCCAAGCACACCGAGTACCTGAGCACCCCGAGCGCGCGGCGCGGCGAACGCGTGATTCAACGCGATGCGCGCCGGTTGCGCGGGCAAGGTCTCGAAGTCGCCCCACAGGCAACGCATGCGTTCGATCGCCACGGCATGGCGCGGGTCGGCGTGGTACCACGTGGTGTAGGCCTGGCGGTCGGCGTCGCTGACGTTTTCGTCTTGCAGTTGCGTCAGCCAATGCGCCGCTTGCTGGATGATGTGTTCCGAGTTCATCACAGCGGGTCCGCCGCATGCAGGCTGTGGTAGCAATGCACCAGCGCCGTGGAGATGTAGTTTTTGACGGTGCTGGCCGACACGTCCAGGCGCAGGGCGATTTCGCTGTAGGTCAGCCCATCGAGCCGACTCAACAAGAACGCTTCACGGTTTTTTGCAGGCAGGCCGGCGAGCATCTCGGCGATGCGCTCCAAGGCTTGCAGCGCCACATGAATCGCCGCCGGGTCCGGCATGCCGGCGTCTTCGCACTGGATCACCAGGGCTTGCATGTAGGCTTTTTCGATGCGCCGCCGCCGCGCCCCATCAATCAGCAAACGCCCGGCGGTGGTGGCGAGAAAGGCGCGGGGTTCCTTGATATTGTGCGGCTCGGCAAGCATCAACACGCGTATAAACGCGTCATGCGCGAGGTCGGCGGCGTGCTGCGAACAACCGAGTTTTTTGCGCAGCCAGCCGTACAACCAGCCGTGGTGCTCGCTGTACATTGCCGTAAGGGTCTGCTGACGGGCGCCATCGCCCAGCGCGGCCGGAATGTCATGCATGCGCAAAAAATTCTCAAATGGGAAGAATTACCAATTGCGCAAACAATGCCAGTAAAATGATGCCGGAGCAAGGGGGCCAGGATGGCTTGAGCCCTTACCACTGGCCACTCCTGGCCAACTGTGGGAGCGGGCTTGCTCGCGATTAGGGTGTGTCAGATACGTATTCTTCGACTGACACACTGCAATCGCGAGCAAGCCCGCTCCCACAAAAGCGCGCATCTGATCCAACTCCCCTAAAGCCACCTCAACGCCAGCTCCAGGACACCCAAGTGTAGACCCCGCGCCCATCGGCAGGCGCTTCAGGTCACGTCTGCCAGCGAGCGCATCACATCGTCGGCCTCCGTGCCCTGCGCGAACCTGAACCCGGCCATCTCTTCGCAGGCCAAAACGGCGGCGAGGCTGTCGCATAACTGCGCCTGCGTCGGCTTGCTACTCAGTAATTTGTGCGCAGGCAGCAACACCTCGGCAGGCGCACCTTGGGCACTCGCTACGTCGAGTACGGCAAAGAGGATGAAGCGCAGACGAACCTCGCGGTCAGTCGGCCAATGCGTTTTTTGCTTACCCAAGGCAGGCACTCATCTTCAAGAAACGTCCGAGGCTATTGCCGACCGACGGGTGTTTCAAGCGACGACCTGCAAGATAGGCCACTTCCTACGTGAGATCAGGAAACGCCGCACTGCTTGAGCTGTGCAGCGTCATTGCACCGGCAAAAAGTTCATCAACAACAAGCTCTGCGCGTAGTTAAGACCGATACGTCGGTAGCGCTCGTCGAGCATCTGCGTGAGCAGGTCCAGGCGCGCGACGATCTTGCCGAACTCGACGGCAAAACTGAGGTTGCTGCCCTCCTCCGACAGCTCATTGGAAAACAACAGCAACACGCCGTTGGCATCCTGACGCTGACTGAGCAGCCAGGTGGCTTTCTCGATATTGCGCGCAGCGTTGCTGACAAATTGCGGGTTGATTGAGTCGGTCACATAAAACCGGGTACGCCCGCCGTGCGCGGTCACAAGCATGCTGCCGATGGCATAGATAAACGCGCCGACCCGATCGCCGCGAAAATCGGCGCTCAGCGAATAACTCAATGCCGCCAAGTCGCGCCGGTCTCCAAGCGCCGGCAGTGGTTGGCGGTTCTCGATGGCCTGGCGGATCTGCCGCGCGGCCGTCACCGCATCCGGGTAACCCGCCTGGCGCCATTGGTTGGGGTTGCGCAGGTAGAGCTTGTTCATCAGCAGATACAGGCTTTGCAGGTTGTCCCGCATACTCAAGGTGGCCATGCGATCAACGCTGGTCTGGAAAAACTCATCGGGCTTGCCTTGGCTGAATTGCGTGGCGATGTCGCGGCCTTGTTGTTGGCTGCAACCGCTCGCACAGAGTACCCACAGCGCCGCAAGCACCAGCGGCCATCGGTTGATAAAAGTTATTAACGTTCGATCCATCGGCACCGGGTCTGGCTGCTGTGCGCGCCCGAAACAGGCGCGGTCGTGACAGGGATAGATCAAGAGAATCAAAAAAAGTGCGGCGCGCAGGCCTGGATCAGCAAAGGCCTACGCGCTGGCAACCTGCGCAGTAGTGCATTCCTGTTGAATGCTTGCCTGATCCTCCGAATTATCGGTGCCCGCATAGATAGGCGCTGCCACGTAGTCTAGAGTTCTTTGATACGTGGCCAGTTGCAATCACCCAGGCCCGCCAATGGCTATCAACGCCAACGTGCACCACCCCCATTCTAAAAAAAGCCACACCAACCGATGATCAGCAGGTGAGTCATGGAGCTACGAATCAACCAACAGGCCTATCAGGTCGACGCCGACGCCGACACCCCGTTGTTATGGGTGATCCGCGATAACCTGGGGCTGACCGGCACCAAGTATGGCTGCGGCCTGGCCCAGTGTGGCGCCTGCTCGGTGCTGGTGGACGGTAACGTGGTGCGCTCCTGCGTGACGCCGGTGGCCGGCGTGGTAGGTCGCGAGATCACCACCATTGAAGCGGTCGAGGCCGATGAGGTGGGCAAGCGCGTGGTCGCAGCCTGGGTCGAGCACCAAGTGGCGCAATGCGGTTATTGCCAGTCCGGGCAAGTGATGGCGGCCACCGCGCTGCTCAAGCACACCCCGGCGCCGAGTGATGCGCAGATCGAAGCGGCGATGGTCAACCTGTGCCGCTGCGGCACCTATAACGCCATTCGCACGGCCGTGCATGACTTGGCGAAAGGAAGCGCCTGATGA
The DNA here is from genome assembly GCF_009296165.1 of Pseudomonas kitaguniensis. Classification (GTDB taxonomy): domain Bacteria; phylum Pseudomonadota; class Gammaproteobacteria; order Pseudomonadales; family Pseudomonadaceae; genus Aquipseudomonas; species Aquipseudomonas kitaguniensis. Next base: position 3,645 of record NZ_VUAZ01000033.1, on the reverse strand, counting down.
ATATTCGCAACGACTCCACCGACGCGTTGCCCTTCAGCGAGCCGGTGAACGTGTCCCGTCGACGCTTTTTGGCGAGTACCGCCGTGGGCGCGCTGGTGATCGGTTTCGGCTTGCCACTTGGCTCGGCGAGGGTGCAGGCGGCGACGGCTGGCGCCGCAGAACGCGGCACTCAGGTGCCGGCGTTTCTTGAGATTCGCCCGGATGGCAGCGTGCGCCTGCTCAGCCCGTTCATGGAAGGCGGCCAAGGCACGCACACGGCGATGGCGCAGATTGTCGGTGAAGAACTCGACGCCGACCCCGCCACCTTTGTGGTCGAGGCCGCGCCACCCGGCGAAGCTTACGTGGTGATGGAAAATGGTATGCGCATCACCGGCGGCAGCATGTCGGTACGCATGAGCTACCCGACCATGCGCCGCCTGGGCGCGCTGGCGCGGGCGATGCTGCTGCAGGCCGGTGCCGAGCAATTGGGCGTGCCGGTGGCGCAGTTGAGCACAACGCCGGGCCGCGTGGTGCACGCCGCTTCGGGCCGTTCGCTGGGCTACGGCGAGTTGGCCGGTCGCGCCCTCGACATGCCCGTGCCGGACCCTTCGACCATCACGCTGCGTGACCCGAGCCAGTTCCGCTGGATCGGCAAGCCGGTCAAGCGCCTGGATGCTTACGATAAATCCACCGGCAAGGCGCAATACAGCATCGACCTGATCGTCGACGGCATGCTCCACGCCGCCGTCCAGCATGCGCCACGCCTGGGCATGACGGTCGGCAGCTTGCGCAATCAGGCGCAGGTTGAGGGCATGAAAGGCGTGCATTCGGTGCACGCATTACCGGGTGCCGTGGCGGTGGTTGCCGAGCGTTGGTGGCACGCCAAACGTGCGGTCGAAGCGATTCAGGTTGAATGGCTGGAAGCGGCCGCCGACTCAAGCGTGCGCGCCATGCCGGCAGATTTTTCCAGCGACCGGCACCGCGACTTTCTTGCCGCCCAGCAAGGCCCGGTGCGTGAGGACGAGCACGCAGGCGATGTGGAAGCCGCGTTGGCAGGCGCCAAAACCAAGGTCGAAGCCACCTACCACAACCAGTACCTCAACCATGCCCAGCTGGAGCCGCCTTCTGCGCTGGCACGCTTCAACCCGGACGGCTCGCTGGAGATGTGGCTGCCCAACCAGGCGCCCGACATGTTCCGTGCCGACATCGCCAAACGCGCCGGGCTGAGCATCGAACAAGTCACTTTGCATTCGCCGTTGCTCGGCGGTTTTTTCGGCCGGCATTTTCTGTATGACTCGGCCAGCCCGTACCCGCAGGCCATCGCGTTGGCCAAGGCCGTGGGCCGCCCGATCAAGCTGATCTGGAGCCGTGAAGAAGAGTTCCTGCGCGACACGCTGCGCCCGGTCGCCGTGGTCAAGTTCCGCGCCGCGCTGGACGCACAAGGCCTGCCGGTCGCAATCGAAGCGGTCAGCGCCACCGAAGGCCCCACCGAAGGCATCGCCGGCAAACAGGGTGAAAAAATCGACCCTACCGCCCTTGAAGGCTTGACGGGCAAGGCTTACGCCATCGCCAACAAACGCATCGCACAGATCTACGTCAAAGGCCCGGCCATGCTCGGCTACTGGCGTTCGGTGGGCAACTCGCTGAACGACTTTTTCTACGAAGCGTTCCTTGATGAACTGGCCGACAAAGGCGGCCACGACCCGTACGAACTGCGCCTGCACCTGCTGCGCGATAACCCACGCCTGACCACCTTGCTGAACGCCGTGGCCGAGCTGTCTGGTGGTTGGAAACGTGGCCCTTATACCGCCGAAGACGGCAGCCGACGCGCACGCGGTGTGGCGATGGCTTCGCCGTTTGGTTCGCACGCGGCAGTGATCGCCGAAGTCTCGATTGAGAGTGGGCAAGTCAAGGTGCATCACATATGGGAGGCCATCGACCCGGGCAGCATCGTCAACCCGGCGATTGTTGAAGCGCAGGTGAATGGCGCGGTGGCCTTGGGGTTATCGCAAACGTTGCTGGAGGAAGCGGTGTACGTGGACGGCAAACCACGCGCGCGCAACTACGACCTTTACCCGATCCTGCCGCTGTCGCGTATGGCGCAGGTGCACGTAAAGATTATCGAGAGTGGCGAAAAAATGGGTGGTGTCGGCGAGCCTCCGTTGCCCGCTGTGGCACCGGCCGTGGCCAACGCGGTGGCGCAACTGACCGGCCAACGCATCCGCAGCTTGCCATTAAGCCGATACACCTTTAGCTAACCGACAGGGATTGCCCATGAACAACCGCCGATTCGCAAGAACCGCAGGCTGGCTGGCGCTGCCCTGCGTGGTCGCCGCAGGCCTGCTGGCCTGGTACGTCACCCGCGAGCCTGCCTCGCCATTCGAACAACAACCCGCCGCCAGTTTCGACCCGGCGCTGATAAGCCGCGGTGAGTACGTCGCCCGCCTCAGCGACTGCGTGGCCTGCCACAGCTTGCCAGGCAAGGCGCCGTTCGCCGGTGGCCTGGAAATGGCCACGCCGTTGGGCGCGATTCACGCCACCAACATCACGCCCGACCGCACCCACGGCATCGGCGCCTACAGCCTGGGCGACTTCGACCGCGCCGTGCGCCACGGCGTCGCACCGGGTGGGCGCAGGCTCTACCCGGCCATGCCCTACCCTTCGTATGCCAAGCTCAGCGACGACGACATGCGCGCGCTTTACGCCTTCTTCATGAAGGGCGTGGAACCGGCTGAGCAAGCGAATATCCCCAGCGGTATTCCATGGCCACTTAATCTGCGCTGGCCTATCGCATTGTGGAATGGCGTGTTCGCGCCCACCGCAGCTTACGTCGCCAAACCTGAGCAGGATGCGCTGTGGAACCGTGGCGCGTATATCGTCCAGGGCCCCGGCCATTGCGGCAGTTGCCACACCCCGCGCGGCCTGGCCTTTAACGAAAAGGCACTGGACGAGTCGGGTAAGCCGTACCTTGCCGGCGGTTTGCTCGACGGCTGGTACGCACCGAGCCTGCGCCAAGACCCCAACACCGGGTTGGGACGCTGGAGCGAGGCGCAGATCGTGCAATTTCTCAAGACCGGGCGCAACCAGCATGCGGTGGTCTACGGCTCGATGACTGAGGCGTTCAACAACTCCACGCAGTTCATGGCCGACGACGACTTGGCCGCCATCGCCCGTTACCTGAAGTCACTGCCTGGCGACCCGCAGCGTGACGGGGCACCGTGGCAGTACCAGGCGGTGGCCGCAGACGCGCGCCCGGATGTGCCGGGTGCCCACACCTACGCTACCCGTTGCGCGTCGTGCCATGGGCTGGACGGCAAGGGCCAGCCTGAGTGGATGCCGCCACTGGCCGGTGCCACTTCGGCACTCGCCAAGGAAAGCGCTTCGGCAATCAACATCACCCTCAACGGCTCACAACGGGTGGTGGCGGCCGGCGTGCCGGATGCCTATCGCATGCCGGCGTTTCGTGAGCAGTTGTCCGATCAGGAAATCGCTCAAGTGCTGACTTACATGCGCAGCACATGGGGCAACCACGGCGGTGCGGTGGATGCAAAAGCAGTGGGCAAGCTGCGTGAGGGGACTGACCCGGCCAGCAGCAGCCCGATTATTTTGCAAATGCGCTGAGGGGCCGTCGCGGATCAACAGCGCTTCTGTGGGAGCGGGCTTGCT
>NZ_VUAZ01000032.1 GCF_009296165.1 Pseudomonas kitaguniensis | reverse complement strand
AGCTTTGTTCGACTATTCAGCGATTGCCGCGCTGATGACCTTGCGCGAGCGTTACAGCAAGGCCGGCAAGCATCTGCGGTGCTGCATTTGTCGGAGCGCTGCAAAAAAGCTGCTCAAGCGCGCGAAGGTTCATTCACGATTGAGTGTGTTTGCGTTGGATTGCGCAGCTTCACGTCTTTTGGGCTGCTTCGCAGCCCCAACGCGAGCAAGCCCGCTCGCAACACAAGCCCGTTCACCACACTTGCCCGCTGGCCACAGGTTCGCTTGTGGCTGAGCGCGGTTACGGCCCAACCAGGTTTTCAAGTTCCTCGGCGCGGGTTTGGGTCATGTCCAGCATGCAGCCGGAACCATTGACCCGATCAATAGTGCCGCCAGTGGCACTGCCTATAAACTTGCAATTAGCGTCGCGGTAGGTGATCCACAGGCGCTGCACATCCTGCAGTTGCTGCTTGTGCGCACCCTCTTGGGCGGACAGCGCCGTTTTGTAGGCGCGGTTCAGGCGAGCGTCCTGCACCTTGGTTTCATTGACGTTGCAAGCGACCATATCTCCGGTCGTGTTGGCCGTGTCCATGCATTTGCTCTGTGCGGCGTTGTCGGCGGCTGCAGCGCTGCCGCACACGGCAACCAACAGGGCGCTGACGGCGAGGGAGGTACGAAGCATGATCGGTTCCTGTCTGACTGAGTTCGCCTTCTATGACTCGATTGAAGCCATTGAGTTTCCAGCCCCAATTGAGGCTGATGTAAGAACACCCCTCGAATTTTCATGCAGTGGCGTTGCACATATCCCCAGGCGACAGCGCGTACCTGTGGACGAAAATTACTTTCATAAAAATTGAAAATACTCATCGGGAATGATTTATGAGTTTCACAACCAGTTCGACGTGACCCTTTCCGAGGAGTACCGCATGGCCGCATCACCGGGCTTTGGGCTATTGGCATACGCTGCCATTGCCATCATTGCATTGATCGTGCTGATTGCACGTTACCGGCTCAACCCGTTTATCGTCATCACGCTGGTGTCTATCGGGCTGGCGCTGATGGCCGGGATGCCGGCCGACACCATCATGGGCTCGTATGAGGCCGGCGTCGGTAAAACCCTGGGGCATATCGCCCTGGTCGTGGCGCTGGGCACCATGCTCGGCAAGATGATGGCGGAGTCCGGCGGCGCCGAGCAGGTGGCGCGCACATTGATCAACCGCTTCGGCGAACGCAACGCGCATTGGGCAATGGTGTGTATCGCGTTCCTGGTGGGGCTGCCGCTGTTTTTCGAGGTTGGTTTTGTGTTGCTGGTGCCGATTGCCTTCACCGTGGCGCGGCGGGTGGGCGTGTCGATCCTGATGGTCGGTTTGCCGATGGTGGCCGGTTTGTCGGTGGTGCATGCGCTGGTGCCGCCGCACCCGGCGGCAATGATGGCGGTGCTGGCGTATAACGCATCAGTCGGGCAGACCGTGCTGTATGCGATTTTGATCGGCATTCCCACCGCGATTATCGCCGGGCCCTTGTACGCCAAGTTCATCGTGCCGCGTATTCACCTGCCGGCGGAGAACCCGCTGGAGCGCCAGTTTATCGAGCGTGAACCGCGCGAAAGGTTGCCGAGTTTTGCGCTGACCATGGGCACTATCCTGTTGCCGGTGGTGTTGATGATGATCGGCGGCTGGGCCAACGTGATTGCCACACCGGGCACCGGCTTTAACCAGTTCCTGCTGTTTATCGGCAACTCGGTGATCGCGCTGCTGGTGGCGACCCTGGTGAGCTTCTACACACTGGGCCTGGCCCAGGGTTTTAACCGTGAGTCGATCCTCAAATTCACCAACGAATGCCTGGCGCCGACCGCCAGCATTACCTTGCTGGTGGGCGCGGGTGGCGGGTTGAACCGCATCCTGGTGGACGCGGGCGTTACCCACGAAATTCTCGGCCTGGCCCACGCGTTCCATCTGTCGCCGCTGGTGATGGGCTGGCTGTTCGCCGCGCTGATGCGCATCGCTACCGGTTCGGCCACCGTGGCCATGACCACCGCGTCCGGGGTGGTCGCGCCCGTCGCAATGGCGTTGGGTTATCCACACCCGGAATTGCTGGTATTAGCGACCGGGGCGGGTTCGGTGATCTTTTCCCACGTCAACGACGGCGGCTTCTGGCTGATCAAGGAATACTTCAATATGACGGTCATCCAGACCTTCAAGACCTGGACCGTGCTGGAGACCCTGATTTCAGTAGTCGCCTTCGGTCTCACTTATGGCCTTTCACTGGTTTTATGAGCCTTAGCCTGTAACCCGGAGCCCCGATGGACATCCTCTACCAGATCCGCGCCCGCCAGGACTCTTTCAGTGCCGGCGAAGGGCGCATCGCCAAGCTGATGCTCGATGATGTGGGGTTTGCCGCCTCGGCCAGTCTGGACGCGTTATCGCAGCGCGCCGAGGTCAGCACGGCGACGTTGTCACGCTTTGCGCGCAGCGTGGGTTGCCGCGATTTACGTGATTTGCGCTTGCAGTTGGCGCAGGCCAGTGGCGTTGGCAGCCGCTTCCTCGACCCGGCGGGGTTGCCGGAACAGTCGGCGTTTCACCGGCAAATTCTTGGGGACATCGAAGCGACCTTGCGCCAGCACCTGTCAGGTTTTAACCAAACGAGTTTTGCTGATGCGGTCAGCCTGTTGGGCAAGGCACGCATGCTGCACGCGTTTGGCATGGGCGGCCCGTCGAGCGTGTGCAGCGACGAATTGCAGGTGCGGCTGGTGCGTTTGGGTTACCCGATTGCCGCCTGCCATGACCCGGTGATGATGCGCATCACGGCGGCGACGCTGGGCCCTGAGCAAGCGCTGATCGTGTGTTCGTTGACCGGCCTCACGCCTGAACTGTTAGAGGTGGTGACGCTGGCGCGCAACTATGACGCGCCCGTCGTCGCCATCACCCTTGCCGATTCACCGTTGGCGCAACTCGCGGATGTGGTGCTGCCGTTGCAACCGGCCGAAACCAGTTTTATCTACAAACCCACCGCGGCGCGCTACGGAATGCTGCTGGCCATCGACCTGCTCGCTACCGAGCTGGCGCTGACCCTGCCGGACGACAACCAGGAGCGCCTGCGCCGGATCAAACTGGCCCTCGACGATTATCGCGGCGGCCCCGACAGCCTGCCGCTTGGAGACTGATATGCAGTACGACACGCTGATTCGCCAGGCGCTGATCATGGATGGCAGCAACACCCCGGGATATATCGCCGACGTTGGGCTGCGCGGCGGGCGCATCGAGACGATTGGCGACTTGTCGACAGCGCAGGCGCAGCATCAAATCGACGCGCATGGCCGGGTATTGGCGCCGGGGTTTATCGACGTGCACACCCACGATGACACGGTGGTGATCCACCACCCGCAGATGCTGCCCAAGCTCAGTCAGGGCGTGACCACGGTGATTGTCGGCAACTGTGGCATCAGTGCCTCGCCGGTGAGTTTGCGCAGTGATCCGCCAGACCCGATGAACTTGCTGGGCAAGCGTGAGGCCTTCGTTTATCCGCGTTTTGCCGACTACCGCGCCGCCGTCGAAAGCGCCCATCCGGCGGTCAACGTCGCCGCGTTGATTGGCCACACGGCGCTGCGCAGTAACCATATGGACGATTTGCAGCGCTCCGCCACGCCCGAAGAAATCGCGGCGATGCGCGTGCAATTGCGCGAAAGCCTCGACGCCGGCGCGCTCGGTTTATCCACAGGCTTGGCGTATGCCAGCGCGTTCAGTGCCGAGACCGATGAAGTGCTGCAACTCAGTGAAGAACTGACGGCGTTCGGGGCGGTGTACACCACGCATTTACGCAGTGAGTTTGAGCCGGTACTGGAGGCGATGGACGAGGCGTTCCTGATTGGCCGACACGCCAAGGCGCCGGTGATTATTTCTCACCTCAAATGCGCGGGCGCGGGGAATTGGGGGCGTAGCCCGCAGCTGTTAGCGTCGCTGGAGCTGGCTGCGAAAACCCACCCTGTCGGCTGTGATTGTTATCCGTATGCGGCCAGTTCCTCGACCCTGGACCTCAAACAGGTCACCGATGCGTTTCGCATCACCATTACCTGGTCGACGCCGCACCCGCAAATGGGCGGGCGCGACTTGCAGGAAATCGCCGGCGAGTGGCAGGTTTCGCTGATGGAAGCAGCGCGCCGCCTGCAACCTGCGGGGGCGGTGTACTACGGAATGGATGAGGCCGATGTGCGGCGCATCCTTGCGCACCCACTGTCGATGGTCGGCTCTGATGGCTTGCCTGAAGACCCGTTTCCGCATCCACGGCTATGGGGCGCGTTTCCACGGGTGTTGGGGCATTTCAGCCGCGATGTGGGGTTGTTCCCGCTGCACACGGCGGTGCACAAAATGACCGGCTTGTCGGCGGCGCGGTTTGGCTTGGCCGAGCGCGGTGAAATTCGTCAAGGGTATTGGGCCGACCTGGTGCTGTTCGACCCATTGCGCGTGCGCGATGTGGCGGATTTTGAAGCGCCCGAACGCGCGGCGGAAGGCATTGACGGGGTTTGGATCAACGGGGTGTTGAGCTACAGCGATGGGCAGGCGAATGGTCAGCGGCCGGGGCGTTTTTTGCCGCGCAGTGGGGATTTGCGTCGAGGCTTTTGGTCTTTATAGTGGGCGCTCTCACACACGGAGCGGTCGCGATGCACTTAGGAAAAGTCACCCCCATTTTGCGGATTTTCGACGAGGCCAAGGCGTTGGAGTTCTACGTCGACTTTCTAGGCTTCAAGGTGGATTGGCAGCATCGTTTCGAGGCGAATTTCCCGTTGTATCTGCAAGTGTCGTTGGGCGAGTGCGTGCTGCATTTGTCCGAGCACCACGGTGATGCGTCGCCAGGCTCGGCGGTGCGGATTCAGGCGCAAGCGGTGGATGCGTACCAGCAGCAATTGCAGGGCAAGGGCTACCGTTATGCCAAGCCTGAAGTAGAGGAAACGCCTTGGGGCTCGCGCGAGATGAGCATCAAGGACCCGTTCGGGAATCGGCTGGTGTTTGTCGAGGAAGGCGAGGGCTGATCGGTAAAGTGCAGGCAATAAAAAACCGCCTTAGTAGGGCGGTTTTTTATTGCAAACCAGTTTGCGGCTGAGTTTGCTGCCTCAAAGGACGCATCGACCTGCCGATTGATAATACCGTTGGTGATGTCACCGGTGCAAGACTCGGCGATGGTCAGGATCGGCAGTTTCCTTATGCTTTTGCCTTGGTAATTCATGCTGAAAAAACCTGAAATAAATCTCATGATAAATACTGGATATTTAACCACTATTGGTCACACCTTCAAGCGCGATGTTGGTTAGGATCCTCTCCGTTCTGCGTTTGTCGCTTTTTAGGTGAGCCGGGTACGCGCGCGAATTCTGGACTGACCGCCACGGTCTAGTAATCCGTGCCGGATTTATGCGGAAGGACCACTAGCCCGGCCACCTCAAAGGACGCATCGACCTGCGTCCGAAGGCTCGCGTGTTCCGGTAAGTGCGCTGGAGGTAAGGCCCAACTGTTGGAGGGCCGAGTATGTCTAAGTTTGCACGACGTACGTGGAACCTCGTAGTGAATGCCCTGCGTGTTTATCACGTGTGGACATTCCTGCGGGACAGCTTCGATGACCTGTAAGGTCTGAGAGGTGGGCCGCTCGGCTTAAACCGAGGCGGCTTTTTTGGTTTACGACTCGGGATTTCTAAACCCGGAAATGGCTGACCATCTGCTGCAACTGGCTACCCAAACGCGCCAGTTCCACGCTCGACTTGGCCGTCTCGTCACTTGCGGTGGCGGTCTGCTCCGACACATCGCGCACGTTCACAATGCTGCGGCTGATCTCTTCAGCTACGGCGCTTTGCTGTTCGGCCGCGGCTGCAATCTGCTGATTCATCGACTGAATGTTCGACACTGTACGGGTGATGTTTTCCAGCGAGACGCCGGCCTTGCGGGTCAGCTCGACGCTGCTGTCGGTGAGGCTGCGGCTGTTGTTCATCACGCTGGCCACTTGTTGGGTGCCGTTCTGCAAACCGGCGACCAGGCCTTCGATTTCTTCAGTGGATTTTTGTGTGCGCTGGGCCAGGCCACGCACTTCGTCGGCAACCACGGCAAACCCGCGACCGGCTTCACCGGCACGTGCCGCTTCAATTGCGGCGTTGAGTGCCAGCAGGTTGGTCTGTTCGGCCACAGCTTTGATCACATCCATCACGCTGCCGATCTTGTTGCTCTCTTGCTGCAGGTGCGTCATGGCGTCGGTGGAACGTGCCACTTCGGCAGCCAGGCGCTCGATCTGGGCGATGGCCTCGGCCACCACTTTGTCGCCGGCGCGCGCTTGACCGTCTGCCTCGGCAGCGGCAAGGGACGCCTGCTCGGCGTTACGGGCTACTTCCTGCACGGTGGCCGTCATTTCGTGCATCGCCGTGGCGACTTGATCCGTCTCGATCTTCTGGCTGTTCACGCCGGCGCTGGTCTGCTCGGTAACGGCCGACAGCTCTTCGGCGGCACTGGCGATTTGTGTCACGCCGTCGCGAATACCACTGATCAATTCACGCAGGGTCGTGCCCATGCGCTGGATGCCTTGTTGCAACACGCCCAGTTCATCGCGGCGGGTGACCTGGATGTTGTGGCTCAGATCGCCAGAAGCAATGCGTTCCACCACGGCCAGGGTTTCCTGGATAGGGCGAGTGATCTGGCGAGTAATGACCAGCGCCGCGATGATGCCGACCAGCAATGCCAGCAACGTGCTGATCAATTGCAGGCTGCGGGCCTGGGCGCTTTCGGCGTCGCGGCGATCGAGTTGAATATCGTAGAGCTTCTCACTGATCGACACGATGTCGCTGCCCTGAGTGGTCATCTCGGCGCGAGCAGTAACGATGTTGTTGTTGGCCGCTTTATAGGCCTGTACGGCACTGCGATACGCGCCCAGCGCGGTTTCCAGTGACGCCAGTGCGCTTTGTTGGCTGTTGCCGAATGCGCTGCTGAGGTTTTTCAAACCCGCGATGGCTTTCTCGATTTGCGCTGCGGCGCGGGCTTCGGTCTCGGCGTTGGCGTTAGTGGTGTAGCCACGCACGTCGTAGCGCGCCAATTGGAATTCTTCCTTGGCATTGGTCACGGCCTGGTATTGCGCGAAGCGCTCCGGACTGTCGGGCATCTGCTGCACGCTGGTGTCCAGGGCGTTGATTTGCTCATTGGCGATGGCTGCCTTGTCACCCATGACTTGGCGTGAGCTATTACCGTTACGGTAGGCTTCGCGCATCTTGTTCAGGGACTGTTGATAGGCGGTGATGACGGCCTTCTGCTGGTTGAGCAGCTTGAGGTTTTCCGGGCTCTTGAAGCTGTCCAACAGCTTCTGTTGCTTGGCGGCAAAAGCATCCAGGTTAGTCTGTACGGTCTGTGCCACCGCTTCGTCGCCATCGGCCAGCATGTATTGCAGGCGCACGATACGTAGCTTGGTCAGGGACGCATTGAGCTGGGTGATGTCGCTCATCCAGTTGCTACGGTCGATCAGGCTGCCCAGGCTGGTCCAGCCGGTAAGGGCCAGGATGGACGTGAGGACCAGCACCAGGCCGAAGCCCAGGCCGAGTTTGAGGTTGACGCTGATGTTGCCGAACCAGCTATTCATCGAATGCTCCGCAAGAATGATGTCTGTCTGCTGGACGGTGTTGTTGTTTGAGCCAGCCAATTGTATGTAGCGGTGTATCGGCGGCAAGCGATGATTCTTAAATACTTTTCTTACGCGGGCGACGAAGGGGCGCCATCGCCGCGTGGCAATGGCGACCCTGCGCGCTCACAGTGCCGAGGCGTCAGGCATCACGGTCAGCCTCAGGTACGACGTGGCCCCGGGGCTCATGTGCACGGTGTTACGTGCGACTCGCGGGTGGTTGGCCTGGCCCGAAGGTTCGCCGCTGTTGGGGTTGACGTCAAAGCGCGGGAAATTGCTACTGGCGATGTCCAGGCGCAGCCGATGGCCGCGTTTGAACAGGTTGCAGGTGGCGAAGGGCTCGATCAGTACTTTGACCCGTTTACCAGGTATGAGGAGCGTCGGCTGTTCCCAGGATTCGCGATAGCGGCAACGGTGGATGCCATCGGTAATATTCATCGCAAAGCCGTCGGGGTAATCGGCACTCGGTGGATACACGTCGATCAGCTTGGCGGTGAAATCGGTGTCGGGCGCATCGCTGTCGATCCACAACTCGATCTGCACGCTACCGGCGACAATCAGGTCTGCATCGAGTGGCTCGGTCTGGAAACTCAGCACGTCATCGCGCTCGCTCAATGGGCGGTTGTCGCCTCGGGTGCCGAAGAAGTCGGCGCGTTCACGTTGATCAAAAGCACCGCCCACAAATACCGGGGCGCCGGACGTCAGCGCGCCGCCGAGGGTCGGGACCGGATGAGCGGGGTCGGCGAAGTAACTCAAGTGCGTGTCGACGCCTTCGGGCGCACTGCGCGTCAGCTGCTTTTGCGCATTCAAGTACAAGGTCAATGCCTGGCTGCCCGGCAGTGGCCACTGCGATGATTGCAGCCAGCGGCCGCCGTGGTCCATGCGACCGTTTTGGTCCCGATTGCCAGTGCCACCGCCCATTAGAAACACTTGAACATTGGCTCTGGGGATCGGCGGCGAAGGCTTGAGTGTTTGCTCGAACCACGCCAGGCGGCAACTCAGCCAGTCCTGATCGACCTGGCCATCGAACACGGCCGCAGGCCCGAAATCCACATCGCCACTGTGGCTGATGTTGCGATCGCCATGCAGCCAGGGGCCCATGACCAAGCACTGGTTTGCCGTGCCGTTTTGCCTGAAGGCGGTGTAGTTGGCCAGGGTGGAGCTGACATAAGCGTCGTACCAGCTGGACATGAACAGCACTGGAATATCCGGTAACTGTGAGTAGTGGCCTTCGGCGTAGAGGCCGGACTTCTGCCAGTATTGGCTGAAGGTGCCCTGGGCCCATTGCTCCAGCACGTAGGCTTCGTACTCCGGCACATGGCGCAACGGAGACTGGCCGGGTTGCCACGGCATCCGCGTAAACCACTGATGAATATCCTCCTGCTCCAGCGCCAGGCGAACCTGTGGGTCGGCCAGTGCTGCCGGGCTCTCCTTGGCCTGGCGAAAGGCCCAAGTAGCCTGCTTGAGTTCGAATGCACCGCCCTGGCGGATCCCGCACTGGTAGGCGTTGGCGAATCCGCCACTGTCCAGCACCATACTGCTCAGGCCAGGTGGGTGCAGGCAGGCCATCGCTAGCTGTGTATGGGCAGCGTAAGACAGGCCCATGCTGCCGACTTTGCCGTTGCACCAGGGTTGCTGGACGATCCAGGCCAAGGTGTCAAAACCATCTTCGCCTTCAGCGGTGTATTTGGTGAACAGCCCTTCGGAGGCGTAGCGCCCACGGCAGTCCTGGAAGATGGCGACAAAACCTTGTTGAGTAAAACGCGTCGCCATCTGTTCGCGGGAGATGTGTTGGCCGTCGAGCTGTTTTTCCGAGCGCGAAGGTTTGCTCTTGTCGTAAGGCGTGCGTTCGATGACGACGGGAAAGGGGCCGTCGCTGCCTGCCGGTAAATAAATATCGGTGGCCAGGTGGATGCCATCGCGCATCGGGATCATTTGGTTGTGCAGGGTTTGCATGGGGAAAACACTCATCGACTCAGTACCCGCTCGTAACCGCAATGGCCAGCAACACCATCGCCAGCACGGCGTAGATCAAGAACAGCGGCAGGATGTAACGCGCCCATTGGCCCCAGCCGACATTGGCCGTCGCCAGCAGCACCAGCAGGCCGCTGGAAGTGGGGGTGATCATGTTGGTCAGGCCATTGCCCATCAAAAACGCGAACACTGTGGTCTGCGGGCTGACGCCGGACAGCTGGCCCAGCGGGCCGAAAATCGGCATGGTCACGGCTGCCTGGCCCGAGGTGGACGGGATCAGCACATCCAGGCCCAGTTGCGCGAAGAACATGCCGTAGGCCGACACAATCGGCCCGTGGTCGCCCACCACATTGGCCAGGCTGTTGACGATGGTGTCCAGTACCTGGCCAGTACTGAGGATGATTTCCACTGCAGTGGCCAGGCCGATCAGCACACCGGCAATCAGCACTTTCTTCATGCCATCGACAAAGGCACTGGCGGCGACACTCGCACCCAACCGGGCGATCACACTGAAGGCCACCGTCAGCAGCAGATAAAACGCCGACAGCTCATGGTATTTCCAGGCCCAGCGGTTGGAGGCGTAGACCAAAAAACCGATGCCTGTCAGCAGCACGATCAGGTTGATCAGGTGGCGCGTAGGCAGCGGTTTGCGTTCGAACGTGATCTGCGCCGTCGCATCGAAACCGTGCTTGCGAATGCTCCACAGCACGAAAGCAATACCCACCAGCAGGAAGGTGCAGTAGGCCAATACGCGCATGCTCAAGCCACTGAATATCGGCAGCCCGACCATCGGCTGGGCGACGGAGAGCGCCACCGGATTGGAGATCGATGCCAGGTAGCCGATCTTTACCGAGATGGTGACGATGGCCAGCCCGATCAGGTTCGACAGCCCGAGCCGATTGGCCATGGCGACCATCAGCGGAACGATCAGGATAAATTCCTTGGCCAGCCCCATGAAGGTACTGCCGGCTGAAAACACCAGCATCAGGCTCGGCACCAACACGTAGATATTGCCTCGGGTCAGCCCCAGCAGGCGCTCCAGCCCGGCGTCGATCACGCCGGCCTTATTGAGCACGCCGAACATACCGCCGATGAACAGCACCATGAAAATCAATGCCGCACGTTTCTCGATGCCCTGGGGAATAGCCATGAAGCCTTCCACCAGTGACACCGGACGGGCCATCGTATCGCCGACCTTGCGCGGCTCCAGTGAGAACAACTGGCCCAGGCTGTCGTGCTTTTCCAGCACTTGATAGGAGCCCGGTATCACCAGGCCGTTCTGGCGCTCGAACGTGCCCGAGTTCACCGCGTAGGTGAACGCCACGGCGAGCAAGACGATGCTCAGCAGGATGATGGCTGGGTTGATCTGTTTGCGTTGCGCGGGTTTTTCCGCCACCGCCTGGGTGGGGGTGATCTGTGATTCGCTCATGCTGGCTGCCCCGGCGTTCGCCGTTTTTGTTATAGGGGAGTGACGCGTGTGGAGCGGACACTAGGGCAAAGTTTTTGCGCCGACAACGTTATGCGCAGGGCGGGTCGGGCTATGCGTTTTGTGCGTTCAAACGCTGTTTGAGATGCTCGGCAAACGCGATTACAACTGGTGGGCGTGGTTCATTGGCGCGATAGGCCAGGCCGAACGAGTAGGGCAGCGCCGGGCGAAAAGGCCGGGTCACGATTGGCAAATGCAGGAAGTGACTGGCGAGCAAGCCGTTGACGATCGACACGCCCAGGCCTTCAGCGACAAAGCTGCAGGCGGCCCCCACCGAATGCACTTCGACGCGCACTTGCGGCGTGAGGTTGGCGGCGCGAAACACCTGATTCAACTGCGCGCGTAGAGCCCGTTGCCGGCCCAGCATCACCAGCGGCACATTGCGCAGGTGCTGCACCTCGATACATGCGTGACGGGTCAGTGGATGGTCGAGGGGCATCACGCAGACGCCTTCGGTTTCCAGCACCGGTTCGATGTCGAAATCGGCGATTTCCGTCGGCAAGCGCACAAAGCCCAGGTCGGCGGAACGGTCGAGCACAGCGCGTTCGATCATGTCGTAAGAGCCGGTCAGCAACTCGACAACGATGTCGTCATGGCTCTTGAGAAATTCCGCGACGATCCGTGGCAGCAGCTCCTGGGTCATGCTGGTAGGCACGCCGACCTTGAGCAGGCTCTTGCGCGAGCGGCCCACACGCATCTCGTCGGCCAAGCGTTGGATGCGCTGCATACCGTCTACCAGGCCGGCGACTTCGGTCAGCAACTCTTCCGCTTCTGCGGTGGCCATCAGGCGGCCCTTCTTGCGCAGAAACAATGCGAAACCCAACGCCTCCTCCAGTTGGCTCAACAGGCGGCTGACCGCCGATTGCGACAGGCCCATGCGCGTCGCTGCGCCGATGGTCGAGCCGGTGGACATGATCGCCTTGAAGGCTTCGAGCTGCTTGAGATTCACCGTGCTCTTCCTGTTGGTTGCGAGGGGCGAGCGGTGCTTTGCGCATAGCCTGATGCGCATCTCGCATAACGTTGTGGGGGGGTGGATGAGCCGTTAGTGTCCGCTCCAACGCGACGTGCCGTCCAGTGTGTCGCGCGGTGCAACTGCCCATAAAAACCACAACAGGCATTGAGGAAACAGCTATGCGAGCGTTTTTCACGAGGGGCAAAATCGCTTCGGCGGGCTTGGTGGCGAGCCTGTCACCGGCGCTGCTGGCCCAAGGTTTCTGGGAGGATTCCCAGGGGCGATTGACCTTGCGTAACTTCTACTTCAACGACGATTACCGTGACGGCGGCAATGATCGCCGGGAGTGGGCGCAAGGCTTTTTGCTCAACCTGCAGTCGGGTTACACCGAGGGTGCGGTGGGCCTTGGCCTCGATGCGTTGGGGTTGTCCGGGCTGCGGCTGGACTCCAGCCCCACCCACGCCGGTACCGGTCTGTTACCGGTGCACGACGACGGTCACGCGGCCAGCGAGTTTTCAAGCCTGGGCGTCACCGCGAAGCTACGTTGGGGCGATGCCGTGGTGAAAACCGGCACGTTGCTGCCAAAGATTCCGGTGTTGGTGCACAACGATGGGCGCCTGCTGCCGCAGACTTTCCAGGGTACCCAGCTGGAGTACACCGGTATTCGCAACCTGTACCTGCACACCGGGCACCTGGACAAATTCAAGTTGCGAAACTCAACCGACAGTGTGGCTATTTATCCACAGGGCTACAGTGGCAAAAAGGGCAGCGACTTCGATTTTGCCGGTGCCACTTATGCCTTCACTCCGCGTCTCAGTGGCACCTGGTATTACGGTGAACTGCGTGAGTTCTATCGCCAGCAATTCTTCGGCCTTGTACATAAACAGCCGGTCGGCAGTGGCACGTTGACCAGCGACTTGCGCTACTTCATCAGCGACGAGGCGGGGGAGGCGCGTAACGGCAAGGTCGACAGTGACATGTTCAGTGGGCTGTTCACCTACCGCCTGGGCGCGCAGGCGCTCGGTGTCGGTTATCAGAAGGTCAACGGCGAAACGGCATTGCCTTATGCCAGTGTGTCGACCGTGTATTCCTTCAGTAACGCCGGCGTGGGCAAGTTCATCCAGGCTGGTGAGCAAACCTGGATGCTGCGCTACGACTATGACTTTGCCGCGGTATTGCCGGGCTTGAGTTTCATGACCCGTTATTACAAAGGGCAAAACGGCGATTACAAAGGGCGTGAGGCGCGCGAATGGGAGTCCGATACCAATCTGCGCTACGTGGTTCAGAGCCGCACGTTCAAAGGCCTTGGCGTGGAGTTGCGCAAAGCAACCTACCGCTCGACCTATGCCAGTGACCGCGACAACTATCGGCTCTACCTGACTTACGACCTGGCACTCTGGTAGGCGGGGCGTGGGGCTGATCAGAAGTCGGTCTTGTGTGCTAGTCTGCTGGCCCTTTTAGTTTTGGATGGCACGGGAAAACTGTGCTGCCCTACAGCGGAGCCTCTTCATGTCCGAAGTTAATCTGTCCACCGACGAAACCCGCGTCAGCTACGGTATCGGCCGTCAGTTGGGCGACCAACTGCGCGACAACCCGCCACCGGGCGTGAGCATTGACGCCATCCTGGCCGGCCTGACCGACGCGTTCGCCGGCAAACCAAGCCGCGTTGACCAAGAGCAAATGGCCGCGAGCTTCAAGGTCATTCGTGAAATCATGCAAGCCGAAGCGGCTGCCAAGGCTGAAGCCGCGGCTGGCGCTGGCCTGGCGTTCCTGGCTGAAAACGCCAAGCGCGATGGCATCACCACCCTGGCGTCGGGCCTGCAATTTGAAGTGCTGACTGCCGGTAGCGGCGCCAAGCCGAGCCGTGAAGACCAAGTGCGTACTCACTACCACGGCACCCTGATCGACGGCACCGTGTTCGACAGCTCTTACGAGCGTGGCCAGCCTGCAGAATTCCCGGTGGGCGGCGTGATCGCCGGCTGGACCGAAGCCCTGCAACTGATGAATGCCGGCAGCAAATGGCGCCTGTACGTGCCGAGCGAGCTGGCTTACGGCGCTCAAGGCGTTGGCAGCATCCCGCCGCACAGCGTGTTGGTATTCGACGTCGAGCTGCTCGACGTTCTGTAACACAGCAGGTTATTGCGGGCCTTGTGCCTGTGTGGGAGCGGGCTTGCTCGCGATGGCGTCGACCCGGTTTAACTGTGAACCGAGTCGCCAGCATCGCGAGCAAGCCCGCTTCCACATAAAGCCTGCATCCACAGGTTTTGCGCGGTCGCTCATGGGTGAAATTTGCCATTGAGCTCCGTTGCCGGGCGCAACGCTCGCGCATAGCAGAACAGAAACAGGTTACGCACCACTTCTTTAAGTACGCCGGGCTCACTCGAACTCAGGCCATTCACGTCCAGGTCGCCCTGGTCCTGCAGCTCATTCAGCGCTTCTTCTTCCAGCACCGCACAGACTTCCCCGGTTTCCCGATGCAGGATTCGCAGGTAAGGGTGTGGGCGGTCCAGCCAGGCATCGATCAAGTACGTCATGGTTCATTCTCCTTGATAAGTTTCAATGAGAATAATTCTTATTCGTAGAATAGCAAGTGCCTATTGGCGGTTTACTGATTTTTCTGTGTGGGTATTGCGCTTGATCAACGCAGAGGGCGAAAAGCCACCCCGCGGCGGGCGCGGGATGGAGGCAGCAGGCTCAGACTTTACGCACAAACTCGGACTTGAGTTTCATCGGGCCGATACCGTCGATCTTGCAGTCGATGTCGTGGTCGCCATCGCACAGGCGGATGTTCTTGACCTTGGTGCCGACTTTGACCACCAGCGAAGTGCCTTTGACCTTAAGGTCTTTGATCACGGTGATGGTATCGCCGTCCTGCAAGACATTACCTACAGAGTCTTTCTTCACGGTTTCATCGCCGGCCACTTCGGCCTCACCAGTGGCGGACCACTCATGCGCACATTCCGGGCAGATCAACTGGGCGCCGTCTTCGTAGGTGTATTCGCTATTGCATTTCGGGCAGGGTGGCAACGTGCTCACTAAAGCTCCTTTAAAGTCAGGATGGCTAAAAAGCGCACATTATATAGGGTTTTGCAGCGCGAGCGGGGGAGTGGGTTGGCACTGGGATCTAAATGTGGGAGCGGGCTTGCTCGCGAATGCGGTCTATCAGAAACGTATTCAGTGACTGACACTCCGCATTCGCGAGCAAGCCCGCTCCCACACAAGCCCGCTCTGCAGGGAGTATTCAGTGAGTACGCGCCACCGCGAATTCACTCAGCTCGACCAACGCGTCGCGGTATTCGCTGGCAGGCAGCGCTTCCAGGCATTTGATCGCGCGGGCCACGTAGTCACGTGCCAATTGTGCGGTGTAATCCAGCGAGCCCGAGGCTTCCACGGCAGCGCGAATGCTTTCGAGGTCTTCGATACCGCCTTTCTGGATCGCCTTGCGCACCAGCGCGGCCTGTTCCGGCGTGCCTTCGCGCATGGTGTAGATCAGCGGCAAGGTCGGTTTGCCCTCGGCCAGGTCGTCACCGACGTTCTTGCCCAGGGTTTCGGCGTCGCCACGGTAGTCGAGCAAGTCGTCCACCAACTGGAACGCAACCCCCAGGTGATCGCCGAAAGTGCGCAGCGCTTCGCTTTGCTCAGGCGTCGCTTCGCACAAGGCGGCGGCGCTGTGGGTGGAGGCTTCGAAGAGCATCGCAGTCTTGCCGCGAATCACTTCCATGTAGGTTTCTTCGGTGGTGCTGGCGTCGCGAACCTTGGACAGTTGCAACACTTCGCCTTCGGCGATGATACGCGTGGCTTGTGAAAGAATCTTCATCACCGGCATCGAGCCCAGTTCGACCATCATTTCGAACGAGCGCGAATACAGGAAGTCGCCCACCAGCACGCTCGGGGCGTTGCCCCACATCGCGTTGGCCGTCTCGCGGCCACGGCGCATGCCGGACATGTCGACCACGTCGTCATGCAGCAAGGTTGCGGTGTGCAAAAATTCGATGGTGGCGGCCAGCAGGCGCAGGTCATCGCCTTCGCGGCCAAGGGCCTTGCCGCACAACAGGACTAATAAAGGCCGCAGGCGTTTGCCGCCCGCCGACGTAATATAGTCGCCAATTTTGGAGACCAGCGGCACTTTAGACGTCAGCTGCTGCTTGATGATGCCGTCGACGGCGCTAAAATCGTCCGCGACCGCGCGGTAGAAAGCTTGGGGTTGCATCAGCGACAGTCGCTCCAGAAGGGTTGCGCGGCATGCTAGGACCCTCTCCCCGTAGTGTCAAGGCGCGATAGACGGCTACTTGCAACACCCATTTACCTTGCGTACAATCGCGCACCCTGAACTTCCTGGGCAGCACCTGCCTTACGCAATTGCATTCGGGACGTCCATCCCATGCAGCCATGCCAGCCAATACCTCTTCTTATAAAGCGCTGGGTGAGCAGGATTATCGGAGAAATACCATGTCGTACGCAGTAATTGTTACTGGTGGCAAGCAATACAAGGTCGCCCCAGGTGAATACCTGAAGATCGAAAAACTGGAAATCGCTACCGGCGAATCCGTTACCTTTGATCGCGTTCTGTTGGTCGCCAATGGCGATGACGTGAACATCGGCGCTCCAGTGGTTGCCGGCGCTACCGTTGTGGCTGAAGTGATCTCCCAAGGTCGTCACGATAAAGTCCGCATCATCAAGTTCCGTCGTCGTAAGCACCACATGAAGCGTATGGGCCACCGCCAGTGGTACACCGAGATCAAAATCACCGGTATTCAGGCTTAATTTCAGCCTAATTCCTCACTAGGAGAATTGACTCATGGCACACAAAAAAGCTGGTGGTAGTACCCGTAACGGTCGCGACTCAGAAGCCAAACGCCTTGGCGTTAAGATGTATGGCGGCCAGAAAATCATTCCGGGCAACATCATCGTGCGTCAGCGCGGCACCCAATTCCACGCCGGTTACGGTGTTGGCATGGGTAAAGATCACACCCTCTTCGCGAAAATCGAAGGCGTGATCAAGTTTGAAGTAAAGGGCGCGTTCAACCGCCGTTACGTGAGCGTTGTCGCCGCTTAATTGCGCGATCGCTGGAAAAGCCCTGTCTCGCGACGGGGCTTTTTCGTTTGTGGGGTGAGTCTCTTGCAAAGCTGTTTGTGATGGGCGAAAGCAACGGGTTTTGCAGTCATTGCTTGAGGTCGCTGCGCTCATTTTTGCAAGAGTCTTATGTCTTGGTTTTTTTAAGCTCGTCCGTGCGACGAGAGGCGTTTTGTTATGAAGTTCGTTGATGAAGTTTCCATCCGAGTAAAAGCAGGCGACGGCGGTAACGGTTGCATGAGTTTCCGTCGCGAAAAGTTCATCGAAAACGGTGGCCCGAACGGCGGCGACGGCGGTGACGGCGGTTCCATCTACTTGATGGCCGACGAAAACCTCAACACCCTGGTCGACTACCGTTACACCCGGCACTTCGATGCCGAGCGTGGCTCCAACGGCGGCAGCACCGACTGCACCGGTAAAAAAGGTGAAGACATGGTGCTGCGCGTACCGGTCGGCACCACGATCATCGACTCCGCCACTCAGGAAGTGATTGGCGACCTGACCAAGGCCGGTCAAAAGCTGATGGTTGTGCAGGGCGGCTGGCACGGTTTGGGTAACACCCGATTCAAGTCCAGTACCAACCGTGCACCGCGCCAGACCACGCCGGGCAAACCGGGCGAGCAGCGTGACCTCAAGCTGGAAATGAAAGTACTCGCCGACGTAGGCCTGTTGGGCCTGCCAAACGCCGGTAAAAGTACCTTCATTCGCTCGGTCTCGGCCGCCAAGCCGAAAGTCGCCGACTACCCGTTCACCACCCTGGTGCCAAACCTGGGCGTGGTCAGCGTAGACCGCTGGAAAAGCTTCGTGATCGCCGACATTCCAGGCCTGATCGAAGGGGCTTCCGATGGCGCAGGCTTGGGCATTCGTTTCCTCAAGCATTTGTCGCGTACGCGCTTGCTGTTGCACCTTGTCGACATGGCGCCGCTGGATGACACCAGCGCACCAGACGCTGCCGAAGTGATCGTCAGCGAACTGACCAAGTTCAGCCCGGCCCTGGCCGAGCGTGACCGCTGGTTGGTACTGAACAAGTGCGACCAGATTCTCGAGGAAGAACACGAGGAACGCGTCAAGGAAATCGTCGATCGCCTGGAGTGGACCGGCCCGGTTTATGTGATCTCGGCCATCGCCAAAGAAGGCACCGAGCGCCTGACCCGCGACATCATGCGCTACCTTGAAGACCGCGCCGACCGCCTGGCGGCCGACCCGGTGTTCAAGGCCGAACTGGCCGAGCTCGACCAGCAGATCGAAGACGAAGCCCGCGCCCAGTTGCAGGCGCTGGACGACCAGCGTGCCCTGCGCCGCAGCGGCGTGAAGTCGGTGCATGACATCGGCGACGACGAGTGGGACGAGGAAGACGTGGATGATGAGGATGGCCCGGAAATCATTTACGTGCGCGACTGAGTCGTTGCGATAAACTTGAACGCGCTCCTTTTAGAGCGGCGTTTTGGTATCCGGGTATAACGTTACGGGCGGCGCTGGGTCGCGCAGCCCTCAATCTAAGGTTGAAGATGATGCGGAGCAAAGTGACAGGTGCGCAGCGCTGGGTCGTAAAGATCGGAAGCGCGCTGCTGACGGCAGATGGTAAAGGGCTTGATCGCGCAGCCATGAGCGTCTGGGTCGAGCAGATGGTGGCCTTGCATGAGGCCGGTGTTGAGTTGGTGCTGGTGTCGTCCGGGGCCGTCGCTGCCGGCATGAGCCGCCTCGGCTGGACCGCGCGACCCAGCGCGATGCACGAGCTGCAAGCCGCTGCCGCCATCGGCCAGATGGGCCTGGTGCAAGCCTGGGAATCCAGCTTTGCCGAGCATGGCCGCCACACGGCGCAGATCCTGCTGACCCACGACGACCTGTCCGACCGCAAGCGCTACCTCAACGCCCGCAGCACCTTGCGCGCGCTGGTGGACCTTAAGGTTATCCCGGTGATTAACGAGAACGACACGGTGGTCACCGACGAAATCCGCTTCGGCGACAACGACACCCTGGCCGCGCTGGTCGCCAACCTGGTGGAAGCCGACCTGCTGGTGATTCTCACCGACCGCGACGGCATGTTTGACGCGACCCGCGCAACAACCCCGATGCCCGGTTGATCTATGAAGCCCGCGCCGATGACCCGGCGCTGGACGCCGTGGCCGGCAGCGTCGGCGGCGCGCTGGGCCGTGGCGGCATGCAGACCAAGCTGCGTGCTGCACGTTTGGCCGCGCGCTCGGGCGCCCACACCATCATCGTCGGCGGGCGCCTGGAACGCGTGCTCGACCGTCTCAAGGCGGGTGAGCGCATCGGCACGTTGCTGTCGCCGGAGCGCGGGCTGCTGGCGGCGCGCAAGCAATGGCTGGCCGGACACCTGCAAACCCGTGGCACCCTGGTGCTGGACGAAGGCGCCGTGTCGGCGTTGTCCCAAGGCAACAAGAGCCTGCTGCCGGTGGGCGTCAAATTGGTGCAGGGCAGCTTCCGCCGTGGCGAGATGGTAGTGTGCGTCGCGCCCGACGGTCGCGAGATCGCCCGTGGCCTGGCCAACTACAGCGCCCTTGAAGCGCAGAAAATCATTGGACAATCGTCTGATGCGATTGTCGGACTATTAGGTTACATGGCTGAACCGGAACTGGTTCACCGCGATAACCTGATCCTGGTCTAAACAAAGGAATACACGATGCGCGTGATAAAGGGATTGCTCGGCCTGCTGTTGGCCATGCCACTGTTGGCCTCGGCCGAAGAAATCGGCCAAGTGTCGACGGTGTTCAAGTTTGTCGGCCCCAATGACCGGATCGTGGTCGAGGCGTTTGATGACCCCAAAGTCGACGGCGTAACCTGCTACCTGTCGCGCGCCAAAACCGGCGGCGTAAAAGGCAGCCTGGGGCTTGCCGAAGACCGTGCCGAAGCATCAATCGCTTGCCGCCAAGTCGGCCCGATCAGTTTTAAGGGCGAACTCAAGGACGGCGACGAGGTGTTCAAGGAGCGTACTTCGCTGGTATTCAAGACCATGCAGGTGGTGCGTTTCCTCGACAAGAAGCGCAATACCCTGGTGTATCTGGTCTACAGCGACCGCCTGATCGAAGGCAGCCCGCAGAATGCGGTCACGGCGATTCCGATTTTGCCCTGGCCGACGGCGCAGTAACCGGCAGGCGCGTTTTTTAATCGGCGTCTATGATTGCAGGCTTGGGGTCTGTAATCTCGACGTGCCGCAATGCGAAGAATATGGGAAATCTGGAGTTCGTCATGAGTGCTTTCCACGACCTGAAACTCAAAGCGTTAGACGGACAAGAGTTGCCGCTGGCGCCCTTCAAAGGGCACGTTGTGCTGGTGGTCAACGTGGCGTCCAAGTGTGGTTTGACCCCGCAATACGCGGCGTTGGAAAACCTCTATCAGCAATACAAGGGCCAGCGTTTCAGCGTGCTCGGCCTGCCGTGCAACCAGTTTGCAGGCCAGGAGCCGGGCACCGAGGAAGAAATTCAACAGTTCTGCAGCCTCAACTACGGCGTGACGTTCCCGCTGGGCAGCAAGCTTGAGGTCAATGGCCCCGACCGCCATCAGCTCTACCGCTTGCTGGCGGGCGAGGGCGCCGAGTTTCCGGGCGACATCACCTGGAATTTCGAGAAATTCCTGCTCGGCAAAGACGGCCGGGTACTGGCGCGTTTCTCGCCACGTACTGCGCCGGATGACCCCACCATCGTCCAAGCCATCGAAAAAGCCTTGATGTAGCTACAAGCTTTTAGCTGCAAGCTGCAAGTAGAAGCCCCTGCTTACAGCTTGAAGCTTGAAGTTGCTTTCATGCCCCTTCATCACCAAAATCAATAGTGCTATCGCACGCTGCACTCGCGCAATATTATCCACATCATAAAACCCTATGCCGTGGAGTGCTCCCATGCCTGTGCAAGCCTTGTTCAAACCGTTCCAGCTCGGTGCTCTGCAACTCTCGACCCGCGTGGTGATGGCACCGATGACGCGTTCGTTCTCGCCAGGTGGCGTACCCAATTCCAAGGTCATTGAGTACTACCGCCGTCGCGCCGCCGCAGGCGTGGGCCTGATCATCACCGAGGGCACGGTGGTCGATCATCAGGCCTCTAACGGCTACCCGAACGTGCCGCATTTTTACGGTGAGGCCGCGCTGGCCGGCTGGAAGAAAGTGGTCGACGCGGTGCACGCCGAAGGTGGCAAGATCGTTCCGCAGTTGTGGCACGTGGGCAGCGTGCGGCGTATCGGCACTGAGCCGGACGCCAGCGTGCCGGCTTACGGCCCGATGGAAAAACTCAAGGACGGCAAGGTGGTCGTCCACGGCATGACCCGCGCAGACATCAACGACGTGATCAACGCCTTTGCCCAAGCCGCCAAGGATGCCCAACGCATCGGCATGGACGGCGTAGAGATCCACGGCGCCCACGGCTACCTGGTTGATCAGTTTTTCTGGGAAGGCAGCAACCAGCGCACCGACGAATACGGCGGCAGCCTGGCCAACCGTTCGCGTTTTGCCATCGAACTGATCCAGGCTACCCGCGCTGCGGTAGGCCCGGACTTCCCGATCATCTTGCGTTTCTCGCAGTGGAAGCAACAGGACTACACCGCGCGCCTGGTGCAAACCCCGCAGGCGTTGGGTGAGTTTCTGCAGCCGTTGTCCGACGCCGGTGTGGATATTTTCCACTGTTCCACGCGGCGTTTCTGGGAGCCGGAATTCGAAGGCTCCGACCTCAACCTGGCCGGCTGGACACGCAAGCTCACCGGCAAACCGACCATCACCGTGGGCAGCGTCGGCCTGGACGGCGAGTTCCTGCAGTTCATGGTCAACACCGACAAGGTCGCGCAACCGGCCAGCCTGGAAAAACTGCTGGAGCGCTTGAACAACGACGAGTTCGACCTGGTGGCCGTGGGCCGCGCCTTGCTGGTAGATCCAGATTGGGCGTTGAAGGTGCGCGAAGGCCGTGAGGGCGACATTCTGCCGTTCAGTCGTGAGGCGTTGACGACCTTGGTGTAAGCGGTGACAGGGCGGTTACCGGAGGCCCGTCCTTGCACACACCGCGCAACTGGCGTTCAAACTGTTCGATAATTGCCGGCCAACCCTGACGGCTCGCGTGTTGGCGGGCATTCAGGCGAGCCCTGCGCAAGGTCTCGCGCTCTTCGAGCAGCCACACGGCGGCATCGCAAAAAGCCTCCTCATCACCCGGCATCGCAAGCGCGCCACTATAGCCATGGCGGATATGCTGGGTGGCGGCCGCTTGGTCATAGGCCACCACGCCAAGCCCCGACGCCATGGCCTCCAGCACCACATTGCCGAAGGTTTCGGTCAGGCTGGGGAACAGGAACAGGTCGCCTGAGGCGTAATGCTTTGCCAGTTCCTCGCCGCGCTGGGTGCCGCAGAACAAAGCGTCGGGCAATTCGCTCTCCAGCAGCGCGCGTTGCGGGCCATCGCCAACGATGATCAGCTGCATGCGCCGCTGTGGATAACTACGCTGCAAGGTTTCAAAGCAGCGCTTAAGCAACCCGAGATTCTTCTCCTGCGCCAGCCGGCCGACATGCAGCACCGCGATGTCGTCGTTGCGCAGGCCAAAGCTTTCGCGCAAGGCGTTATCGCGTTTGGCCGGGTGAAACAGTTGGCTGTCGACCCCGCGTGACAACATGCCCAGCCGCTCGAAATGCCGACGCTCCAGCTCCAGGCGTTGGCTGGCGCTCGGCACCAGCGTCAACGTGGAACGGTTGTGGAACCAGCGCAGATAGTGCGTGACCATGCGGCTCAGCAGGCTCAAGCCATATTGGTTTGAGTACTGTTGAAAATTCGTGTGAAAGCCGCTGACCACACTGATCCCCAGGCGCCGTGCCGCGCGCAGGGCGGATAACCCCAGCGGCCCCTCGGTGGCGATGTACAGCACGTCCGGGCGCTGACGGGTCCAGCGCCGCAGCAACTTGTGCATCGACGACTGGCCCCATTGCAGGCCGGGGTAGCCTGGCAGCGGCCAGCCACGGCACAGCAGCAACTCGTCGTCGCTGGGGCGGGTCTGGTCGACACCCTGGCGCGGGCGCACCAGTTCGATTTGGTGGCCACGTGCGCGCAAACCTTCACACAAGCGACCAAGGGTATTGGCCACCCCGTTGATCTCGGGCGGGAAGGTTTCGGTGATTAAGGTGATGTGAAGCGAAGCTGTCGTCATGACCCACAGTCTCGCCGTGGGCCATGTCGCCATTGTGGCATTGGGATGATGGATTTATGACGGCGTCACGTTTTTCCGGGCCATCGTCTCGGCGCCTTGCTCGCGCACCCAGAAGAGCGTGGCCCCGGCGACCGCTGCCGGCATCATCAGCAGGTTGACCACCGGCACCAGCAACACCAGATACACGATGCCGCCGAAGCTCATGCTCTGCCAGCGTTTCTGGCGCAGCCAGGCGAGCATTTCGTTCCAGCCCAGCTTGTGGTTGTCGGCCGGGTAGTCGATGTACTGGATCGCCATCATCCACACGCCGAACAACAGCCACAGCGGCGCGGCAATCAGGTTGACCACGGGAATGAACGACAGGATAAACAAGCCGATGGCGCGTGGCAGGAAGTAGCCCAGCTTGCGCATTTCGCGCGCCAGGGTGCGCGGCACCATCGCCACCAACTCGCCCCAACTGAACGGCGGGAAGTCATCGGTGCCGCGTATCACCACCTCGACCTTCTCGGCGAGAAACCCGTTAAACGGTGCGGCGATGATATTGGCGATCATGGTGAAGGTGAAAAACACCATCAGCACTACCAGCACCACAAACAACGGCCATAACAGGTAATTCAAAAAGCTCAGCCAGCTTGGCAGCGTCGGCATCAAATGGTCGACCCACAGGCTGAACTGATGGCCAGCGAAGTAGATCAAACCGACAAACAGCACCAGGTTGATTGCCAGCGGCAGCAGTACAAACAGGCGCAAGCCAGGGCTCAACACCAATTTGAGGCCTTCACGCAGATATTGCGGGCCGGAAAGAACAGGGGCGGGCATGGAGAACTCCGAGCAAGAGGACGAACGCGCCGACCTTACCGGCTTTGCAATCAAGGCGAAAGCGCCGCCGGTGTGACGACATCAACGGTAACAAAGGCGTCGATTAACCGCGTCGACTGCATAGAGACCACCTATGAGCTGGATTGTTATTGCGTATTTCCTTAATCTTGCGCCCCTCGTTACGCTTCAACCATTATTTTCAGGACCTGCGAGTTCAAGCACTTCCCCAAGTGTTTCGCGGTCCTTTTTTATTCCAGCCGCCTTGTTGTGCGGGCGGTCGATAGGAGTGAGTCATGTCTGATACCCGTCATTCGCGAGTGATTATTCTCGGTTCCGGTCCTGCCGGTTACAGCGCTGCCGTTTATGCTGCCCGGGCCAACCTCAAGCCGTTGCTGATCACCGGCATGCAGGCGGTGGTCAGTTGACCACCACCACTGAAGTCGACAACTGGCCGGGCGATGTTCACGGCCTGACCGGCCCGGTGCTGATGGAGCGTATGAAAGAGCACGCCGAGCGCTTTGAAACCGAGATCGTTTTCGACCACATCAACCAAGTCGATTTCTCGAAAAAGCCTTACAGCCTGACCGGCGACAACGGCGTCTACACCTGCGACGCGCTGATCATCGCCACCGGCGCCAGCGCCCGTTACCTGGGCCTGCCGTCGGAAGAAGCGTTCATGGGCAAGGGTGTTTCGGCCTGCGCTACCTGCGACGGTTTCTTTTACCGCAATAAGCCGGTCGCCGTGGTCGGTGGCGGTAACACCGCTGTCGAAGAGGCGTTGTACCTGGCCAATATCGCCAGCACCGTGACCCTGGTTCACCGCCGCGAAACCTTCCGCGCCGAGAAGATCCTGATCGACAAGCTGCACGCGCGCGTCGCTGAAGGCAAAATCATCCTCAAGCTCAATGCCACCCTCGACGAAGTCCTGGGCGACACCATGGGCGTGACCGGAGCCCGCCTGAAAAACAACGACGGCAGCTTCGACGAGCTGAAAGTCGACGGCGTGTTCATCGCCATCGGCCACACCCCGAACACCTCGCTGTTCGAAGGCGTGCTGGAAGCCAAAGACGGCTACTTGGTCGTACAGGGCGGCCGCGAAGGCAACGCCACCGCGACCAACATCGACGGCATCTTTGCCGCCGGTGACGTGGCCGACCACGTCTACCGCCAGGCCATCACCTCGGCCGGCGCCGGCTGCATGGCGGCGCTGGATGCCGAGCGTTACCTGGATGGTTTGAAGGACGCATCGTTCTAAACCATTGAAATGAAAAAAACCGGCTGCGAGGCCGGTTTTTTTTGTGCTGGATTTAATGACCCGCGCAGGTCAACGGTGGGAGGGGGCTTGCTGCAGATGTCGGTGTATTAGCTACAGATAGTCTGGCTGTTACACCGCTATCGGGAGCAAGCCCCCTCCCACATGTTGATCCATGCCTGGCTCAGGGGTTGATGGTCGTTAACTGCCCACGCTAGGTAATCGAATCGATGTCGAATGTATATGGCCCACTGCTGGGAGAGGCGAACATCGAAGCGACATCGTCCGGCTCGGGAATCATCGCAATTTGCACCTGCAGTGTGTTCTCCCGCTGGCCCTTCCAGCGTTGCAGAGCGGCTTCCAGGTTGGGCGAGTGCGCAGCGCTGCCGTAAACATCCACCCGCCTCAGTGCGCGCACGCGTAATCGTTCAAGCCGCTGCAGTGAATCTTGCAGCTTGTAATACTCGCCGGACAACTCGGTCACCGTTTGCAGGTACTCGGGGTCGTTGTTGCAATAGCGCAGCGTGTCCATTGTTCGCTTGCGTTGGTCGTACACCTTGCTGCGCATGGTCGTCAGTGCCGACGCCACCACATCGTATTCACGTTTAGTCACCACCGTGCCCTTGGTTTCCTCGGTTTGTTGCCAGCGTCTAAAGGTCGCCCAGGAAAACGGGATATAGGCCCCCGGTATACTGTGATCAGCAAAGCTCATGGCCTGATCGATAAAACCACCCCGAAACGGCAGGTCGCCGTCCTTGGCCAGCGCACGCGTGCACGCGGCCTCTTCAATGGAGTCACACCCCGGGTTCCAGAGAATCGACGAAATTTGCTTTTCGTTGAAGTTCACCGGCATAAAGTGATGCAACGTGCCGTGATGCTCATAAGGCGCGCCACCCACCCGAACCAGGCCTGCGACGAAAATCAAAATACCTAACACCGGGTTGGTAATAAAAAGTCCCGCAAGCCCGGTAATCCAAATGCTTCGCCGTGCATTCATCCACGGTGCGGGTACGCCGGGGATCATGTCGTTGTTGTTGACCATGCGGTGGTGCGTCAGCGGCTCGGCAGCGGCGACGAATGTGGCATCACCTACACGCGGCGATCCGTAGGTGTAGAGGAGAACGTCGTAGTTCAAGGTTTCGTCAGATCGCAGTGCTTCGGCCAGTAGTAGTGCAATCGCGCCGCCCAGGCTGTGGCCGCTGATAATGATTTTTTGGCCGATATGAAACCTATCCAAATAGTTCTGAACAAACGTCTTCAACGCCTTATACGCATCGTAAAAGCCATGATGGACGTTGCCTTTACCCTCGCTGAAAGGAACTTGTGCCGCATCCGCGTCACGCCACCAATCTGATAATTCCAACGTTCCACGGATAGCGATCAACACCACCTCATCATGATGCGTGATAAACGCTTGCGTGCTCTTGCCGCTTAGCCAGTACTCGCTGGTGTCATCAAAAAAATGCAGATTGGCAGGATGTTCCTGAATGTCGCTCGGCTTGTTTTGCTCATATAGGGTTGGGTCGAACGGTAAAATCTCAAAGCGCTTCGAGTAAGGAACTTCTTCATACAGTGGGTAGAAACGGTGAACCGGCGACTGCGAACTGTCTACCTTCCAGCTTTCTCGATAGTTGGGAAGCGCGTCACCAAAAAAGTTACCCACACTGGGTTCGAGTGGAAAGCTCACGGTGTCCACAGGTTCTTTGGCGGGTTTTTGGCCGAAATCGTTATAGCTCAAGTTCGATATGATTGCGAGCTGGTACAGGTTGAGTGCGCTGAAGGCATTGTCGGTTGAGAGCATGGGCCTGAATGCACGCAGGGGGCGCACCTG
>NZ_VUAZ01000031.1 GCF_009296165.1 Pseudomonas kitaguniensis | reverse complement strand
AAGGCGCCCCGTTAAACCACGATGGCTTGCGTGCGGGCAACGAGTGGTGGGGCGAGGACCTTTTGGTTACTTCTTCTGCTTCGGAATACGCACGAGTTGTGTGTCGGAATAGATGTCGTGCCAACTGCGTTTCTGCTTGTCGAACAACGACCAGATAAACCCCAGCCCCACACACAACCACGAAGCAATCGACACCACAAACCGCAACAGCGCCTGCCACAAGCTGATCCGCGAGCCGTCGGCGTTTTGTACCCGCACGCCCCACACCTGCATGCCGAGGGTCTGCCCGGAATGGGTCCAGAACTTGGCGAAGAAACCAAACAGCACAAAAAACAGCAGCGTCGACAGCAATGGGTCACCGTCCAGCGCCCCGGATTCGCTGAGGACGCGCATTTTGGCCTCGCCGATAAACGCCATCCACATCAGCTTGTACACAAATGCCGTGACGATCAGCAGCGCGGTACACAATAGAAAGTCATAGAACATCGCTGCCAAACGACGGCCCAGGCCAACGGCGGGGAACTCGCCCTGGGGGCTCAGCAAGGGTTTGGACATGGCAGGGCTCGCTGGATAAAAAAGCGATTTTACGCGGCAACCCGGTGCAACGCGCATAAAAAAGCCCCTGATGGTGACATCAGGGGCTTTTTGTCGCAGCGAGGATCAGCCCTCTGCTTGTACTTCGTCAGCCTGCATACCTTTCTGGCCTTGCACAGCAATGAATGTCACTTTTTGGCCTTCTTTCAGACTCTTGAAGCCGTTGCCCTGAATAGCGCGGAAATGTACGAACAAATCCGCACCACTTTCCGGCGTGATAAAACCAAAGCCTTTCTCGTCGTTAAACCACTTGACGGTACCACTCAGACGTTCAGCCATTTTCTTATTTCCCTGACGCTAAAATTAATGACAGCCCCTTTCATTGAAGGAGTACTGAGCTGAGTTGCAGGAA
Organism: Pseudomonas kitaguniensis; assembly: GCF_009296165.1. Lineage (GTDB taxonomy): Bacteria > Pseudomonadota > Gammaproteobacteria > Pseudomonadales > Pseudomonadaceae > Aquipseudomonas > Aquipseudomonas kitaguniensis. Next base: position 57,607 of record NZ_VUAZ01000031.1, on the reverse strand, counting down.
AGTAAGAGACGTCGAACGGGTTGTAGCGTCCGTTGGCTACTGCCCAGGTCCAGGTTCAAAGCGACCCATGCAAACACAGTGGGGAAACTCTACGCCAACTAACGGAGAAAAAACAAGCCCTGCCAAAAGGCCATGTTTTGCTGGGCTTCGTGACAGTTTGGCGAATAAAGTAGCGCGCACTTATTCGATAGAGTTGGTCACTTGTTATAGGCAAGTGTTGGGCGTATTGGCTATCGTAAACGCACTACTTTAAGGCGGTTGCGTTACAGTTTAGTGCACGCTGACGCAACCGCGTTACTTATAGGAACAGTCAATCAACCACGGTAGTAGCGTTGCGGCACAAATGGCATTTTACTTACACGTAGTGGTACTTTTTTCCCACGTACTAATGCCGACACTTCGGTATCCAGTGCGGTGAAGGCGCTGTCCAGATACCCCATCGCCAACGGGCCGCCCAACGATGGGCCAAAACCACCGCTGCACACGGTGCCGATCACGCTGCCGTGTTCATCGACTATTTCTGCACCTTCACGCACCGGGGTGCGCTCTTGCGGCAACAGGCCGACACGCTTGCGGCTCACACCGGCTTGCTGTTGGGCAAAGATTCGCTCGGCGCCGGGGAAGCCACCGGCGCGCGCGCCATCGGCACGCCGGGCCTTGGAAATCGCCCAGAGCAGGCTGGCTTCAATCGGCGTGGTGTCGGTGTTCATGTCATGGCCGTACAGGCACAGGCCAGCTTCCAGGCGCAGGGAGTCGCGGGCGCCCAGGCCGATCGCTTGTACTTCGGTTTCGGCCAGCAGGCTGCGCGCCAGGCTCTCGGCGTTGGCCGCCGGCACCGAGATTTCAAAGCCGTCCTCACCGGTGTAGCCCGAGCGGCTCACGTAGCACTCCACACCCAGCAGGCGCAGGGTGGCGAACTGCATGAAGGTCATTTTGCTGACCTCAGGCGCCAGGCGCGCCAGTACCTTCACCGCCGCCGGGCCTTGCAACGCGAGCAGGGCGCGCGCCTCGAACAGCGGCTCGATGCTGCAGTGGTCGCCGATATGTTTGCGCAGGTGCGCCAGGTCCTGGTCTTTGCACGCGGCGTTGACCACCAGGAACAGCTCGTCGTTACCCAGGTTGGCCACCATCAGGTCGTCAAGAATCCCGCCCTGTTCGTCAGTGAACATGGCGTAGCGCTGCATGCCCACCGGCAGGTCAATGATGTCGACGGGCACCAGGCTTTCCAGCGCTTTGGCGGCGTTCGCGCCGCTGAGGCGGATCTGGCCCATGTGGGACACGTCAAACAACCCGGCGTGTTCACGGGTGTGCAGGTGTTCTTTCATCACGCCCAGCGGGTATTGCACCGGCATGTCGTAGCCGGCGAAGGGCACCATGCGCGCGCCCAGCTCAAGGTGCAGCGCATGCAGTGGAGTTTTCAACAGGGTTTCGGTGGGCATATTCAGCTCCTGAAAAACGTGCTGGCGCGCCTTTGGGCGTCAGCACTCGATAATCTTGACCGCCAAACCGCAACGCGTGGTTTCTGTGTATTTGCTTTTCATGTCGGCGCCGGTCTTGCGTAGGGTGCGGATAACTTTGTCGAGGAATACAAAGTTGAAGAAGCTTGTGTGGGAGGGGGCTTGCTCCCGATAGCGGAGTGTCAGTTGATAGAGCGGGTAACTGATACACCGCGATCGGGAGCAAGCCCCCTCCCACCGTTGATCCTAGGCATAGCTCTCGATTGAGGGGCACGCGCAGACGAGGTTGCGGTCGCCAAACACGTTGTCGACGCGGCCAACCGGCGGCCAGTATTTGCCTTCGATCAACGAGGCAACCGGGTACACGGCCTGCTCACGGCTGTACGGGTGGCTCCATTCGCCGACCAGTTCGGCCGCAGTGTGCGGCGCGTTTTTCAGTGGGTTGTCGTCCTTGTCCAACGTGCCGTTTTCTACCGCGCGAATCTCTTCGCGGATGGCGATCATCGCGTCACAGAAGCGGTCGAGTTCTTCTTTGGATTCGCTTTCGGTCGGCTCGATCATCAAGGTGCCGGCGACCGGGAACGACATGGTCGGCGCGTGGAAACCGAAGTCGATCAGGCGCTTGGCCACGTCATCCACGCTGATGCCGCTGCTGTCTTTCAGCGGGCGCAGGTCGAGGATGCATTCGTGCGCCACCAGGCCGTTGCTGCCGGTGTACAGCACCGGGTAGTGCTCTTCGAGGCGACGCGAAATGTAGTTGGCATTCAGGATCGCCAACTGCGAAGCGCGCTTGAGGCCCGCGCCGCCCATCATGCTGATGTACATCCAGGTGATCGGCAAAATGCTCGCGCTGCCGAATGGCGCCGCGCACACCGCGCCTTCCTTGCGCTGCATGGCCGCGTGGCCCGGCAGGAATGGCGTGAGGTGGGACTTCACGCCAATCGGGCCGACGCCTGGGCCGCCACCGCCGTGCGGAATGCAGAAGGTTTTGTGCAGGTTGAGGTGGGACACGTCGCCGCCGAATTTGCCCGGCGCACACAGGCCGACCATCGCGTTCATGTTGGCGCCGTCGATGTAGACCTGGCCGCCGTTGTCATGAATCACCGCGCAGATCTCGCGGATGCCTTCTTCGAACACGCCGTGGGTGGACGGGTAGGTGATCATCAGTGCCGCGAGGTGGTCGCGGTGCTCGATGGCTTTGGCGCGCAGGTCTTCGATGTCGACGTTGCCACGCGCATCGCAGGCGGTCACCACCACACGCATACCGGCCATGTTGGCGGTCGCGGGGTTAGTGCCGTGGGCCGACGAGGGGATCAGGCAGATGTCGCGACGCGCATCGCCACGGCTCTGGTGGTACGCACGAATCGCCAGCAGGCCTGCGTATTCGCCCTGGGAACCGGCGTTGGGTTGCAGCGAGATCGCGTCATAACCGGTGGCCGCGCAGAGCATGGCTTCCAGTTCGGAAGTCAGTTGCAGGTAGCCGGCGCTTTGTTCGGCCGGGGCGAACGGGTGCAGCGCACCGAACTCGGCCCACGTCACCGGGATCATCTCGCTGGCGGCGTTGAGCTTCATGGTGCACGAGCCCAGCGGGATCATGGTGCGGTCCAGCGCCAGGTCCTTGTCGGCCAGTTTGCGCAGGTAGCGCATCAATTCGGTTTCGGAGTGATAACGGTTGAACACCGGGTGGCTGAGGATCGGCGATTGGCGCAGCAGTGCGGCAGGCAGTGCGCTGTCGACCTCGGCGGCAAAGTCCGGCAGCGCTTTACCTGCGGCGAAGATCGACCACAAGGTTTCGATGTCAGCCTGGGTGGTGGTTTCGTCGACCGACAGGCCCAGACGCTCAGCGTCTACCACCCGCAGGTTGATGCGCTGGGCGCGGGCCTGGTCATGCAGGGCGGCGGTGTTGACGCCCGTGTGGAGGGTCAGGGTGTCGAAAAAGTGTTGCTGCTCAACCTTAAGGCCAAGCGCGGTCAAGCCTTTGGCCAGGATCGCGGTCAGTTGGTGAATGCGCCGGGCGATCTGGGTAAGGCCTTTAGGGCCGTGGTACACGGCGTACATGCTGGCGATGTTGGCCAACAGCACTTGGGCGGTGCAGATGTTGCTGGTGGCTTTCTCGCGACGGATATGTTGCTCGCGGGTCTGCATCGCCAGGCGCAGCGCCGGTTTGCCGAAACGGTCGACCGAAACGCCGACCAGACGCCCCGGCATGTCGCGCTTGAACGCATCCTTGGTCGAGAAGTACGCCGCATGCGGGCCACCAAAACCCAGCGGCACGCCGAAGCGTTGCGCGCTGCCAATGGCCACGTCGGCGCCGAACTCACCCGGCGGCGTCAGCAAGGTCAGGGCCAGCAGGTCGGCGGCCACGGCTACCAGCGCGTTGGCGGCGTGGAAGCGCTCGGTCAGTTCGCGGTAATCAAACACATCACCGTTGCTGGCCGGGTACTGCAGCAGGGCACCAAAAAACCCGCTGACGTCGCTCAGTTCACGCTCATCGCCAATCACCACGTCGATGCCCAGCGGCTCGGCACGCGTGCGCAGCACGTCGAGGGTTTGCGGGTGGCTATGGATCGAGGCGAAAAACGCATTGCTGCTTTTGTTTTTGCTCAGGCGCTTGCAGAACGTCATGGCTTCGGCGGCGGCGGTGGCTTCGTCGAGCAAGGAGGCATTGGCGATCGGCAAGCCGGTGAGGTCGCTGATCAAGGTCTGGAAGTTCAGCAGCGATTCCAGACGGCCTTGGGAAATCTCGGGTTGGTACGGGGTGTAGGCGGTGTACCAGGCCGGGTTTTCCAGCAGGTTGCGCAGGATCGGCGACGGCGTGTGGCAGTTGTAATAGCCCTGGCCGATGTAGGTCTTGAACAGTTGGTTTTTGCCGGCGATGGCCTTGATTTTGGCCAAGGCGTCGGCTTCGCTCAGGCCGTCTTCCAGGCCGAGCACGCTGGTGCCCTTGATGCTTTCCGGGATCACACTGGCGCTTAACGCTTCCAGCGAATCAAAGCCCAGACTTGCGAGCATGTGTTGCTCGTCTTGCGGGCGCGGGCCGATGTGGCGGGCGATGAATTCGTTGGCGGTGCTGAGATTAATCGTCATGGTGCGCTCCTCAAGCTTCAGCGTTGGCTTTGATCAGGCGGTCGTACGCATCCTGATCCAACAGCTTAGCCACTGCCTCGGCATCGGCGGGTTTAAAGCGGAAGAACCAGCCTTCGCCCATCGGGTCTTCGTTGACCAGTTCCGGGCTGCCGTCGAGCTTGTCGTTCACTGCGACCACTTCACCGTCCAATGGCATGTACACGCCGCTGGCGGCTTTGACCGACTCCACCGTGGACGCTTCAGCGCCTTTGGCGTAAGCCTGCAACTCGGGCAGTTGCACGAAAACCACATCACCCAGCGCGTTCTGCGCGAAAGCGGTGATACCCACGGTGACGCTGCCATCGGTCTCGGCGCGCAGCCATTCGTGATCTTCAGTGAAACGCAACTCGCTCATGGAAACTCCTCAAAGCCAGATTTCTCTGGAGGGCGGCATTGGAATAATGAAGAGTTGCATAGCAATATTGCGGCCAACGTTATTAAATCGTTATAAATCAACAAGTTAATAAAATTGGTTATAAGCCTATAAATTTTATCTGTAGCGATTTCGATACAGGTCGGCGCCTGAAAAAAAGCCTATGTGGATCAAAGCCTTGCATGGCACGCAAAAAACATGGCTGTAGCGATAGCGTTACGCTGTAGCGCTTTCAGTACAGGTGAAGGTCGCTTTTGGTGAACCCCGGCGGCCTGGAAGCCGACCTCAGTGGTTGAAGCCGATCAAAAGTACTTTTTGCGGGAGCGGGCTTGCTCGCGATGGCGGTGTGCCAGATAAGTATCTTTCAACTGACACGCCGCCATCGCGAGCAAGCCCACTCCCACAGTTGCATCTTTGCGCAGCCGTCAGGGCTTGTTGGGAATGCCGTACTTGCGCAGGCGATGCGCGATGGCGGTGTGGGAGGTTTGCAGGCGGTTGGCCAGTTGGCGGGTCGACGGGTAGCTAGCATAGAGCTTTTCCAGCAAGTTGCGCTCGAAGTCTTCCACCGCCTGTTCCAGGCTGGCGACTTCGCCGTCGCTTTGGCGCGCCACCGACGTACCGGCAATGTCCAGGTCACCAATGTCGACGATATTGCTTTCGCAGATGGCGGCGGCGCGGAAGATCACGTTTTGTAACTGTCGAACATTGCCCGGCCAGCGGTTGCCCAACAGCGCCGGGTAAGTGCCGGGCGCCAGGCGGCAGACCGGGCGCTGTATCTGCGCGCACGCTTGCTGCATGAAGTAGCGCGCGAGCAGCAGGATGTCCTGGCCGCGTTCACGCAGCGGCGGTACTTCGACGTTGAGCACGTTGAGGCGGTAAAACAAGTCTTCGCGAAACGTGCCCTCGCTGACCATTTTTTCGAGGTCGCGGTGCGTGGCGCTGAGGATGCGCACATTGACCTTCACTTCGCGGTCACCGCCCACGCGGCGGAAGCTGCCGTCATTCAGAAAGCGCAGCAGCTTGGCCTGCAGGTACGGCGACATCTCGCCGATCTCATCGAGAAACACCGTGCCCTGGTTGGCCAGCTCCATCAGCCCCGGTTTGCCGCCGCGCTGGGCACCAGTGAAGGCGCCCGGGGCATAGCCGAACAATTCGCTTTCGGCGAGGTTTTCCGGCAGCGCCGCGCAGTTCAGCGCCAGGAACGGTGCACTGTAGCGCGCGCTGATGGCGTGGCAGGCACGCGCCACCAGTTCTTTGCCGGTGCCGGTTTCGCCCTGGATCAACAGCGGTGCGTCCAGTGCTGCCACCCGTTGCGCCCGCGCCTTGAGGGTGCGAATCACCGGGGATTCACCCAACAGCGCGTCAAACCCTTCGGCATGGTCGTGGTGCAGCGCAGACAGTTGCTCGCCGATGCGGTTGGGTTGGTAAAGCGTGAGCAGCGCGCCAGCATCGGTGATCGGCGTGGCCTCCAGCAAGAACGTATGGCCGTTCACGCTGATCTCGCGCAAGGGCAAGCGAAAACCCTGTTCAAGCAAGGTGTCGAGCAGCGCCGGGTCGTTGAACAGCGCGGCGATGCTTTCTCCGGCCGGTTCGCGCCCATACAAGGCGATCAATGCCGGGTTGGCCAAGAGAATTTTGCCCGCGCTGTCCAGCGCCAGTACCGGGTCGGTCATGGCCGCCAGCAGCGCGTCGAGTTGCAGGTGGCGGCGCTGGCCGGGCAGGATGTCGACCACGGTGACGGCTTGCACACCGTGCACGCTGAACAACGCGTCGCGCAGTTCTTCGAGCACCTCGGCGCTCAGCGTCGGGGCGTCGATATACACGTTGGGCGGCACCATCTCCACCGCATCCAGGTTGAGATTACGCCCACCGAGCAAGGCCAGGACTTCCTGGGTAATGCCGACGCGGTCGATGAAGCTGACGTGGATACGCATGGGGCGGTGTTGATTCTGAAGAGCGGAGGGTGGCAAGTATGCCTTGCAGATGATGCAGATCAAAATGTGAGAGCGGGCAGTGCGACGTTGATCGTTCCCACTGCGTGGGAACGATCATCGTGGCTATTCCAGGTGTTCCGGTTTGACCGGGTCGCCCGATTTCACATCCAACTGCTGCCGCACGTCCTCAAACATCAAGTCGTACTGCTTGTGCATCGAGCCATTGAGCACGGCCGTCTTCGGCATTCCGTATTTTTGCGCGATGTTCATCGCACGCCGGGCAAAGTCGAACGCCTGGTCCTTGGGTAAAAAGAACGCCTCGTCGAGGTCCTTGCCCTGCACCGAGCCGTGCAGCTTGAACAGCATCCCCTTGCCTTCCTTGGGGTCCTGGCTGACTGCGTAGTCGATGCACAAGTTGTAGCTGTAGTCGTCCTTGTTGAGCGCGTGACGCTCAACGTGCAAGTGACCGGGTTCAAACGTGGCCATAGGCGTTTCTCCTCTGCTTCACAGGTAAGTGATGCCAGCTTTCGCCGTGCTGATGCGTGTGCCGGCGGTGCCCTGGACGATGGCTTCGATGGTTGAGAGTGAACCGATAACCGCTGTTTTGCCAGTCTTGCGGGCGAACTCGCAGGCGGCTTGCACCTTTGGCCCCATGGAGCCTGCGGCGAAACCGAGCTTATCCATTTCGTCGGGGTGGGCCTGGCCGATGGCTTTTTGGGTGGGCGTGCCGTAGTCGATAAACGCGGCGTCGACGTCAGTGGCGATCACCAGCAAATCGGCATCCAGTTGCTCAGCCAGCAACGCTGAACACAGGTCTTTGTCGATCACCGCTTCGACGCCGCGCAGTGTGCCGTCTTCGCCGTAGAGGGTTGGAATACCGCCGCCGCCGGCGCAAATAACAATCGCGCTTTTTTCCAGTAACCACTTGATCGGGCGAATTTCAAAGATACGTTTCGGCCTGGGGCTTGCCACCACGCGGCGGTACTTGTCGCCGTCGGGGGCGATGGCCCAGCCTTTTTCGGCCGCAAGCTGTTCGGCTTCGGCCTTGCTGTACACCGGGCCGATAGGTTTGCTGGGGTTCTGGAAGGCCGGGTCGTTGGCGTCCACTTCCACTTGGGTCAGCAAGGTCGCAAACGGTACGTCAGCGTCCAGCAGGTTGCCCAGTTCCTGTTCGATGATGTAGCCGATCATGCCTTCGGTTTCAGCGCCCAGCACGTCCAGCGGGTACGGCGAAACCTGGGTGTAGGCCGCCGCCTGCAACGACAGCAGGCCGACTTGCGGGCCATTGCCGTGGGCGATCACCAGTTCGTTACCGGGGTGGATTTTGGCGATCTGTTCGGTGGCGGTACGGATGTTGGCGCGTTGGTTGTCCGCCGTCATCGGTTCACCGCGGCGGAGCAGGGCGTTACCGCCCAGTGCAACGACGATACGCATAATCAAATCCTTCTAGCGTTCAGCCTTGTGAATACGGAACCCGCTGTGGGAGGGGGCTTGCTCCTGATGGCGGCTGTACATTCAACATCTCTGGTGACTGACATACCGCCATCGGGAGCAAACCCCCTCCCACATGATCGAGTTCCAACCTTGAGCTTTAGATGTCTGCGAGCGCTGCCACCAGAATCGCCTTGATGGTGTGCATGCGGTTTTCTGCTTGCTCGAACGCGATATTGGCGGGCGACTCAAACACCTCTTCCGTCACTTCCACGCCGTTCGCCAGGTTCGGATAACGCGCCGCGATGTCCTTGCCCACCTTGGTGTCGCTGTTATGGAACGCCGGCAAGCAATGCATGAATTTCACCCGTGGGTTGCCCGAGGCTTTCATCATCCTGGCGTTGACTTGGTACGGCAGCAGTTGCTCGATGCGCTCATCCCACGCTTCCACCGGCTCGCCCATCGATACCCAGATGTCGGTGTGGATGAAGTCCACGCCGTTCACCGCCTCCACCGGGTCTTCGGTGATGGTGATGCGCGCGCCGCTTTCTTCGGCAAAGGCCTGGCATTGCTTGATGAAATCGTCGTGCGGCCACAGCGCTTTGGGCGCGCCGATGCGCACATCCATGCCCAGCTTGGCGCCGATCATCAGCAGCGAATTGCCCATGTTGTAGCGCGCATCGCCGAGGTAGGCGTAGCTGATGTCATGCAGCGGCTTGTCGCTGTGTTCGCGCATGGTCAAGGTGTCGGCGATCATTTGCGTGGGGTGGAACTCGGCGGTCAGGCCGTTGAACACCGGCACGCCGGCGAAGGTGGCCAGCTCCTCGACGATTTCCTGCGCAAAGCCACGGTATTCAATGGCGTCGAACATGCGGCCGAGTACGCGGGCGGTGTCTTTCATGCTTTCTTTGTGGCCGATCTGCGACGACACCGGGTCGATGTAGGTGACGTGCGCGCCTTGGTCATGCGCCGCCACTTCGAACGCACACCGGGTGCGGGTCGAGGTTTTTTCGAAGATCAGCGCGATGTTTTTGCCCTGCAAGTGCGGACGCTCGGTGCCGGTGTATTTGGCGCGTTTGAGGTCGCGGGACAAGTCCAGCAAGTAGTGCAGCTCGCGCGTGGTGTGGTGCATCAGCGAGAGCAGGCTGCGGTTGCGCATGTTGAACGCCATGATGGGTCTCCTTAATAGTCGATGGGGTCGCGGATGATCGGGCAGGTCATGCAGTGGCCGCCGCCACGGCCACGGCCGAGTTCACCGGCGCTGATGGTGATGACTTCCACCCCGGCCTTGCGCAACAGGGTGTTGGTGTACGTGTTGCGGTCGTAACCGATCACCACGCCAGGCTCGACGGCCACCACGTTGTTGCCGTCATCCCATTGCTCACGTTCGGCGGCGAAACTGTTGCCGCCGGTCTCGACCACGCGCAGGGCGTTCAGCTTGAGCGCGCTGGCGACCACGTCGAGGAAGCTTGCTTCTTCACGGCGCACGTCAATGCCGCCGGGCTTGCTCTCATCAGGGCGCAGGCTGAACGCGACGATCTGGCTGACCACTTCCGGGAATACGGTGACGAGGTCGCGGTCGCAGAAACTGAACACCGTGTCCAGGTGCATCGCGGCGCGGGATTTCGGCAGGCCGGCAACGATCACACGCTCGACGGCGTTGTGTTTGAACAGGTTCAGCGCCAGTTGGCCGATGGCTTGGCGCGACGAGCGCTCGCCCATGCCGATCAACACCACGCCGTTGCCGATCGGCATTACATCACCGCCTTCCAGCGTGGCGTTGCCGTGTTGCTGGTCCGGGTCGCCGTACCAGACCTGAAAGTCGGCATTGACGAACTCGGGGTGGAATTTATAAATGGCGCTGGCCAGCAAGGTTTCCTGGCGTCGCGCTGGCCAGTGCATCGGGTTGAGTGTCACGCCGCCGTAGATCCAGCAGGTGGTGTCGCGAGTAAATTGAGTGTTCGGCAGCGGCGGCAGGATGAAGCTTGAGTGGCCAAGAAAATCGCGGAACATCTCGATCGTCTTGCCGCCGAAACTGTCCGGCAAGTCGTCAGCCGAGACGCCGCCGATCAGGTATTCAGCGACCTTGCGCGGCTCCAGGCTGCGCAGCCAAGAACCCACTTCGTTGACCAGGCCAAGGCCGACCTGGTTGGCGGTGATCTTGCGCGCCAGTAACCAATCGAGGGCTTCAGGGATGGCGACGATGTCGGTCAGCAGGTTGTGCATTTCCAGCACATCAATGTCGCGCTCGCGCATTTTGGTCACGAAGTCGAAATGGTCGCGCTTGGCTTGGGCCACCCACAGCACGTCATCGAACAGCAGTTCATCGCAGTTGTTGGGGGTCAGGCGCTGGTGCGCCAAACCTGGGGAGCACACCATGACTTTACGCAGTTTGCCGGCTTCGGAATGTACGCCGTACTTCACTTTTTCGGTGGTCATTACAGATCCTCCAATGGGAACACTTACAACGTCAGGAAGCCGGCGTAGAGCCCATAAGCCGCCACCAGGGCGCCGATGACGACTGCGCCGAAAATCAGCTTCTCCAGCGTGGTGAAAATCGGTTTGCCGAGTTCACGCTTGGCCATTGCGAACAGAATCGCGCCGGGGGCGTAGAGCAGGGCGGACAACAGCAGGTACTTGGTGCCGCCGGCGTAAAGCAGCCAGATCGCGTAGATCAGCGCGATGGCGCCAATGCACAGGTCTTTCGCACGTTCGCGCGCGGCGTTTTCGTAGGTCTCGCCGCGCACCGCCAGCAGCAGGGCATAGGCGGCCGACCACAGGTACGGGACCAAAATCATCGACGTGGCGAGGTAGATCAGCGACAGGTAAGTGCTCGCGGAAAACAGCGTGATCAGCAGAAAAACCTGCACCATCGCGTTGGTCAGCCAGAGGGCGTTGACCGGTACGTGGTTGGCGTTTTCCTTGCGCAAAAACGCCGGCATGGTGTGGTCCTTGGCGGCGGCGAACATGATCTCCGCACACAGCAACACCCACGACAGCAGGGCGCCCAGCAGTGAGATGATCAAACCTACGCTGATCAGCAGCGCGCCCCAGTGACCGACCACATGCTCGAGCACGGCGGCCATCGACGGGTTCTGCAACTTGGCCAATTCCGGCTGGGTCATGATCCCGAGAGACAGCACATTCACCAGCATCAAAAACAGCAGCACGGTGATAAAGCCGATCACGGTGGCCTTGCCGACATCGGAGCGTTTTTCCGCCCGTGACGAGAAGATGCTCGCGCCTTCGATGCCGATGAACACGAACACGGTGACCAGCATCATGTTGCGCACCTGGTTCATCACACTGCCCAGGTCCGGGTTTTTTACGCCCCAAATATCTGCGGTGAAAATTTCCAGCTTGAACGCAAACACGGCGATCAACACGAACAGCACCAGCGGCACCACTTTGGCGATGGTGGTTACCAGGTTAATAAACGCGGCTTCCTTGATTCCGCGCAGCACCAAAAAGTGCACGGCCCACAGCAGCACCGACGCGCCGATCACCGCCGCAGGCGTATTCCCCGCGCCAAAAATCGGGAAGAAGTAACCGAGGGTGCTGAACAACAGGACGAAGTAGCCGACGTTGCCCAACCAGGCACTGATCCAGTAACCCCACGCCGACGAGAAACCCATGTAGTCGCCGAAACCGGCCTTGGCGTAGGCGTACACACCGCCATCGAGCGTGGGCTTGCGATTGGCCAGGGTCTGGAACACGAACGCGAGGGTCAGCATGCCGATGGCGGTAATCACCCAACCGATCAACACCGCGCCGACATCGGCGCTGGCGGCCATGTTTTGCGGCAGTGAGAAGATCCCGCCCCCAATCATTGAGCCCACGACCAGTGCAACCAGTGCACCGAGTCGAAGTTTTCCGGGAGAATCAGACATTGCGTGCCTCCAATGCAGGAGAAGAGAGGCCACAGAGTAATTGGATGTGCCAGGTAAGCAGCTGACTTAGATCACGGCATTGGCGTATTTAATTGTGATTGTCAGGGCCGTTTCGCGAGCAAGCCCGCTCCCACATTTTGAGGTATGAGCTGCATTAACTGTGTGCGGGCTTGCTCGCGAAGGCGATTTTCAGCTCACCACTGTGGCCGGTGTGACCCCAACTCCGCCGCCGGTAAATCCCACTGCAACGGTGTGCCGCTGATGCTCACCGGCGCGAGCAGCCGATGGGCTTGGCCCCAGGGTGTTTGCTCAACGACCACACCTTGATCGGTGGAGTCTTCCGCGCGCAACGCCGGTTGCTCCGGCACCGGCCCGGCGTCCATCAACAGCTTCGCCGTACGCGCCAATGACAACTGCGCCGAACCGCCGCGCCCGGTTTTCAAGCGCTGTGTTAAAGCCTGAAGCGCACTGGCCGCCATCAAATACCCGGTCGCGTGATCCAGTGCCTGCACCGGCAGCGGCAGCGGTTTATCCGCGTGTTGGCAGGCCATGCCCGCATCGGCAATCCCGCTGCTCATCTGCACCAAACTGTCGAACCCGCGACGATTGCGCCACGGCCCGCTCCAGCCGTAGGCATTAAGGCTAACGTCAATCAAACCGGGCGCGAGCAGTTGCAGCGCGTCGGCGGTGTAACCCAACTGCTCCAAGGCGTCGGCACGGTAACCGTGGAACAGAATGTCGGCGTCTTTAAGCAGGGTTTCAAAAATCTGCCGCCCTTCGATGCTTTTCAGGTCGAGCCGCGCGCAGCGTTTACCCAGCGTCATTTCCGGTACTACGCCCGGCTCGCTCCAGGTGGGCGAGTCGACGCGCAGTACGTCTGCACCCAAGCCTGCGAGGAATCGACTGGCCACGGGGCCAGCCAATACGCGGGTCAAGTCCAGCACTTTGATGCCCGCCAGCGGGCGCGCGACTGAACCGAGCCAGGGTTTATCGGCGGTGGTTTCAAACGTCTGGCGCTGCACCAGGGCTTGCGCGTTCACCGCCAACCCTTGCGGATGGTTTTGCCAGGCCCGCCACGAACGCATCTGCGCCGCACAGCCGCCTGTATCAACTATTGCCTGCTCCAGTTCAGCGGCGTTCCAGCTCGCGACGTGCTTGGCCATGTCGGCGCGAGTATTGACCTTGCCCAGTACCCGTTCAGCGGCGGCCCGGTGATGGGGCGCATTGGTGTGCAAACGAATCCAACCGTCGGCGCTGGCGTAGTCGCCGGCCACCTCATCCCACAGCGGCGGCACTTGCCAACCCACGGGGCGAATCGAGGACGAAAACCAGAAGGAGGCGAGGCGTCGGTCGACCGTGACGTTGGGCAAGCGGCCGGTCATCTCCAGTACAAGCTGGGCGACAGCCTGGCCTGCGGCACCGAGGCTGGCGCTGGCGAGTTCGGTCACGGCGAAGGTCGAGGGCAGGGCGCCGGCCTCGGTAAAGGCCAGCGCGGTGTGCGGCAGATCGAGTGCGGCTTGGATGGGGGTCAGCAGGTCAGTCATCAAAGGCCCTCCGTGAGAGAAGGCTAACTATAGAAGATCATCCGGCCGGTGTGGCAACCCCAGGCGTTAACGGCAAGTCGATGCTGGCGATAAAGCCGCCGTCAGGGTGATTCGCCAGGATCAGGCTGCCGCCATGCCGTTCCGCCGCGCGTCGGGCGATGGCCAAGCCCAGCCCGTGGCCTTGGGCCGCTTGGCCGGGGGCGCGATAAAACGGTTCGCCCAGTTGGCTCAGGTGCTCGGCCTCAACGCCCGGGCCATGGTCGCGCACGCTGATCAAAATGCGTTCGCCGAGGCGTTGGGCCTGCAGCTCGATCGGTTGGCCGAGCGGGTTGAAGCGCTGGGCGTTGCGCAACAGGTTATCCACTGCGCGCTCAATCATCGTCGGCCAGCCCTTGAGGTGCAGGTCGTTGTCGGCGGTCAGTTGCACCACTTGGTCCGGCGCGCCGAGTTGGGCGTCTTTTTGCAGGATCTTGAGCAGCGGGTTGAGGTCGACGTCCTCGGCGCTGGCGTTGTCGGCATCGACGCGCGCCAGCACCAGAATCTCGCTGATCAGCGCTTCCAGGCGGTCGCATTCACGCGTCAGGCGGGGCCAGAGCTTTTCGCGTTCTTCGGCGCTCGCGCGTTCGGCCAGGGCCAGGGCGATGCGCAAGCGGGCCAGCGGCGAGCGCAGTTCGTGGGACACATCGCGCAGCAACTGGCGCTGGCTGCCGATCAGGCTTTGCAGGCGCGCGCCCATGCGGTTGAAGTCGGTGGCCAATACGCCAAACTCGTCACGCCGGTTGGCCAGTCGCGCCAGGCTGTTCTGCTGGTAGGTGGCTTGGCCGAGGTCATGCACCGCACCGCGCAAGCGCTGAGTGGGCGGGTGATGGACAGCGTCACCAGCAAACTGAACAGCGTCAGCACCACCAGCGCAATCGCCAGCGCACTTAATGGCCACGTCAGGCTGCTACGGTGCCATTCGTCGAGTTCCGGGTGCGGGATGCGGTAGATCAGCAAGTAGGTGTCGCCGGTTTTTTCGCTGGTGTACTCGGCGGTCAGGCGGCGCCAGGGCAGGTGGCCGTCCTTGTTGTCACTTTGCCGGGCCTCAAGCGCGGCGGCACGTCGCGGGAAGGTGCCGCGCACCACCGGCTCGCCACTTTCATTCAGCACTTGCACGTCGATGTGGTACTGGCGTTTGCGTTGTTGCAGCAAATCCTGAGCGGCGTCCTCGCCTTGGGCTTCGTAGAGCTGGGTCCACTCTTGCGCCAAATTATTGAGGCCGGGGTGACGGCTGAGAATCCAGGCATCTTGGTTGAGCATGTGACCAAGCAGAATCGACAACCCGGCAACCAAGGCGATGGCCAGCCAGAAACTGGCCAGGATGCGCCAGAACAATGAACGCACAGGAAACCCTCAAACAGGAAAAGCCCAGCGGCGAGGGCCACTGGGCTGGGGAGGTGACGCGCTTACATTATTGCGCTTTTTGCGGCTGTTGCGCTTTCCAGGCCTGGAATTCCTTCCACTCGGCGCGGCGCTCGGCTTGCTTTTTGACTATTTCGTCGAATTTCTTCTGTTGATCGGGTTTCAGCACGGCACGGATGTCGGCTTGGGTTTTCTGTTTGCCGGCAGCCATTTCGTCCTGCATGGCTTTCTGGTCAGCGGCCGGGAGTTTGTCCAGGTACTTTTTGACCAGGTCTTTGCGAGCGTGCCATTGGTCGCCCATCAGCTTACCGATTTGCTCGCGCTGTTCCTTGCTCAGATCCAATTGGGCGAACGGGCCACCTTTGCCACGCGGGCCGTGTTCACCGTCGTGGCCCGGGCCGCCCATCATGTGGCCTTCAGGACCGCCCATCGGGCCAGGGCCAGGGCCTGGGCCTTCCGGCATTGCAGCCATGGCGACGGTGGGCAGGGCGGCGGCGAACATCAAAGCGATCAGGGTCTTGCGCATGGTGATTCTCCAGTGTCTATTCCGGTGAGTCCGGATGTGAGTAGATTACGGAGATCAAGGTCAACGGCGGTCAGGTGAGGGTAAAGGTTTGGTAAGGGGCATCAGTTGGAAGCTGCACGTTTTAAGCTGCAAGCTGCAAGATAACAGCGACTATCAATGCACCTTTGAGGGTGTTTTTTCTTGCAGCTTGCAGCCTGTGCTGTTTCTTGCAGCTTCTTCAAAGGCTGTAGTAGTACCCACGGCTGCGCAGCGCCACAATCCGTGGCCGGCCATCCGCGTGCGGGCCGATCTTTTTTCGCAGGTTGCTGACGTGCATGTCCAAACTGCGGTCATACAGCGTCAATTTACGCCCCAAGGCAATCTGCGCCAGCTCCTGCTTGTCCAGCGGTTCACCCGGTTGGCGCAACAAGGCTTCCAGCAAACGGCTCTCGGACACCGTCAGCACGAACTCCTGTTGATTAATGCTGACCACCCCGCGCACCGGGCTGAAGCACAGGTCACCCAACTCAAGCTGCGTCGATACAGCCGCCGGGTGGCTGCGGCGCAGTACGGCGCGCAAGCGGGCGGTAAGCTCGCGTGGGTCGCAGGGCTTGGCCAGATAATCATCGGCGCCCAGTTCCAGCCCGAGGATACGGTCCAGCGGCTCGCCTCGGGCCGAGAGCATCAGCACCGGCAATTCCGGGTGGTCGTTGCGCAATTGCTTGAGCAGCTCCAGGCCGCTGCCGTCCGGCAACATCACGTCGAGCACTACCGCCGCCGGGGCGCTATCGCTCAAGGCTTTGCGGGCGCTCAAACCATCGTGGCAGGCACGCACCTGGAAACCTTCCTGGCTTAACCAACTGGTCAGAAGCTCGCACAGCTCCTGGTCATCATCTATCAGTAACAGCTCGCTCATGACTCACTCAATTTAGCCATTGTCGACGACGACGGTGCCCACCGCTGGCGAAAACCCCGCACAGCAAGGCGATCAGTGCAACGGCCGCGCCGGTGACAAACCATTGCTGTTGCTCGGTTAGCCACTGGTTCAAGGCGCCGCCTTGTGCTTCTTTGAGTTGCTGCACCAGGCGTTGGTTCTCTTGGCGCAAGCGACTCAGCTGCGCACTTTCGCGCGCGGCGTCTGCGGTGTGCAGTTGTTTGCTCAGCTCTTCACGCAGCCGTTCGCTTTCTTTCAAACGCTGCTGCAACTCGGTGACCTGGCTGCCGCTGTTTGAGGTTTCTTCAGCGTGGGCCGTAGCCCCGATCATTAACACTGCCAACAGACACAACTGATGTAAGCGCATCGGAACTCCTGATTCCACACGAATATTCAGCAGGTTGTCGGCAGATTACCGGGAATATTGAGCCATCAGGCGCTTGCCGGGCATCACCCTCAAGGCAGGACTTGTTTGAACGGCTTGATCACGACCTCCGCGTAAACGCCCGCCGTTACGTAAGGGTCAGCGTTAGCCCACGCTTGGGCATCGGCCAGGGACGCGAACTCGGCGACGATCAGGCTACCGGTGAAACCGGCGTCGCCTGGGTCATTGCTGTCGACTGCCGGGTGTGGCCCGGCCAGCACGATGCGGCCTTCGGCCTGCAGCTGTTTCAGGCGTTCGACGTGGGCAGGGCGCACGCTCAGGCGTTTTTCCAGCGAGTGGGCAACGTCGGTAGCAATGATTGCGTAGAGCATGTCAGTCCTCGGTCTTCGGCGTAGTAGGGTCGGTGTCCTGCAGGTGGCGCGACAGATAGATACCCTGGCCGACCAGGAACAACACGGTCATGCCCAGGCTGCCGAACACCTTGAAGTCGACCCAATAGTTCTGGAAGGTAAAGGCCACAAACAGGTTAGCGGCGCCGCAGAACAGGAAAAACACCACCCAGGCCACGTTCAAGCGTACCCATACCGGCTCCGGCAAGGTTAACGCGTGGCCCATGATCCGTTTGATCAGCAGGCGATCACCGATGAAATGGCTGCCGATAAAGGCCAGGGCGAACAGCCAGTTGACCACCGGGGCTTTCCATTTAAGGAAGGTTTCGCTGTGGAACGCCAGGGTCAGGCTGCCGAAGACGAGGCAGGCGATCAGGGTCAGCCATTGGCTTTTTTCGAGTTTGCGCTGGGAAATGAAGATCGCGCCGTAGACCACGACAGAGCTGATGATCAGCACCGCGGTGGCGCTGTAGATGCCTCCGAATGTCAGCTCATGGCCGGCGACATCGATGACCCTTGGGTCGAGTTTGTAAACGATGAAAAACAGCAACAGCGGGATGAAGTCGATGAATTGTTTCACAGTAAGAGCCAGAAGCTGGATGTGGCGGCATAATAACAAACATCCTTGGTAGCGAAAGCGCCAGCTGACTTGAGGTTACACACTTCCGTGAATGTTGATTTGCACTGCCACAGCACCGCCTCCGACGGCGCCCTCGCGCCCGCGGTACTGGTTGCGCGTGCGTTTGAAAAAGGCGTGCGAGTGCTCGCGTTGACCGACCACGACACGCTCGAAGGCCTCGATGAGGCCCGTGCGACGGCGCATGGCTTGGGCATGCAGTTGGTCAACGGCGTGGAATTGTCCTGCACCTGGGGCGGTGCCACCATTCATGTGCTCGGTTACGGGTTTGATCAAAAAGCCCCGCCATTGGTCGAGGCTATCGCCCAATTGCACGATGGCCGCTGGCTGCGGTCCGAAGAAATAAGCCGCAAACTCAGCCTTAAAGGCATGCCCAATGCCCTCGAAGGTGCTCGCGCCGTCCAGCAGGCGCTGGGCGACAGCGGTAACGCGCCGGCCCGGCCGCACTTCGCCGATTGGATGGTGCGTGAAGGTTTTGTTAAGGACCGCGCCGAAGCGTTTCGCAAATGGCTCGGCGCCGGCAAGTTGGGCGACGTCAAGCAACATTGGCCGACCCTGGAAGACACCGTGCAAACCCTGCGCGCCTCCGGGGCCTGGGTCAGCCTGGCGCACCCTTGGCATTACGATTTCACCCGCAGCAAACGTCGCAAGCTGATTGCCGACTATATTGGAGCGGGCGGGCACGCAATTGAAGTGGTCAACGGCCATCAACCCGCCGAACAGGTGGGTAGCCTGGCGATTCTTGCCCGCGAATTTGGTCTGCTGGTCAGCGCCGGCAGTGATTTCCATGGCCCTGGCGGTTGGTCGGAGATTGGCGAATATCGCCAAGTCCCGGAAGACTTGCCGCTTTTGTGGGGGCGACTCAAGCATGACCCCATTATTGCCACCGTCTGAACAGGTAGAACACGTGAGTCAATTCTTCCAGATTCATCCGGAAAACCCTCAAGCGCGCCTGGTTAAACAGGCGGTGGAGATCATTCGCGCCGGTGGCGTGGTGATCTACCCAACGGACTCGTCCTACGCCATTGGTTGCCAAATCGGCGATAAAAGCGCGGTTGAACGGGTCAGACGCCTGCGTGACCTGGACAAGAATCACAACTTCGCACTGATCTGCAGCGATTTGTCGCAACTGGGGCTGTTCGCCAAAGTCGACACCGGCACGTTCCGCTTGCTCAAGGCGCATACGCCGGGGCCGTACACCTTTATTCTGAACGCTACCCGCGAAGTGCCGCGCCTGTTGCTGCACCCGAAGAAGCGCACCATCGGCCTGCGGGTGCCGGAGCACCCGATTGCGCTGGCCTTGCTGGCTGAGCTGGGTGAGCCGTTGATGAGTGTGTCGTTGATCATGCCCGGCGATACCGAGCCGCTCGAAGACCCGTACGAAATGCGCCAACTGCTGGAAAAACAGGTGGACTTGATCATCGACGGCGGTTTTGGCGGCGGCAAGGCCTCCACCGTGATCAACCTGGCCGACGGTGAGCCGGAGGTGATCCGCGTAGGCTGCGGCGACCCGGCGCCCTTTATGGCAGAGGCCTGAATGTCGGCCGTAGAGACTGTCGACAGCCAGGCAGGCGCCCAGCAAGAGCTGCCGTTTGCCATGGTGTATGGCCAGGCGGTGATGGAAATGCCGCTGGACTTGTACATCCCGCCGGACGCGCTTGAGGTCTTCCTTGAAGCGTTCGAAGGCCCGTTGGACTTGCTGCTGTACCTGATTCGCAAGCAGAACATCAACATCCTCGACATCCCGGTGGCGGAAATCACCCGTCAGTACATGGGCTATGTCGAGTTGATGCAGTCGGTGCGCCTGGAACTGGCCGCCGAATACCTGGTGATGGCCGCCATGCTCGCCGAGATCAAGTCGCGCATGCTGCTGCCGCGCGCAGAATCGATTGAAGCCGAGGAAGACGACCCGCGCGCCGAGCTGATCCGCCGCCTGCAAGAGTACGAACGCTTCAAGGCAGCCGCTGAAGGTATTGACGGCCTGAGCCGCGTCGGTCGCGACGTGGTGGTGCCCAAGCTGGATGCCCCGGAAGCGCGTGCGCGCAAGCTGTTGCCGGATGTAAGCCTGGAAGAATTACTGATGTCGATGGCTGAAGTGCTGCGCCGTGGCGACATGTTCGAAAGCCACCAGGTCAGCCGCGAAGCGCTGTCGACCCGCGAGCGCATGAGCGATGTACTTGAGCGGCTTAAAGGCGGCGGTTTTGTGCCGTTTGTCGAGTTGTTTACCAAAGAAGAAGGGCGCCTGGGCGTGGTGGTGACCTTTATGGCGGTGCTTGAACTGGTCAAGGAGTCCTTGGTCGAGCTGGTCCAGAATGAGCCTTTTGCGGCTATCCACGTGCGGGCGCGAGCCGAATAAAGAGCTGAATCGATGAATTTGACTGAACCCCGCGAACTGGCCCCGTTGCTGGAGGCCTTTCTTCTGGCCTCGGGTAAACCGCAATCTCTGGAGCGCCTGTTCGAACTCTTTGAAGAGGCCGAGCGCCCCGAGCCGCCCGTGTTCAAAAAGGCCCTGGAGATCTTGCGCAAATCCTGCGACGGCCGCGCCTTTGAGCTGCGTGAAGTGGCGTCAGGCTACCGTCTGCAGATCCGTGAGAAGTTTTCGCCGTGGGTCGGCCGCTTGTGGGAAGAGCGCCCGCAGCGCTATTCGCGAGCGATGCTCGAAACCATGGCGCTGATCGCTTATCGCCAGCCGATCACCCGGGGCGAGATCGAAGATGTGCGTGGCGTGGCGGTTAACAGCCACATCGTCAAAACCTTGCTGGAGCGCGAGTGGATTCGCATCGTCGGTTACCGCGACGTGCCCGGCAAGCCGGCGATGTTCGCCACCACCAAAGTGTTCCTCGACCACTTCAACCTGAAAAACCTCGACGACCTGCCGCCGTTGGCCGAACTGCGCGAGATGGAGCCCGACCCGGTGCTCGACTTTGACGACGCGCCGGTGCCCGCCAGCCTGCAAGAACTCGCCGACGCCAGCGCCGAGCCGGAAGCGCCGAAGGACGAAACCAGTTTCCATACCTTGCTGCTTGAGCTGGACGACATGGAGTTGGGCCTCAAGACTGACTTTGATGATTTGCTGCGTGACGGCGCCGCCGAGCCCGAACCTCAACTGAACGTTGAGGTTGAGCCTGAGGTTGAGCGTGAAGTCGACGTTGAACCCGGCGCCGAGCCGGAGGAAGACATTCTGGGTGTCGCAGTGGCCCGCGAGAAACTCTTGGCTGCCGTCGCCGCCTTGGGGCAACTCCAATTGAGTGACGAAGAAGCTGAAGCGCAAGCCCTGGCCGAAGCCATCGAAAATGAGCGTCGCGCGTTTGAGCCCTGATTCACCCGCGCGTCCGAGCCGTCAGCCTGCGGCATGGCAGGCGTGTTACCTGTTGGTTCTGACAGTTGTTTGGTTGTGATGCTCGGCGTTTACTCGCTGCACGCCATTACGACTGTGCCGTTTCATTCGTGGTGGTTGTAATCCCTTCCTTTAAGTTGGATGACCCCTCATGAATATTACTCGTCAACGCATTACGTCTTCGCTGGGCGTGGTGGCTTTAATCGGTTCGGCTGTTTTTACCTGCGTTTATGCGGTGGCAGCCACTTATAACCCTCTCAGTGGTGACGTCAGCGTCAACATTATCGCGGGGGCCGCGCCCACTGGCGCTGTTGGTCTGAGTACCGGGCCTACGGGGGTAGAACGCCCTGTCTACTACCGCCCAGGTTCCTCGGACGCACTGTGGATCGGCGCGTCCAACACGTTGCCTCAGGGGTGCAAACCCACGGAATTCAAGGACGATGACGGCACTGCGATTCCGGTCTGGATTAAGTTGAAATGCACTGCAGAGGACTGGCAAGGCAAACTGTCCAAGACGGGTAAACTATTCACCGTCAAGCGCCTTTGATACAGGCCGTACTGCTGGCTCTGGGCGCCTGCATTTTGATGGGTCCCACGCATTGAGTGGGGCCAAATTCAGAGGATTCCCATGAGTTCGACCAAAGACCCTTGCATCAGCATCTGCAAATTCAGCGACGACATCTGTGTCGGCTGTGGCCGCAGCAAGCGCGAAATCCGCGCCTGGAAGAAACTCGACAAGGTCGACAAGCGCGCGGTGCTGGCCGAAGCCCAATTGCGGCTGTTGGCGCTGGATGCCACCGGTCGGCGGAAAAGCAAATGACGCTGTGTTTATCGGCTAGTCTGTGATGCGCAACGCGCGTCATGCGCGTATGATTCGCGACCCTTTGGCGACGTATTCGCCCAAAGCCCCGCTTTCAACACTCTTCAGGCCATGCCTGACTCGACCCACCGGGAGGTGCTTAAGATGAACGACAAAGACCAGAACGACAGCCAGGAAATCGGCCCAGCAGGCGAAAAACTGCAAAAGGTGCTGGCGCGTATCGGCGTGGGCTCACGCCGCGACGTCGAAGCCTGGATCACCCAGAAGCGCATCAAGGTCAACGGCGTTGAAGCCACCCTCGGCCAACGCGTCGACCTGCACGATGCAATCACCATTGATGGCAAGGTCATCAAGCGTGAAGAGGCCGCCGAATCGGTGCGCCGCGTCATCATGTACAACAAGCCTGATGGCGAGATCTGCACCCGTGACGACCCGGAAGGCCGTCCGACCGTGTTCGACAAGATGCCCAAGCCCAAAGAAGGCCGCTGGATCAACATCGGTCGTCTCGACATCAACACCACCGGCTTGCTGATGTTCACCACTGACGGTGAGCTGGCCAACCGCCTGATGCACCCGTCTTACGAGATGGACCGTGAATACGCGGTGCGTGTACGGGGTGAAGTCGACGACGAGATGATCGAACGCCTCAAGGCGGGCGTGGTGCTGGAAGACGGCCCCGCCAAATTCACCGACATTAAGCAGGCGCCAGGCGGCGAAGGTTTTAACCATTGGTACCACTGCGTGGTGATGGAAGGCCGTAACCGTGAAGTCCGTCGCCTGTGGGAATCCCAAGGCCTGGTGGTCAGCCGCCTGAAGCGCGTGCGTTTCGGCCCGGTGTTCTTGAACTCCGACCTGCCGATGGGCCGCTGGCGCGAAATGAGCCAATACGAAGTCGACATCCTCAGTGCCGAAGTTGGCCTGACGCCTGTTGCCATGCCGCAGATGAACGCCAAGAGCAAAGACAAGCTTGAGCGTATGCAGCGTAAATCGTCGCGCCCAGTGGCCCGCACCGAGCGCGTTGCGCGCACCCTGCGCCCGGCGTTGAATGCGCCGGCTATCGGCGGTCGCATCTCGCGTGAGCCACACATCGAAGGCGAGCGTCGCCCAACCGCGCCGTCGCGTCAGGAAGGCGAGCGTGCGCCACGCACCCCGCGTCCTGCGCGCGGTGAAGCGCCAGCCGCGGGTCGCGGCAACCGTGGTGAAGCTGGCCGCGGTACGCCGTCGTCCGATCGCCCGGCCGACAACGCCAGCACCAAACGCCCAGCCAAGCCAGCGCCGAAAAAGCGCCCTGGCCTGAAGCTGGTCGCCGATGAGCCGTCGGGCAAGCGTCGTGGCGCACCGGCCGGTTCCGGTCAGCGCCCGGGTTTTGGTCGCAAAAAGCCTTGAAGGCAGCGGTGAGTTTTTAGCTGCAAGCTGCAAGTAAAAGCGTCAACTCTCGCGGGTTGGCGTTTTTTTTGGTGAAGCGCACTCGAAAACATGGAGGGAGCGAGCTCCCTCCCACCCTTGAATCTGCAGTGTTTCAAGTCAGTTGTTTAGAACGCAAACGTCCCGTCAAACACCGGCTTGTCATCCAGCGCCAACACGCCGCTGGCAAAGATCAGGTCCAGGTGATGGCTGCCCTTTTGCCCGCCGCCCAAGCCCAGGTGCAAGCCGCAATGGCGCTCTTCAAACCCGGCATTACGCGCGTACAAGTCTTTGACCCCTTCATTGGTGCCAATGCCCAGCTCTTCGACACGGCGGTTGGACGGGTTGGCGTTGAGGTATTTGTTGAAGTCATCCGCCAGACCCGGCACATCGCTGGCCACGCCGCAAATCGTCGAGTTCTCGATCCACAGCTCCAGCGGTGATTGCAGCACGCCGTATTTACGCGCGAAGGGAATGGTGCTGAGAAACGTGCCGACAAACCGCACTTGGCCGTTGATGGCCTCGCTGTGGGTGGCGATCTCGCCGGGCGCCAAGTCGTGGTTGCCGACGCCGTTGATATTGGTCCACTTCTTGATGCTGCTCAGCGGCGCTTCCAGGCGTGAACCGTGCTTGTCGGTAAAGCTCAGCATGTTGGCCTGGGACATGTGCCGGATCAGCGTAGCGTTGAGGTCGGCAATGCGCTGCGGCTCGACGCTGAAGGTGTCGTAGAAATAGTCGCCGTAATCTTTGAACAGCAGGGATTTTTTCCAGTGTTCCGCCATAACGCCCTGCAGGGCGCGGATGAAGTCCGGGCCTTCCGCACGCGGGTTGGGCAAGGTCGAGGAGTCGTACAGAAACAGGTACAGGTCGCACGCTTCGATGGTCTGGGCCAGGGTTTCACTGGGTGTCAGGTCCAGACGCTGCACCTGAAAGTTGAAACGGGCGGCACTGCCTTGGGTGATCGCTTGGGCAATGGCGTCATAACGTTCGGTATGGCCGAGTAGCACGGTGGGGCAATTCAAGCCTTGCAGGGCGGGGTGGTGAGCGAGGTAGTAGAGAAAGTGTTCGACGGCGCGGGCCTTGTCCATGACGTGTGTCCTTGTGTGCCTTGGGTAAGGTGGCAGGTGCCGTGCACAACACCTGCCGGGTACCTGCGGTGTTAGAAAGGCCACATCGCCGTGCCGAATGGCACAACGGCATCGGCTTGCATCATTTCCACGGCGGCCTCATGGGTCGGCGCTTCAAACCAATCGTCGAGTTGCAGTTCGGTTTCCAGGTCGTTTTCCAGTGCTTTCATGGTGTATCTCCTAGAGGACGTTGTTTGAGAACGGCTTGCCAGCGGGCTTCGCTGAGCAAGTGAATTAACCTAGGTGAGAGTGTTTCGAAATGCAAAAATTTTATTGACACGGTCTCATTTGAATTTTTTGTTCTGTTTTTTTGCGTTGGGTATTTTTTCAACAGAAACAGTGGACTGGCTGAACCGATTGATCAGAATTTTCTTACCGACAAATTTACGTTGGCTGACAGATCAAGCCGTGTGTAACGTGGATTTTACGGCGTGTAACGATGTGTTTACGCTTTTGCCAGGGTGTCATTGAGCGATGCCGCACCGTAAGGAATACCTGACAGATTGTCACGGGCGCTTCGCGGCAGCGGCTTGAAGCTGTCGAGCGGTGTACAATTGCGCCGCGTTTTACTGTGACCGCCTGCTGCGTACCCCGCAAAAGGCCAAGACCCAGGGTTTACCGACCCTGATCACTCCGCCCGGCCATGCGCCGGACGGGTTCGATTTCGTCACAGATAAAAACAAACAGGTGACGCATGACCGTTAGCAATACGCTGTACTCCAGGTGCCTGCGCTGGGGTTTGAGCGGCGCTGCTTGAGTCGGGATTCAAGTCAGCAACGTGCATTCAACATCATCAAACCTTGCGTGAGACCCTATTCATGAGTGAACCCCATGCCTCTTCAGGCGAGCTGAAACGCGGCCTGAAAAATCGTCATATCCAGTTGATCGCCCTCGGTGGCGCCATCGGCACCGGCCTGTTCCTCGGCTCCGCCGGGGTGCTCAAATCTGCCGGCCCGTCGATGATTCTGGGCTACGCGATCTGCGGCTTTATCGCTTTTATGATCATGCGCCAGCTTGGCGAAATGATCGTCGAAGAACCGGTCGCCGGCTCCTTCAGCCACTTTGCCCACAAATACTGGGGCGGTTTCGCCGGCTTCCTGTCGGGCTGGAACTGTTGGATTCTGTACATCCTGGTGGGCATGTCGGAACTCACCGCTGTCGGCAAATACGTGCACTACTGGTGGCCCGAGATTCCGACCTGGGTGTCGGCAGCGGGTTTTTTTGTGTTGATCAACCTGATCAACCTGGCCAACGTCAAAGTGTTCGGTGAAGCCGAATTCTGGTTCGCCATTATCAAGGTTGTGGCCATTTTGGGCATGATCGCGCTGGGCAGCTACTTGCTGGTCAGCGGCAGCGGCGGCCCGCAAGCCTCGGTCAGCAACTTGTGGGAACACGGCGGCTTTTTCCCGCATGGCATCGGCGGGCTGGTGATGGCCATGGCGATCATCATGTTTTCGTTCGGCGGCCTGGAAATGCTCGGTTTTACTGCCGCTGAAGCCGATCAGCCGCGCACGGTGATCCCCAAAGCCATCAATCAGGTGATCTACCGCATCCTGATTTTCTACATCGGCGCGCTGGTGGTGCTGTTGTCGCTGACGCCGTGGGACAGCCTGCTGGCGAGCCTTAACGCTTCCGGCGATGCCTACAGCGCCAGCCCGTTTGTGCAGGTGTTCTCGATGCTCGGCAGCAACACTGCTGCGCATATCCTCAACTTCGTGGTGCTGACCGCGGCGTTGTCGGTGTACAACAGCGGCACCTACTGCAACAGCCGCATGCTGCTGGGCATGGCGGAACAGGGCGATGCGCCCAAGGCATTGGCGAAAATCGACAGGCGCGGCGTGCCGGTGCGTTCGATTCTCGCCTCGGCGGCGATCACCCTGGTGGCCGTGTTGATGAACTACCTGATACCGCAACATGCGCTGGAACTGTTGATGTCGTTGGTGGTGGCCACACTGGTGATCAACTGGGCGATGATCAGTTTCTCGCACTTCAAGTTCCGCCAGCACATGAACCGCAGCGGTCAGGTGCCGCTGTTCAAGGCGCTGTGGTACCCGTACGGCAACTACCTCTGCCTGGCGTTCGTGGCGTTTATCCTGGTGATCATGCTGATGACGCCGGGGATTCGCGTGTCGGTGTACGCGATCCCGCTGTGGGTGGCATTTATGGCGCTGTGCTACGTCATCAAGAGCAAGCGCACGGCTGGAGCGGCGCAGACCGCGGCGAGTACAGCATTGAAGTAAACTGCCTGGTCTAAAGAAAACCCGGCGCCTTGCCGGGTTTTTTGTGGGCGCTGGCGGGTTAGACTTGCGCCTGGTTTTAATCCATTCCCTGCCCGGAGGCCCCATGCAGCACACCGATATTGACGGCGGCAGCTTGCAGCGCGATGAACTGGAAGATTTGATCGACCAGCACAGCGGGCCGTTGCGCCTGATCGGCGTGGACCTGAGCGGGGCAGACCTGTCGCGAATGGCGCTGGACCACTGGGTGTTTGAGCGTTGCATCCTGGTGCAGAGCTCTTTTCTGGGCTCGCGCCTTGAAGGCACTCAATGGACCAGCTGTCGCGCGGCCCATGCCATCTTCGAGGCGGCGAACCTGTTGGAGGCGCAGTTCAACAGTTGCGACCTGAACAACACGCGTTGGCAGCGCAGTAAACTGTCCCAGGCAAGTTTTGCCCACTGCAAGCTGACCGGCGCCAACTTTACCCACTGCGCGTCCCTGGGGCTGAGTTTCAGCGAAACCCGCCTCAACAGTGCGTTTTTGTCCGGCCTGTCGTTTGCCCGAACCGTGCTCAATAACCTGGATTTCTCCGACAGCGACTTGTCGGATGCCGATTTTCGCAAAGCTGAATTGATCGACTGCAGCCTCGCCCACGCGCGCATCAATGGCGCCAACTTTGCCGGTGCCGACCTGCGCGGTGCGGATTTGAGCGGCTTTCGGCTCAATGATGCCAAACTGTTCAAAGGCGCCGTAATCTCCAAAGTCCAGGCGTCGATGCTGTTGTCCGAGTTGGGCTTGTCCGTTGCCTAAGGTTTTTGATTGATGCTGGTTATTTCCAGTCACTTATTCCGTATTCTTTTGATTCTTATTATGTCCTTTATTTTTAATGGTTTAGTGATTAATTAATCGTTGAGTTGCAACGGAGTCTTTTTGTTTTTTTCCGTTTCGTACCCGTATTGGCAGAGATTTACTGCGTAACTTTAGGAAATGTCCTGCATCTTTCTCCTGGGTACATTTGATAGCGTCAAAAGCTTTGATCGATCATCAAAGGACTGTTATGGCTTTTGTTATCAGAGAGGGAGATCCGACAACTACTGGCGGTAAAGTGGTCAAGGGCTCCACAAATACCACCATCGAGTATCAAAAAGCAGCGCGCATCAGTGATCCAGTGTGGTGTCCAAAATGCAGTTCTATGGGGTTTATCGCAGAAGGTAACCCCACAGTCATAGACGAATTCGTAGCTATTGCTACACATGGCCATGCTGTCCAGTGTGGTTGCCCCTTCGGTAGTAACCGGCTTATTTCCACCCAGACGAGCACAATGGCCGCTGAAGATGTGAGTGTTGCCATTGCTCCTGATTTTGCCGCCAAAGCCCAAGCCGCGACCCATATATGGGCTCAAGCTATCAGCGATGGATCCTATAAAAGCGAATTCACGGCAGGCATTCCAACCAATAATTTAAGTGGTTACAAGCCCCCAAAACTCTGCGTTTTCGCGAAGTCCTGCACAGTCCCTGCTGGCTCGATAGACGCTGGGAAGGGTAAAGAGCCGGCAGATAATTTCGGTAAGGTCGCGATTCTTGGGGCTGTTGGAGCCCCTGCAAGTGTTGAGGCTGGTTCCGGTGGAATAACATACCTTGGTCGAATCGCTGGGCAGCTTGGCACTGAGAGGCTTGGCACGTGGGCCCTTCGTAGTGCTGTGACAGCTGGTTCTGTCGCTACCGGATTGCTTCTCGCGTTCTTGCCTAGAGACATAGCTGACGCAGTCTCTATACCGAAGAGCAACTGAGAGGTATGAGCGAGGCGGCGACGAGGGTTCGCTTCCAATTCCGAAAAGACGAAAAAGGAGAGACTCAGGTCTACGGAGTACATACGGCCCAGTCATCAGGGATGGCAAGCGTTCCTGTTGTGAATGCTAAGTGGAGCGCGGACAAGCAGCACATCGAAGCGCATGTGGGCGGCGTAACTATCATCTGGACTCCAGATGATGGCCCTGTAATCACTGCTCCATCGCCGTATCCTGGTGTGTCAGACGAGCTTTCAAAAGTATTGGTACACCCAATAGCCGAGGACACTGATACTCAGATCGAGATTTATCCCGCCGAAAATGACATAACCTGGCAGGACTGCATCTTGGTATTCCCGCCAAAGTCAGGTGCTCCACCGCTTTATATTGTTTTTGCGAAGCCGGCAGTAAATCCTTTAGAAGTCGGGGTGTACAAGGATCTAAGCAACAGAAGTGTGAAGGACACGCTTGATATTGACCATATCACCTCTCAAGCAGCCCTAAGAACATATATCGTCGATAATTTCGATAACGTGACGCCAGAGGAGATTAAATACCTACTGTCTCAGGCGCCAAGTATCGCGATTCCGCAGTCCGTTCATAGAAAATATAGCGAGACTTATGCAGGGCGAAATGTAAAGGCCAAGCAAAGACTCGACGCCTCAAATCTAAAGGCAGCAGTTGATAGTAACTTTGACGCTATCAAGCGCGGATTGTTCGAAGAGGGTTACGCAGAAGGTGATATTGAAAAGGCTCGCGAAGAATTGCATAATCTGCATAAAGAGCAGGGGTGGTACAAATGACTACTAAAGTAGACGAGTACGTAAAAAGTATCGGTAAGAGCTATTCCGTATTGCTGGCGGAAGGCGCTATTCCTAAAAAGAGTCTTCAGTATTTATTTGAAGGAGATGAAGAGCCATCTTTGACTGTTGAAGACGGTTTGAGCTTGAGCTTTTCTGAGGAGAAGATACTTCAGCATGTCTATGTGACACTTCTTAAAACTGTTGAGGGCTCCAAAGAGTATAAAGGCCCCTTGCCTGAGCCCTTGGTCAAGCAGATCAACCAAAGCTGGGTGAGAGGAAGGTTTGGTGCCCCGGTAGACTCAAAAGGGCCCGTAACGCTTCCAGTGCTCGGCAAGAAGGGCGGTTGGGATGCGTACAGTCTAGATCCGAAGGTGTATGGATCAGTTCGGATGATCTTTCAATACACCGAGTCGTTGGCTGTCAACGTCATCCATTTCAAACGTAAATAACAGTGGTAGGGGGATGCCTAAAATTTCTACCCCATGGTAATGATAAGTTTTATTCGATACAGCAGTCATTTTTTGCGCACTGGCTGCGCAAAAAATGATAAACCCTACACAGAGCAGGGCTGATCCTTTACAAGCTGGCTGGTGGCATGACCAGGGAAACGCGATGCCATCTAAATCTTAAGTAAACCTAAGAGAACTAGAATATTTCCGTACGGTACGGGGCACACTGCCCACCCCAAGGAAATCCAATGACCGAGCCCACCAAGCGTACCAAACGGGTCAAGCCCGATCCTGAACTGGTCAAATTGGACCAACGACGCCGGTAACGCTCGCAAAGGCCATAGTGGCAAGACGCTGAAAGGGGATTTCGGCGAGTTACCGCTGGATATTCCGCGTGACCGGCAAGGCCTTTTTGAGCCTCAGTTGATCGCTAAACACCAAGCCCGCTGGACTGGTTTCGACGAAAAAGTGATCTCGCTTTACAGCCGAGGCATGACCGTGCGCGAAATCCAGGTGCACTTGGAAGAGATGTATGGCACTGAGGTCTGTCCCAGTCTGATCTCGGCCATTACTGACGCCGTGAGTGAAGAAGTCAAAGCTTGTCCCCTGCGTTGGTGCGCTCTCGGTAGTAGCCGTTGATGAACCCCGCCGTCTTGCGCTCGAGTGTCAGGTGCCTGTGCCACGGGAGCCTATCGGTTCGGGTTTCTTGCCCTTGACGTTGTAGGCTTCCATTTCTGTCAGTCGAATGCGCTTGGCCATTTTCCCGTTTGTTTCCCGTTTCGCCTGAAAAGTAACGTTGTAGAGTGGAAACACTGAGAGAATAGAAGAACGCCTAAAGCCCTAATAATCAAGGGCTTTACGGATACTGAGAGTTTTTCGGAATCACTATGAGAATGCAATGCTGAGGGTTTCCAACAACGTGCACCTGGCCGATGCCGAGATCGAGTTGACCGCGATTCGCGCCCAAGGCGCGGGTGGGCAGAACGTCAACAAGGTGTCGAGCGCCGTGCACCTGCGTTTTGATATTCCGGCGTCGTCATTGCCGGACTTTTACAAGGAGCGGCTGCTGGCGCTGCGCGATAGCCGTATCACCAGCGAGGGCGTGCTGGTGCTCAAAGCCCAGCAATACCGGACGCAGGAGCAGAACCGCGCGGATGCCCTGGAGCGCTTGGTGGAGTTGATCCTCAGCGCCACCAAGGTCGAGAAAAAGCGCCGCCCGACCAAACCCACGCTGGGTTCCAAAAAACGTCGGCTGGAATCCAAAACCAAGCGCGGCAGCATCAAGGCCGGGCGCGGCAAGGTCGACTTCTAAGCGTTACGTGCTTCGCGAGCTTTGGGCGCTTGCCGGTACAGGTACACACTCAGCAGCAAGCCACCTGCGGCGGCGAGGGCGGCAAACAGGAAAATCGACGCGAAGCCGAAGCCTGCCGCCACCGCCCCGGCGAGTGGGCCGGTGATGCCCAGTGACAAATCGATAAACAGCGAATAAGCCCCCACCGCCGAACCACGGCTGGAGGCCGGCACCAGGTTGACCGCCTCGACCCCCAGCGCCGGAAACACCAGCGAAAAACCGAAGCCGCTTAACGCAGCGCCAGCCAAGGCCAGGTGCGCATCCGGCGCCAGCCACAGCAACAGCAAGCCGAGAATTTCTACCGACAGGCAGGCAATCGCCACGCGAAAGCCGCCGATACGGTTGATCAAGTTGCCGAACAACAACCGCGCACCGATGAAGCTGGCGCCGAACAGGCTCAGTGCCCACACCGCGTTATCCCAGTGCTGGGTGGTGTAATACAGGGTGATAAACGTGGCGATGGTGCCAAAGCCGATCGAGCCCAACGCCAATGCGCAGCCGTGGGGTAACACACGGCCCAGCACGTTCATGAACGGCAGGCGCACGCCGCTCACAATCGGCGCTGGCTCTTTGTTCCAGGCCAGCAGCACGCCCAGCACCGCCAGTAAAATAATGCTGACGCCCATGCTCCACAGCCCGAAATGGCTGACCAGCACGACCCCAAGCGGTGCACCCACGGCCAGCGCGCCGTAACTGGCGATGCCGTTCCACGAGATGACCTTGGCGGTATTGGCCGCACCCACCCGACCGATGCCCCAGCCGATGGCGCCCGAACCCACCAGGCTTTCCGCGCTCCCCAGTACCAGCCGCCCGATCAACAGGCTGGCCAGGCTGATCGCCGGCAGGCTGGAAAACCACGCCGCGAGCAGCATGAACACGCCACTCAGGCCGCAGCCCACCAAGCCGATCAACACCGCGCGTTTGCTGCCCAGCGTGTCGATGATTTTGCCCGCATACGGGCGGCTGAGCAGGGTGGCCAGGTATTGCACACTGATCACCAGGCCCGCGATAACCGCGCCATAGCCCAGTTCACTGTGCACATAACCCGGCAACACAGCCAAGGGAATGCCGATGTTGAGGTAACCGATAAAGGTGAACAGCACGATGGAAACGACTTGCAGCGTAACCGCCATGGGGCGCTGGGTATCTGGCATGGGAGAGGTTCACTGTAGCAGCGGGTAAAGATAGGCTGCTAATGATACCGGCGCTTTGGCCGGGCGGGGCGTCAAAAAATCAAAAACTTCAGATCAGGCCTGAGCAGGCGTCAACATTTGCGTGGTTACCAGGGCCGCCAATGCGTTTTCCTGGGTACCGAAGCGCTTGAGCAGCATCGCCTGTTTGTCTGCACTGAGGCGGTTCCAGACGTCGACCATCTGCAAGGCTGCATCCAGTACGGCGGCGTCGGGGGTGTTGGCTGGGGTGTTCGGGGAGTTATCGGTCATGGCGGGTTTCTCAGATGATTCAGGCAGTGTGGAAAGCGCTCATTGTTGCGCTTTCCACACGGTCTGGTACGGCGTCAGTCGCGGCTTTCGCTGTCGACTGGTTTTGCTTCTTTGGCCTCAGGCTGCTGTTGTGGGCTGGCCTGCTGCGGTGTTGGCTGCTCAGCTGGGTGCAGGCTTGGGAAGGGGAGATTAGGTATCTCGTGCATAGTCGTCGCTCCTCGCAAGGTCTGTGTTGAATCGCAGGTGTGTCCGCGCTCTTAAAAAGCCTTGGCAGGATACAGCACTGTAAATGACAAAAAGACTTTTATGTCGACGAATGCGGGAACCTTTATTTTTTTAGCAAGTGACAAGAGGTCACACGCCTAGAACGGCACCTTGCCCAGAATCATGTCGCGGTACATCACAAAATCGCCGAGTAAACTGTAGAACGGGTGCTGAAAGGTCGCCGGGCGATTCTTTTCGAAGAAGAAGTGGCCGATCCAGGCAAAGCTGTAACCGGCGATGGGCAGGGCAATCAGCAAGCCCAACGAGCCTCTGCCGATGGCATAGGCCGCAATACCAATCACCAATGTAGTGCCGATAAAATGCAGGCGCCGGCAGGTGCTGTTGCTGTGTTCGCTCAGGTAGTAAACGTAGAACTCGGCGAAGCTGTTGAATTGTTTGACGTTTTCCACGGTTGCCAGCCCTCGGTGGGTGGTGCTGCCCAGCACGTGTGCGGTGGGTAGCTTATTTGAGTCTAGAGTGATCAGTGGTAACAGCCAGTGACAATAGATGCCACTTTAGTATCCTTGCCTTCCTGGCTACTGTTTTTAAGCCTGCTTTATTAAGAAGACGCCATGAGCGAACGAACAACTTCTGCAAGCTGGGCGATGGGGATAGTCAAGGCGTTGGAAATGGATGGCCTGGACTGCCGCGTCTTGTTCAAGCAACTGGGCCTGGACTACGCCGCCCTCAGTGACCCTGACGCGCGTTTTGCGCAGGACTCCATGACGCGGCTGTGGCAACGGGCAGTGGAGCTGTCGGGCAACCCGGCAATTGGTTTGAACATGGGCAAGGTGGTGCGCCCGGCGTCGTTTCACGTGGCCGGTTATGCGCTGATGTCGAGCAACACCTTGGCTGAAGGCTTTAGGCGTCTGGTGCGCTACCAGCGGATCATCGCCGAAAGCGCCGACTTGAGTTTTCGACTGTTACCCGACGGCTATGCGCTGATTCTGACAGTGCACGGTGATCACTTGCCGCCGACCCGGCAAAGCGCCGAAGCCTCGCTGGCCAGTGCATTGGCGCTGTGCGGCTGGCTTACCGGGCGCACTCTGCAGCCGCGCAAGGTGGTGTTGCAAGGCGAACAGCCAGCGGACCTTTCACCCTACAAACTGGCCTTCCACGCGCCGCTTGAATTCAATGCAGCGTATGACGCGCTGATTTTCGAGCGCGCGGACATGGAGGCGCCGCTGCCCACGGCCAACGAGGCGATGGCGCTGTTGCATGATCGGTTTGCCGGCGAATACCTCGCGCGGTTCTCCGAGAGCCGCGTCACCCATAACGCGCGTCAGGTGTTGTGCCGTCTGTTGCCTCAGGGCGAACCCAAGCGCGAAGTGGTTGCGCAGACCCTGCACCTGTCCCAGCGTACCTTGCAGCGGCGCTTGCAGGAGGAGGGCACGAGTTTTCAGACGCTGCTCGACGACACTCGCCGCGAACTCGCCGAGCAATACCTGGCGCAGCCGAGCATGACCTTGCTGGAAATTGCCTACCTGTTGGGCTTTGCCGACCCGAGCAACTTCTTCCGCGCGTTTCGCCGCTGGTTCGACGCCACGCCCGGCGAGTACCGGGCGCGGTTGCTGGCGGCGTTGACGGTCAGTGACGCCAGAACGCCGGAATGCACAGCACAAAGACTGTAATGATCTCCAGCCGCCCCAGTAGCATGCCGAACGACAAGATCCATTTGGCCGCATCCGGCAGGCTGGAGAAGTTACCCGCCGGGCCGATGGTTTCGCCCAAGCCCGGGCCCACGCCCGACACGGTGCTGGCGGCACCGGTCAATGCGGTCATCCAGTCCAGGCCGAGTAATGACAGGGCCAGCGCGATGGCGCAGATGGTGATGGCGAAGAAGAACGAAAACGTCAGAATCGAGCGTACGATTTCTTCGTCGAGCCGGTGGCCGTTGTACTTCTGCTTGATCACTGCGCGCGGGTGAATCAGTTGGTTCAAGTTGGCCTTGAGCAAGATGTAGGCGACCTGGAACCGGAAAATCTTGATGCCCCCCGCGGTAGAGCCGGAGCAGCCGCCGACGAAGCCCAGGTAGAAGAACAACATCAGTGAGAAGTTGCCCCAGATGCTGTAGTCCCCGAGTGCAAAGCCGGTAGTGGTGACCACTGAAGTGACGTTCACCGCCACATGGCGCAACGCTTCCAGCCAGGGCAAATTGGTGGTCCACCAGTACCAGGTGCCGAGTACCAGCCAGGTCACCAGCAGCAAACCGAGCAGGCCTTGCACCTGTTGATCCTTGAGCAGCGCCTGGCGGTTACCGCGCAAGGTGGCCACGTACAAGGTGAACGGCAAGCTGCCGAGAATCATCACCACCACCGCCACCCAGTGCACTGCCGGTTGTTTCCAATGGGCCAGGGATTCATCGGAGGTGGAAAAACCACCGGTGGAAATCGCCGACATCGCGTGATTGATCGCGTCGAACAGGCCCATCCCGGCCCACCAGAACGCCAGGCTGCCCAGAATGGTGATGCCCACATACGCTGCCACAATCAGGCGCGCCACCATGTGTGAGCGGGGCATGACTTTTTCCGAGCGGTCCGAGGATTCGGTCTGGAACAGCCGCATGCCGCCAATGCGCAGCAGCGGCAGAATCGCGACGGCCATGCCGATAAAACCGATGCCGCCGAGCCAGTGCAGCAGTGAGCGCCATATCAATATGCCGGGGGACATGCTGTCCAATCCGCTCAATACGGTGGAACCGGTGGCGGTGATGCCGGACATGCTTTCAAAGAATGAGTCGGTATAGCTGATGTGCTGGGTCAGTAAAAACGGCAGCGCGGCGAAGATGCACACGACCAGCCAACTGGTGACTGTCAGCAAGTACATATCGCGGGGGCGAAGGTGAACGTGTTCGGGGCGGCCGGGGATGACCAGCGCCAGGCCCGCGAGAAAGGTGATCAGGCTGGCCCACAGGAATGACGGTAGATCGGCGGTGCGTTCGAAGATCACCAAGGTGGCCATTGGGATGACCATGGCGATCGCCAGCGTGATCAGGAAGATGCCGATGATGAAACCAATGATGCGTAGGGTCGGCAACGCCATGAAGTGTGCTCGGGTGGTCGGGGTTGGGGCGCCATTCTACCTGGGGTGTGGGGTGTGTAAACCTGGGGCGCATTCCAGGAATGCCGACCCAATCTGTAAAACCAAATGCAGGCAACTGTGGGAGCGGGCTTGCTCGCGATGGCATCGACTCGGTATGCCTGAGTTACCGAGGTGTCTGCATCGCGAGCAAGCCCGCTCCCACATGATCTAACAGCGCCGGATCAGAACTCGTGATCAGCGCTATCCGGGTTCAAGTCACTGATCCCCAACTTACCCGCAGCCGTCTCAATCGAACCGGTTTGCTTGACCAGCGCCGCAATCGCATCGCGCACGATCTGGTTGCCCGCGTCATTGCCTGCGGCAATCAGTTGGTCGTAATGCTCACCTTTGTTGGCGTGATCAACCATGACCTGAATCTTCGCCTCGGTGGCGGCAAGATCGGCTTTCAACGCGGTATCAGCTGCCGGGTCAGCCTTGGCCACCAGCGACGACAAGCTCGCGCCCGTCATTTTGGTGCCGTCGGTGCGGGTGTACTCACCCAGGTAAACGTTACGAATACCCTTGGCATCATAGAAGTGCGAGTTGTGGGTGTTATCGCTGAAGCAATCCTGCTCGTCTTCCGGCGAGTTGGCTTCCAGGGAAACCTTCATGCGCTCACCGGCCAGTTCGCCAAGGGACAGGCTGCCCATGCCGAACAACATTTTGCGCAGGCCGTCGGTGGCAGGTTCTGCCTCCAGCGTGGCGCGGTAGTTGTCTTCGACGTCAGGTTTCCAGTTGCCGACCATTTCTTCCAGGTCGCTGACCAGCAGTTGAGTCACCGAGCGCAGGTAGGTACGGCGGCGCTCGTTGTGGCCGCCAGTTGCACCGTCGCCGGTCAGGTAGTCCGAAGCGGGGCGGTTGCCTGCGCCAGGGCCTGTGCCGTTGAGGTCTTGGCCCCAGAGCAGGAATTCGATGGCATGGTAGCCGGTGGCGACGTTGGCTTCGGAGCCGCCCAGCTCATTCAGGCTGGCGAGTTTTTCCGGCGTGATCTCTTTAACGTCGACCTTGTCTTCGCCGACCTGAATCTCGGTGTTGGCGATGATATTGGCCGCGGCGCCCGGGTTGCCCAAGGCGTGCTCGTAGGATT
Organism: Pseudomonas kitaguniensis; assembly: GCF_009296165.1. GTDB lineage: Bacteria > Pseudomonadota > Gammaproteobacteria > Pseudomonadales > Pseudomonadaceae > Aquipseudomonas > Aquipseudomonas kitaguniensis. Next base: position 20,433 of record NZ_VUAZ01000031.1, on the reverse strand, counting down.
TGTCGACGTAGTCGATCAGGCCTTCGTCCAGCGGCCATGCGTTAACCTGGCCTTCCCAGTCGTCGATGATGGTGTTACCGAAACGGAACACTTCGCTCTGCAGGTACGGCACGCGCGCGGCGACCCAAGCGGTGCGGGCCGCTTTCAGGGTGTCGTCGTTCGGGTTGGCGAGGAATGTATCAATCGCGGTTTGCAGGGTTTTCGCGGTGGATTCGGCATCGCTGTACACCGCAAACACCATGTCAGCGTAATGCGCGACCACGGCCTTTGCCGCCGCTTCGTCGACTTGGCCGGCAGGCGTGGCAGCCGCTGGTGCGGCAGTGCTGGCCGCCGGGGTCGGCGCTTGAGGCGCGGCGGCCTTGTCTTTACCTTCGCCGCAGCCGGCGAGAGAAATGGCAATGGCCAGCAGACTGGCGGTGGCCAGGGGCATACGAATCATGGCGAACATCCTGCTTCGGTTGTTGATAGGGCGCGCCGGGGAGCGCAAAAACTGCGACATAATGCGAAAGATTTGCATTTTGTGTAAAGGTTTATGCGAGGGAAATATTTAGTATCGTTTTGCGATGTCACAGAATCGCTGCGTTATTGCGCTCGGCGTGTTTCAAATAAGCCGCCAACTCCCGGGCCGGCAGGGGTTTGCTGTAGTGGTAGCCCTGACCCTCATGGCAGCCCTCGGAAATGATATAGGCCTCTTGCTCGGCCGTTTCCACGCCCTCGGCGATCACCTGCATGCCCAGGCTTTTGCCGAGTTGGATAATGGCGCGCACGATGGTTGCGTCATCGTCGTCGTCGAGCAGGTCCTGGACGAAGCTCTTGTCGATTTTGATCTTGTCCAGCGGCAAGCTTTTCAGGTAACTCAGGGACGAATAGCCGGTGCCGAAGTCATCAATTGCGATCAACGCCCCGGAACGACGCAGGCTCAGCAAGTGCTGGGCGGCGGTGCTGATGTCTTCCATCAGGCCGGTTTCGGTGACTTCCAGTTCAAGGCTGCGCGGCGGCAGGCGGTAGATCTGCATCAGGTTGTTGACCACCCGTGGCAACTCGGCGTGGTGCAACTGTACGGTGGACAGGTTGACGGCCATGCGCAGGGTGGTGAAACCCTGGTCATGCCATTCGCGCAACTGCCGGCACGCTTGGTCGAGTACCCATTCGCCAATCGGGATAATCGTACCGTTCTGTTCCGCCAGCGGGATGAACAAGTCTGGCGGCACCAGGCCGTGCTCCGGGTGCTGCCAGCGGATCAGTGCTTCCACGCCGACCACGCGGTGATCGCGGTAGCTGATCTGCGGCTGGTAAACCAGGTAGAACTGATCGCGGCCGAGGGCGTCGCGCAGGTCTTTTTCCAATTCACGGCGGCGGCGCATTTCACTGTCGACGCTGGCGATATAGAACTGATAGCGGTTGCGTGAGCGGCTCTTGGCCAGCGTCATGGTTTGTTCGGCTTTTTGCAGCAGCTTCTCGGTACTGTCGCCGTCTTCGGGGAAGAGCGTGATGCCGATGGTGGCGCGCAGGCGAATCTGTTCGTGCTCCAGGGCGAATTCAGATTCCAGGTCATCGAGGATGCTTTGCGCCAGTTCTGCCGCTTCGTAAGGTTGGTCGATGTCGGCCTGTACCAGCGCAAACTGGTCGCCGCCCAAGCGGGCGAGGGTGCCCAGCCTCGCGCTGTGAGCGCGCAGGCGGTCGGCCAGAGCCAACAGTAATTTGTCGCCGGCCTGGTAGGTGAACTGTTCATTGACGCTTTTGAAGTCATCCAGCCCCACGCATAACACCGCGACACGGCGTTGCCTACGGCCGGCATCGATCAAAATCTTGTCCAGTTGCTCTTGCAGCTTCTGGCGATTCGGCAGGCCGGTCAGATAATCGTACTGGCCCATGCGCAGCAGGCTGGATTCGGCTTCGTGACGCAAGTGGGTGTTGCGCTCGATCGATTCGAGCAACTGGTTGGCGGTATTTATCCACAACCCCAACTCGTTGCGTTCGTGGCCCTTGATCTGCGGGATCTTGTGTTCGCTGGGCCGGTCCGGGTTGATCGAGGTCAGGTGCTCGATAATCCGCGACAACGGTTTGGTCAGCAGCCAGTGGTAGACCAGGTACAACACCAAACCCAGAGCCAGGGCGCGCAGTACACCGGAAATAAAGATGATCACTGAATTGACAAGAAAGCCTTCGCCGTACGTGGCGGTGTCCAGCGTGATGCTCAGGTCGCCGTAATACTCACTGTAGGGGCCTTTGCCGACCAATGAAGTGGTGAAGGTGCGTTCCTGGCCAAGAATCAGGTCGGTCAGCCAACGGGTGGAGGATTGCTGCAAGGCGCGGTTTTTTTCCGCAAGCATGCTTTCGTTGGGGTGGCCAATCGAGGCAATGCGCACGGCGTCGTCTTGAAACAGACCTTCGATCACCTGCATGCCCATCTCGCGGTCCAGGCTGTAGACGGCCTGTGTAGAGGGGTCACGAAACATGTCGAGAATACGCTGGGCATCAGCCGCCACAGCCTGGCGCGTCTTGTAGGCATCGAAGACGATTTGCGCCACGCTCAACGCCACGCCCACGATAAATGCCGACAGCAGCACAACCCGTAGCAACTTCACCGACAAGCTGTTTTTGAGTTCCAGCTTCAAAGGGTCATTCCTTGTTCCATGCGGGTAGCCTCAATATGCCATGAGTATTGGCAATCTCGTGATGGCAGTCAAAGGAACATTCAGGCGTTTGGCTGGTTTGACAAGGAATGGACGGGGTTACGATGGCGCAGCAGCGAGGCGGACTGGCGTCCGCCTGCTTGAGGCAATTGCGCGAGCGCGCACGGTCACGCGTTTATCAGCTTTGAAAGGTCACCGAACGCTTCACCGTTTCTACCTGGGCCGAATACTCTATGTTTTGTTTTTCGTGACTGTACGAATTCTGCATAGAGTGTTTTTCGTGACTATGCGAATTCTCGTGTGCCACCTTATTTTGATCTCCTCCACCTGCTTTACCAGCCGCTTGCGACTTGGCTAACTCACCGACCGTTTTAGCGATCTCGGTGACGGCTTTGAATGCTTCGCCAACGATAGGGAGAGCGGCTGAGGCGAGTCCGGTTATTGCGCCAATGGACATTGTAATTTCTCCGACAGATACGAGAGGCAAATTCCTCACGCAGACTGGGTGGTTTAATTCGCTCACCGAGTTCCGAGGCCCTGGCCTTTATTCATCGCGCATAAAAAAGCCCGGCAGGATAGCCGGGCTTTTTCTACTGCAAGCAGTGCTTAGGCAGTGAAGGTTTTGCCTTCGAACTGCTCAGCCACGAACTTCCAGTTGACCAGGTTCCAGAACGCTTCCACATACTTTGGACGCACGTTGCGGTAGTCGATGTAGTAAGCGTGTTCCCAGACGTCGCAGGTCAGCAGCGGGGTGTCGCCACTGGTCAGCGGGTTGCCGGCGCCGATGGTGCTGGCCAGGGCCAGGGAACCGTCGGCTTTTTTCACCAGCCAGCCCCAACCGGAACCGAAGGTGCCGACCGAAGTCTTGGTGAACTCTTCTTTGAACTTGTCGAACGAACCGAAGGCTGCGTTGATGGCTTCAGCCAAGGCGCCGGTGGGTTGGCCGCCGGCGTTTGGTGCCAGGCAGTTCCAGTAAAAAGTGTGGTTCCAGACCTGAGCGGCGTTATTGAAGATGCCGCCCGAAGAGGACTTGACGATTTCTTCCAGGGTCTTGCCTTCGAACTCGGTGCCAGGCACCAGGTTGTTCAGGTTCACGACGTAGGTGTTGTGGTGCTTGTCGTGGTGGAATTCCAGGGTTTCCTTGGAAATGTGCGGCTGCAGGGCATCGTGTGCGTAGGGCAGCGGCGGCAATTCGAAAGCCATGATGATTCTCCTAATCAGGTCAGTTGCGGTGAGCGCAAGGCCGATCACGGGCGGCCAAACAAGCGCCGGGGAGTTTGTACTCTTTGCGGCGCAGGGTCCGGATCATAGCACCGGGGGTGCGGCAAAACCACGCAACAACTGTGTGGGATAGAGGTTCCAGAGCGTTTTGGAATATTCCTCAAGCACTGATCAATTGGTAGGCCACGCTGAACATCATCACGGCAACCAAAAGGTCGAGCACACGCCACGTAGCCGGGCGCGCCAGCCAGGGTGCCAGCCACGCCGCGCCGAGTGCCAGCGTGGCGAACCACAGGAACGAAGCGCTGGCGGCGCCCGCAACATAGGCACCGGGCTGGGTTTGTTGAGCGCCCAGTGAACCGATCAGCAACACGGTGTCGAGGTACACATGCGGGTTGAGCAAGGTGACCGCCAGCGCACTCAGCAATACGGCGCGTAACGAGCGCACCTTAAGGGCGCCGCCTTGCTCAAGGCTCTGCCGCGAAAACGCGCGGCGCAACGCCAACGCGCCGTACCACAACAGGAACGCCGCGCCGCCCCAGCGCGCAATCGCCAGCAGCAGCGGGTTTTGCGCCAGCACCGTCGCCAAGCCAAAGACCCCGGCAGCCACCAGTATCGCGTCACACACGATGCACAGTGCCGCCACCGGCAAATGATGTTCACGGCGCAGGCTTTGCGCCAACACGAAGGCGTTTTGAGTGCCGATCGCCATGATCAGACCAAGGGCCACTAATAGCCCGTTTACATAGCTCTGCCACATAGGTGTTACTCCGCGTGCGCTGCCAATTGCCGTAATACGTGCATGGCGCGCTCGGCATCGGCGCGGCCGACAAACAGGTGGTCGTGGTAAAAACCGGCAATCACGTTGCAACTGATACCGGCATTGCCCAGCGCACTGGCGAAGGCCGCCGTCAGGCCCACGGCTTCAAGGGCGGAATGCACATTCAGGGTGATCCACGCAGCGACGTAGTCGAAGCTCAAACCGGCGTGTTGCGCCTGTTGACGTTCAACAATCAGGGTCAAACCTTCCTGCTCGCGAAAGCTGCCGATTACCTCGCAACCCGCCGGGATGCAGGCGTCGGGCAGGGTGCAGAACACGTAATCGCCGTCGTTAAGCTGTGGGCTCATACTGCGCAACAGCGTCGCCAAGGTAGTTTCGCCAGCCATGTGAGCGTTCCTTATGGGTTGTGAGAATCAATGCTGGTCATTCTCTGGCGCCAAGCTGTATAAGAAAAACAAATATTACTGATCGCTCATTAGAGAAACTGATGTTCGACTATAAATTGCTTTCTGCCTTGGCGGCGGTCGTGGAACAAGCCGGTTTCGAACGCGGTGCGCAGGTACTGGGGGTGTCGCAGTCGGCGATTTCTCAACGCATCAAGTTGCTGGAAGCACGCATCGGCCAACCGGTGCTGGTGCGCGCTGCGCCGCCTGCGCCCACCGAGATTGGCCGTCGCCTGCTTAACCATGTGCAACAAGTGCGGCTGCTTGAGCGCGACCTGCAAAGCCTGGTGCCGGCGCTGGACGCCGAGGGCATGCCCGAACGCCTGCGCATCGCAATCAACGCCGACAGTCTCGCCACGTGGTGGGCGGCGGCCGTCAGCGGTTTTTGCGCCGAGCAACACCTGTTGCTGGACCTGGTGGTAGAAGACCAAACCGTCGGCCTCAAGCGCATGCGCGCCGGTGAAGTGGCGGCGTGTATCTGCGCCAGTGAGCGCCCGGTGGCCGGCGCGCGTAGCCTGTTGCTCGGCGCCATGCGCTATCGGGCAATGGCCAGCCCAGCCTTTATTGCGCGGCATTTCCCTGAAGGCGTGCGTGCCGACGAACTGGCGCGCACGCCAGCGCTGGTGTTCGGCCCGGATGACTTTCTGCAACACCGTTACCTGGCATCTCTGGGCGTGGAGGGTGGTTTTGAGCACCATTTATGCCCATCGTCCGAGGGCTTTATTCGGTTGACGGAAGCGGGCTTGGGCTGGGGGTTAGTCCCCGAATTGCAGGTGCGCGACCAACTGGAAAAAGGCGTTTTAGTCGAATTGTTACCCGATAAGCCCATCGATGTGCCGCTGTACTGGCATCATTGGCGCAGTGGCGGGCAGTTGTTGGGCTTGCTCACCGACCATCTGGCCCAGGCATGTGGCCAATGGTTGGTGCCCTATCAGCAGTAACAAGCGTCAAGCAGCAAGCTGCAAGAGAAAAGCTTGCGGACCGTTTTTAACTTGTAGCTTGAAGCTTGACGCTAGAGGCTGCATTCGTAGGAGGCTACATGAAGATCTTGGTCACCGGCGCAAGCGGCTTCATCGGCGGGCGCTTTGCGCGTTTCGCCTTGGAGCAAGGCCTGCACGTGCGGGTCAACGGCGGCGCGCCGAAGGTGTGGAGCACTTGGTACGGCGCGGCGCCGAGTTTATCCAGGGTGATTTGAATGACGCAGGCCTGGCGCGCGAGCTGTGCCGTGACGTCGAAGCCGTGGTGCATTGCGCCGGCGCCGTCGGGCTGTGGGGCAAGTACCAGGACTTTCATCAGGGCAATGTGCTGGTCACCGAAAACGTGGTTGAGGCGTGCCTCAAACAGCGCGTCGGGCGCTTGGTGCACCTGTCTTCGCCGTCGATCTACTTTGACGGGCGCGATCACCTTGGGCTGACCGAAGAACAGGTGCCCAAGCGTTTCAAACATCCCTATGCCGCGACCAAGTATCTGGCGGAGCAGAAGGTGTTTGGCGCTCAGGAATTCGGTCTTGAAGTACTCGCCTTGCGCCCACGCTTTGTCACCGGCGCAGGCGACATGAGTATTTTCCCGCGGTTGCTGAAAATGCAGCGCAAAAACCGTCTGGCGATTGTTGGCGACGGCCTTAACAAGGTCGACTTCACCAGCGTGCACAACCTCAACGAAGCGTTGCTCAGCAGTTTGTTGGCGCCCGGCTCGGCGTTGGGCAAGGCCTACAACATCAGCAACGGCACGCCGGTGCCGGTGTGGGATGTGGTCAATTACGTGATGCGACAAATGGACCTGCCGCAGGTCACCCGTTATCGCTCTTACGGTTTGTCCTACAGTGTGGCGGCGTTGAACGAGGCATTCTGCGCGATGTGGCCAGGGCGACCGGAGCCCGCATTGTCGCGGTTGGGCATGCAGGTCATGAACAAAGATTTCACCCTCGACATCAGCCGGGCCAGGCATTATCTCGACTACGAGCCCAAGGTCAGCCTGTGGACCGCCCTCGACGAGTTCTGCAGTTGGTGGAAAGCCCAGGAGCCGGGGCTTAAGTAAGCTCACAACCAGCAACACATCGGGAACCGAATTCCGGGTTCCGAGTCGATCAGTGCAGTGCCGGCGCGGTTTATACTGCCGGCGCTCGATTTTTCAGCTAGCCATCTCACCGATTCAGGGTTGATTCATGCGTAACGATGCTAAAGACGATTTCGACAACGTTCCCAGCCTGCGGGCCGACCACGGGGACGATGATGATTTCGAGCCGACCCCCGCCACGTCCGTGCGCTCGCGCAATACCAAAGTGGTCAAGGTCAAGAGCGCCAGCACCGGCCCGCTGTGGGCATTGGTCGGCGCGCTGCTGATCGCCTTTGTGGGCCTGGCCTGGTGGAGCTTCCAGCAGATCTCCCTGATGGGTCAGCAATTGGTTGCCACCCAAGAGAGCTTTGCACGCATCAGCGAAGAAGCGGCAGGGCGCCTGCAGGACATTTCCGGCAAGGTGGTGGCCAGTCAGGCCAGCGTGAACAACGGCAGCGAAGCGCTCAAGCTGCAAATCCAGCAGTTGGAAACCCAGTTGCAGGAGCAGGGCAAGCAGCAAGTCGGCGTAGCCGGCCAAGCCACCGCGTTGGACCAGCGCCTGGCGCAAATGGCCGCCGGTACCACCGAGCTGTCGAACGCCAACAGCAAGCTGCAAGGCCAGGTTCAGGCGCTGACCGAAGCCGTTGCAAGCCTCAAGGCCGCGCAAGGTGATGTGGCCAAGCGTGATGCCGAGGTCAAGGAATTGTCCGCCGACGTTGCCGCCCTTAAAAAGCAGGGCAACCCGAGCGCCGCCATCGCCCGTCTGGAACAAGACTTGGTGGTGCTCAAGAGCGCGCAGGAAAATCCGTCGATTAATAGCGATGCGCCGACCAATAAAGAATTCGACGTGTTCCGCATCCAGACCACCCGCAATATCACCACCTTGCAGAGCCAGGTGCAGAACCTGCAGCAACAGCTCAACGCGCCAGCAAGATAAGCGTGATCGTTCCCACGCCAGAGCCTGGGAACGATCACACCGTTGATACACAGGGCCGCTTTTGGGAGTGTCACCGGTCGGTGACATTTACCTTGTGCTTCGTTACATGCCGCCGCCGCGCCCTTGTTTAGACTCAGGTCATCCCACAAAAAATAATAAGGGCCACCCATGACCATGCAACCGCTGCCTGCCAGCAGCTGGCTCAACGCTTCTGCCCATCACACCTGGCTCGCCGCCGAAGGCCAGCGCCTGTTGTCATTCGCCAAAGCCTCTCGACTGCCCGACGGTTTCGGTAACCTGAACGATAAAGGCCAACTGCCGGCCGATGCCCACGCCGAAACCATGAACACCGCGCGCATGACCCACAGTTTCGCCATGGCCCATGCCATGGGGTTGCCCGGTTATGCCGAGCTGGTTGAACACGGTGTGGCTGCGCTTAGTGGCCCTTTGCGCGATAGCGAACACGGTGGCTGGTTCGCCGCGCCCCACGCCGTCGACGGCAACCGGGGCAAGGCTGCCTACCTGCACGCGTTCGTGGCGCTGGCCGCCAGCTCAGCGGTGGTGGTGGGTGCGCGCGGTGCGCAGAACCTGTTGAACGACGCCATCCATATCATCGACCAGTTCTTCTGGAGCGAGGAGGAGGGCGCAATGCTCGAATCGTTTGCCCAAGACTGGACTCACGTCGAAGCCTATCGCGGCGCCAACAGCAACATGCACGCCACCGAAGCCTTTCTGGCGCTGGCCGATGTCACCGCCGACACGCGTTGGCTGGACCGCGCGTTACGCATCGTCGAGCGGGTTATTCATACCCACGCCGTGGCTAATCAGTACAGTGTCATCGAGCATTTCGACGCACAGTGGAAACCCTTGCTCGGCTACAACGAAGACAACCCCGCCGATGGCTTCCGCCCCTACGGCATCACCCCCGGCCACGGTTTTGAATGGGCGCGGCTGATGTTGCACCTGGAGGCCGCGCGCCTGCAGGCCGGGTTGGCCACGCCGGACTGGCTGGTGACTGACGCCAAGGGCTTGTTTGCCAGCGCTTGCGAATACGCGTGGGCCGTGGACGGTGCCCCCGGCATTGTCTACACCCTGGACTGGAATCATCGTCCGGTGGTGCGTGAGCGCCTGCATTGGACCCACGCCGAAGCAGGCGCTGCGGCGCAGGCGTTGCTCAAGCGCACGGGCGAGTTGCACTACGAAACCTGGTATCGGCGTTTCTGGGAATTTTGCGACAGCCACTTTATCGACCGTGTCGATGGCAGTTGGCATCACGAACTCAGCCCGCATAACCTGCCCAGCAGCAAAATCTGGGGCGGCAAGCCCGACCTGTACCATGCCTGGCAAGCGGTCGTGCTGCCTGCACTGCCCTTGGCACCCAGCATGACCAGCGCTTTGGGCCGAGGGCTTTATGTCACAAAGTGGTGACATTTGTACGTCCCTTTGTTACCTGCGCCTTGAAAATCCCTGTTTAAACTCCGTGCAGCGCAAGCTCTAGACTTGCATGCATAACAACAAGAAAAGGTATTCAGATGAACGCGATCAATCGCCTCGCCGTTGCTATTTCCATTGCCTCGTTAGCTCCCCTCAGTGTGTTTGCCGCCGACTCGAAAGGGACGGTTGAAGTGGTGCATTGGTGGACCTCCGGCGGTGAAAAAGCAGCGGTAGACGTACTGAAGGCTCAAGTTGAGAAAGATGGCTTCGTCTGGAAAGACGGTGCTGTCGCAGGTGGCGGTGGCGCCACTGCCATGACCGTGCTGAAAAGCCGCGCGGTTGCTGGCAACCCGCCAGGCGTTGCCCAGATCAAAGGCCCGGACATCCAGGAATGGGCGTCGACTGGCTTGCTCGACACGGACGTGCTCAAAGACGTCGCCAAAGAAGAAAAGTGGGACTCCCTGCTCGACAAAAAAGTCTCCGATACTGTGAAGTATGACGGTGACTACGTTGCCGTACCGGTCAACATCCACCGCGTGAACTGGCTGTGGATCAACCCGGAAGTCTTCAAAAAAGCCGGTATCACCAAGAACCCGACCACCCTCGAAGAATTCTACGCAGCCGGCGACAAGCTCAAGGCCGCAGGCTTCATTGCGCTCGCGCACGGTGGCCAGCCTTGGCAGGACAGCACTGTATTTGAAGCCGTCGTACTGTCGGTGATGGGTGCAGAGGGCTACAAAAAAGCCCTGGTTGACCTGGATAACGCTGCGCTGACCGGCCCGGAAATGGTCAAGTCGCTGACCGAGCTGAAAAAAGTCGCGACCTACATGGACGTCGACGGCAAGGGCCAGGACTGGAACCTTGAAGCAGGCAAGGTCATCAATGGCAAGGCCGGCATGCAGATCATGGGTGACTGGGCCAAGTCCGAATGGACCGCCGCCAAAAAAGTCGCCGGCAAAGACTACGAGTGCGTAGCCTTCCCGGGCACCGACAAAGCCTTCACCTACAACATCGACTCCCTGGCGGTGTTCAAGCAGAAAGACAAAGGCACCGCTGCCGGCCAGCAAGATATTGCCAAAGTCGTGCTGGGTGAAAACTTCCAGAAAGTCTTCAGCATCAACAAAGGCTCGATCCCGGTTCGGATCGACATGTTGAACAAAATGGACTCGTACGGCTTTGACTCCTGCGCGCAGACCGCTGCCAAAGACTTCCTGGCAGACGCCAAGACCGGCGGCCTGCAGCCGAGCATGGCGCACAACATGGCCACTACGCTGGCAGTACAAGGCGCGTTCTTTGACGTTGTGACCAACTTCATGAACGACCCGAAAGCCGACCCGGCCGACACCGCCAAGAAACTCGGCGCTGCGATCAAGTCGGCAAAATAAAGGGCAGCCCCGAGCTGCAAGTTTCAAGCTTCAAGCGGCAAGTTAGAAGCAGCCCACTGTAGGGCTTCTGACTTGTAGCTTGTAGCTTGCAACCGCCCTAAGCCCTATTTCTTTTGTTGGATTTTCCCATGAGTTCTGTTGCTGTGTTCAGCAAGGCCTCGCCGTTAGATGCATTGCAGCGCTGGCTACCTAAATTGGTGCTGGCGCCCAGCATGTTCATCGTTCTGGTGGGCTTTTACGGCTACATCCTGTGGACATTCGTTCTGTCGTTCACCACGTCGACGTTTCTGCCAAGTTACAAATGGGCGGGGCTTGCGCAATACCAGCGGTTGTTCGACAACGATCGGTGGTGGGTGGCGAGCAAGAACCTGGCGGTTTTCGGCGGCATGTTTATCGGCATCACCTTGGTGATCGGCGTGACGCTGGCGATTTTTCTCGACCAGAAAATCCGTCGCGAAGGCTTCATTCGCACCATTTACCTGTACCCGATGGCGCTCTCGATGATCGTGACCGGTACGGCCTGGAAATGGTTGCTCAACCCGGGCATGGGCCTGGACAAACTCTTGCGTGACTGGGGCTGGGAAGGCTTCCGTCTCGACTGGCTGATCGACCCGGACCGCGTGGTGTACTGCCTGGTGATTGCCGCTGTATGGCAAGCCTCCGGTTTTATCATGGCGATGTTCCTCGCGGGCCTGCGCGGTGTTGATCAATCGATCATTCGTGCAGCGCAGATCGACGGCGCCAGCCTGCCGCGCATCTATTGGAGCGTGGTGCTGCCAAGCCTGCGCCCGGTGTTCTTCAGTGCGGTGATGATTCTCGCGCACATCGCCATCAAGAGCTTCGACCTGGTTGCGGCAATGACCGCCGGCGGCCCGGGCTACTCGTCCGATTTGCCTGCGATGTTCATGTACTCGTTCACCTTCAGTCGTGGCCAGATGGGCATGGGCTCGGCCAGTGCAATCCTGATGCTCGGCGCGATCCTCGCGATCATCGTGCCTTACCTGTACTCCGAGCTGAGGACCAAGCGTAATGACTAGTCTTGCTAACAAACCGGCCATCAGCCTGAGTCGCATCGCGATTTACGCGGTGCTGATCCTCGCGGTGCTGCTGTACCTGGTGCCGCTGGTGGTGATGTTGCTGACCAGCTTCAAATCCCCGGAAGACATCAGCACCGGCAACCTGCTGAGCTGGCCGACCGTGGTCACCGGCATTGGCTGGGTCAAGGCCTGGGCCACGGTTGATGGCTACTTCTGGAACTCGATCAAGATCACCGTTCCGGCGGTGCTGATTTCCACCGCCATCGGTGCATTGAATGGCTACGTGCTGTCGTTCTGGCGCTTCCGGGGTTCGCAGTTGTTCTTCGGTTTGCTGCTGTTCGGTTGCTTCCTGCCGTTCCAGGCCGTGCTGCTGCCGGCTTCGTTCACCCTCGGCAAGATGGGCCTGGCCAGCACCACCACCGGCCTGGTGTTTATCCATGTGGTCTACGGCCTGGCGTTCACCACGCTGTTTTTCCGTAACTACTACGTCAGCATTCCGGATGCGCTGATCAAAGCCGCGCGCCTCGACGGAGCCGGTTTTTTCACTATCTTCCGCCTGATCATCCTGCCGATGTCGACGCCGATCATCATGGTCTGCCTGATCTGGCAGTTCACTCAGATCTGGAACGACTTCCTGTTCGGTGTGGTGTTCTCCAGTGGTGACTCGCAGCCGATTACGGTAGCGCTGAACAACCTGGTCAACACCAGCACCGGGGCCAAGGAATATAACGTGGACATGGCGGCGGCGATGATCGCCGGGCTGCCGACCCTGCTGGTCTATGTGATCGCAGGCAAGTATTTCGTGCGCGGCCTCACGGCCGGCGCGGTCAAGGGGTAATCATGGCTACGCTTGAACTTCGCAATGTAAACAAGACCTATGGCGCCGGCCTGCCCGACACCTTGAAGAACATCGAACTGTCGATCAAAGAAGGCGAATTCCTGATTCTGGTCGGCCCTTCGGGTTGCGGCAAATCCACGCTGATGAACTGCATCGCCGGGCTTGAAACCATTACCGGCGGCGCCATCATGATCGGTGACCAGGACGTCAGCGGCATGAGCCCCAAGGACCGTGACATCGCCATGGTGTTCCAGTCCTACGCGCTGTACCCGACCATGAGCGTGCGCGAGAACATCGAGTTCGGCCTCAAAATTCGCAAGATGAGCCAGACCGACATCGACGCCGAAGTCGCGCGCGTGGCCAAGCTGTTGCAAATCGAACACCTGCTTAACCGCAAGCCGGGCCAACTTTCCGGCGGCCAGCAACAGCGTGTGGCCATGGGCCGTGCCTTGGCGCGTCGGCCGAAGATCTACCTGTTCGACGAACCGTTGTCCAACCTCGACGCCAAATTGCGCGTTGAGATGCGCACCGAAATGAAGTTGATGCACCAGCGTCTGAAAACCACCACCGTCTACGTCACCCACGACCAGATCGAAGCGATGACCCTGGGCGATAAAGTGGCGGTAATGAAGGACGGCATCATTCAGCAATTTGGTACGCCGAAAGAGATTTACAACGACCCGGCCAACCTTTTTGTGGCAAGCTTTATCGGTTCACCACCGATGAACTTCATTCCTCTGCGCCTGCAACGCAAGGACGCTCGCCTGGTGGCCGTGCTCGACAGCGGCCAGGCCCGTTGTGAGTTGCCGCTAAGCATGAACGACGCCGGCCTTGAAGACCGCGATGTGATCCTGGGCCTGCGCCCGGAGCAAATCGTGCTGGCGACCGGCGAGGGCAATGGTTCGTCGAGTATCCGCGCCGAAGTTCAGGTCACTGAACCGACCGGCCCGGACACGCTGGTGTTCGTGCAGCTCAACGACACCAAGGTGTGCTGCCGGTTGGCGCCGGATGTTGCTCCGCAGGTTGGCGAGACCCTGACCCTGCAGTTCGACCCGGCCAAGGTATTGCTGTTCGATGCCAAGACCGGCGAGCGCCTCGGCACCGTCGCTGCGTTGCCTGTGCCGGAGGCCGCCGGGCTTGCCCGCGATGGCGCTACAGCGCTGTAAAAACTAATAAGTTGTTGTTTTAATTGAAAAAAAAGTAAACCGCGTTAGATAAAAACAGTTTAATAACAATAAAGACGAGGATGTAGGGATGAAAAAGCACCAGAACAATACCCGGCTGATCTGCCAACTGTCAGCAGCCGCCGCCCTTGTACTGTCCGCCAATGCGATGGCGGCCGATGCATTCAGCGCTGATTCCAAGTGGATGACCGGCGATTGGGGCGGCGAGCGTACCAAGCTGATCGAGCAAGGTATCGACATCAAGGCTGACTACGTGGGCGAAGTTGGCGGCAACCTGCACGGTGGCTTCAACAACGACAAAACTGCCCGTTACTCCGACCAGTTCGGTCTGGGCGTAGCACTGGACCTGCAAAAGCTGTGGGGCTGGGATAACACCCAGGCCAAGATCCAGTTGACCAACCGTAATGGCCAGAACATTTCCAATGACCGTATTGGTGACCCGCGCGCCGGCACCTTGAGTTCGTCTCAAGAAGTGTATGGCCGAGGCCACATGGTGCGTCTGACGCAGTTCTGGATTCAGCACCAGATGTTCGACAACAAGTTGGACGTGAAACTCGGTTACTTCGGTGAAGGCGAAGACTTCAACACCTTCCCGTGCGACTTCCAGAACCTGTCGTTCTGCGGTTCGCAGGTCGGTAACTATGTAAACACCTGGTACAACTGGCCAGTCAGCCAGGCGGCTATCCGCGTGAAGTACAACATCACGCCTGAGCTGTATGCGCAAATCGGTGCCTACAACCAGAACCCATCGCAGCTGGAGCACGGCAACGGCTTTAAGCTCAGCGGCAGCGGCACCAAGGGCACCGTGATTCCGGTGGAATTGGTCTGGTCGCCGAAGGTTAACAACCTGCCGGGCGAATACCGTGTGGGTTACTACAAAAGCGCCGCCGACGCTGCCGACGTACGTGAAGACGTTAACGGCAACGACGCTGCCACCACAGGCCAGGCCTACCGTACCCACAGCAGCAAAAAAGGCTACTGGTTCGTTGCCCAACAGCAACTCACCACGCATAACGGCGACGCTTCGCGCGGCCTGAACATCGCTGCCAACGCTACGTTCCACGACAAGGAAACCAACCTCGTCGACAACTATCAGTCGCTGATGCTGGTGTACAAAGGCCCATTCGATGCTCGTCCAAAAGATGACGTCGGTATCGGCGCTGCGCGTTTGCACGTCAACGATGACGTGAGAAAGAACGCCGAGTTGTCCAACGATGCGGGTGGGTTTACCGACTACAGCCAGGCCGGTTTCTCGCCACTGCGATCCACCGAATACAACTATGAAGTCAACTACGGCTTCCACGTTACCAACTGGCTGACCGTGCGCCCTAACCTGCAATACGTCACCCACCCGGGCGGCGTGGACAAAGTCGACAACGCGCTGGTAGCGGGCCTGAAAATTCAGTCTCAGTTCTAACGCTGTTGCGATAAGCTCCTTCTCTCTGTGCGCATTTTGCGGGTAGCCATGGCTACCCGCTTTTTTTGCGTTGCACTGTGAAGATATTCAGGACCGTGGCACATGCATGAGCATCCGCTGCAACGCTTTTTCAAGTCCCTGCGCGAGCAACCGGTGTTCGCTTGGGAGCGCTTTCAGATGCGTGACGTGTTGGTGATCGACCATCCACTGTGCCAGGCTGTGTTCAGTCGCCAGGGCGCGCAGTTGCTGCACTTCCAGCCGCGAGGTCAAAAACCCTGGTTGTGGTGCGCAGCCAAATGGCCACAAGTCGGCGCCATTCGTGGCGGTGTGCCGGTGTGCTGGCCGTGGTATGGGCGCCATCCGTGCGAAAACGCGTGGCCATCGCATGGCTGGGCGCGTTTGATCGACTGGAAACTGCTCGACAGCAGCACCGCCGACGACGGCGTGCGCCTGCACTGGCAGTTGCAACTGTGCGACTGGCAGGTCGACCTGCACGCGCACTTGGGCGAAACCCTGGAATTGCGCCTGTGCACCGAGCATCAGGACGAACTGCCGTGCCAACTGAGCCATGCTTTGCACGCCTATTGGCGGATTGGCAACGTCGGCGAGGTAGCGCTGTCTGGGCTTGATGGCGCGCAAGGTTATGACCAACTCAATCGTCAGGTTTGCCAGCAGGAAGGCGAGTTGCGCGTGGAGGGCGGGTGCCAGCGGGTGTTTCAGCACGACGGTGAATTGCACCTCAAAGACCACGCCTGGCAGCGCGAACTGTGCATCGACACCGGCAACAGCGCCGACACCGTGGTGTGGCACCCCGGCCGGCAGCCGTTGCTCGGCGTGAGCTTCAATGAGGCGTCGGGGTTTGTGTGCGTGGAGTCGGCGATGGCGGCGCAGCCTGGCGCCGGGGGAGAGGGCGCATTTGAGTTTGCAGGCCAGGGCTGGGGTTTAGCGGGGTGGCTGATGGCCTCATCGCGAGCAAGCCCGCTCCCACATTTTGACCGAGTCCCAGCGTGGAATACCGTCAACTGTGGGAGCGGGCTTGCTCGCGATGAGGCCAGTACCATCACTACACCTTTAGGCCTAGTTAAACTCATCCCCCACCGGATACCGGCTGTCATTCAAACTCTCTTTGATCTTGCGCAAGTGCGGCTGGAAATCCACGCCACGGCGCAACGTCATGCCCGTCGCCAACACATCCAGCACCGTCAGCTGGATGATCCGCGAGGTCATCGGCATGTAGATGTCGGTGTCTTCGGGCAGCGGAATATTCAGGCTCACCGTACTGGCTTTGGCCAGCGGCGAGTTCTCGGCGGTTACGCCCAGCACCGAAGCACCGTTTTCCCGCGCGATACGCGCCACTTCCACCAGCTCGCGGGTGCGCCCGGTGTAGGAAATAATCACGAACAACTCGCCCGTGTGAGCCACCGACGCGAGCATGCGCTGCATCAGCACGTCGGCATGCGCGGTGACGGCCAGGTTGAAGCGGAAGAACTTGTGCAGCGCATCCATTGCCACCGGTGCCGAAGCGCCGAGGCCGAAGAAGTGGATCTGCCGCGCCTGAATCAACAGGTCTACGGCTTTGCTGATCAGGGCAGGGTCCAGCGCCTGGCAGGCGCTGTCGAGCGAGGCAATCGCGCTGCCGAAAATTTTCTGGGTGTAGGCCTCGGGGTTATCATCGGCCTCGACGGCGCGGCTGACATACGCCGCACCACTGGCCAAACTTTGCGCCAGCTGCAATTTAAGTTCAGGGTAACCACTGACGCCGAACGAACGGCAGAAGCGGTTGACCGTCGGTTCACTGACCGAGGCGGCTTGGGCGAGGGCGGCGATCGAGAAGCGTGTGGCCTGCTGCGGGTTGAGCAGGATGACTTCAGCAACTTTACGCTCAGCCTTGTTGAGTTCTTCGAGGCGGTTCCGGATCTGTTCCAGAAGATTTCGCACGCGGTCCATTCAGTCTTCCTTCGGGCGACGATGCAAATAAAAGGTGGCAACTAATCGATGAGTGGCCTTTTGCGGTGGCCTATCCTACTGAGGGTAGCTGAACACCACCACTCGCAATGCGTAATTCGGGAATATGTTGTGGTTATTACTACATTTTCCCTTGAGTGATGCCTTCAAAAAAGGTATTTGTAGCTTAACTTGATAAAAGAACAAACATCATGCCTTCGATAACCGTAGAACCCTGCACCTTTGCCCTGTTTGGCGCGTTGGGTGATCTGGCGCTTCGCAAGTTATTTCCTGCCCTCTATCAACTTGATGGCGCCGGGCTCCTGCACGACGACACGCGCATTCTGGCCCTGGCCCGTGAAGCCGGTTCCGAGCAGCAACACATGGCGCATATCGAAAAAGAATTGCGCAATTATGTCGGCAAGCAACTCGACGAAGGCATCGCCCAGCGGTTTCTGGCGCGCCTGACCTACGTGCACGTCGACTTCTTGAAGGCTGACGACTACGTGGCCCTGGCTGAAATCGCCGGCACCGAGCAGCGTCTGATTGCCTACTTCGCCACCCCGGCGGCGGTGTATGGCGCGATCTGCGAAAACCTGTCCAAGGTCGGCCTGGCGGAAAACACCCGCGTGGTCCTCGAAAAACCCATCGGTTCGGACCTGGAGTCGTCGCGCAAGGTCAACGACGCCGTGGCGCAGTTTTTCCCGGAAAACCGCACCTACCGCATCGACCACTACTTGGGCAAAGAGACCGTCCAGAACCTGATCGCGCTGCGTTTTGCCAACAGCCTGTTCGAAACCCAGTGGAACCAGAACTACATCTCCCACGTTGAAATTACCGTGGCCGAGCAAGTAGGCATCGAGGGGCGCTGGGGTTACTTCGACAAGGCCGGCCAACTGCGCGACATGATCCAGAACCACCTGCTGCAACTGCTTTGCCTGATCGCCATGGACCCGCCGGCTGACTTGTCCGCCGACAGCATCCGTGACGAGAAGGTCAAGGTGCTCAAGGCCCTGGCGCCGATCAGCCCGGACGGCCTGACCACCCAAGTGGTGCGCGGCCAATACATCGCCGGTTACAGCGCTGGCAAGGCGGTGCCGGGTTACCTCGAAGAAGAGAACTCCAACACCCAGAGCGACACCGAAACCTTCGTGGCCCTGCGTGCCGATATTCGCAACTGGCGCTGGGCTGGCGTGCCGTTCTACTTGCGTACCGGCAAGCGCATGCCGCAAAAGCTGTCGCAGATCGTTATCCACTTCAAGGAACCGTCGCACTATATTTTCGCCCCGGAGCAGCGCTTGCAGATCAGCAACAAGCTGATCATCCGCCTGCAGCCGGACGAAGGTATTTCGTTGCGCGTGATGACCAAGGAGCAGGGCCTGGACAAGGGCATGCAGCTGCGCAGCGGGCCGTTGCAACTGAATTTTTCCGACACCTATCGCAGCGCGCGGATTCCCGATGCCTACGAGCGGTTGTTGCTGGAAGTAATGCGCGGCAATCAGAACCTGTTTGTTCGCAAAGATGAAATCGAAGCCGCGTGGAAGTGGTGTGACCAGTTGATCGCCGGGTGGAAAAAATCCGGTGATGCGCCCAAGCCGTACGCGGCGGGTTCCTGGGGGCCGATGAGCTCGATAGCACTGATCACGCGGGATGGGAGGTCGTGGTATGGCGATATCTGAATTGAAACTGCCTCAGGGCGTCAGCGCTCATGAGTACCGTACGCCCGCATTGCTCGCGGACGGCTTGGCCAATGACGTGGCCGAGCAACTGCGCGCGGCCATCAGTGCGCGTGGCGAGGCGACGCTGGTGGTGTCCGGTGGCCGCAGCCCCGTGGCGTTCTTCCAGAACCTGGCCAAACAAGGCCTGGACTGGTCCAAAGTCACCATCACCCTGGCCGACGAGCGTTGGGTGCCGGTGGAACACGCCGACAGCAACGCTGGCCTGTTGAAGAAATACCTGCTGCAAGGCCCAGCGGCCAAGGCCAGGTTTTTGAGCCTGTACAACGTTGCCGCGAACCTTGAAGACGCCGCCGAACTGGCTGATCGCCAATTGGCAGAGCTGCCGGGCATTGATGTGCTGGTGCTCGGCATGGGCGATGACGGCCACACGGCGTCGTTGTTCCCCAACAGCCCGAACCTGAACGAAGCCCTGCAGGCTGACGGTAGTCGCCGTTGCTGGCCAATGCTGGCGCCGACCGTGCCGCACCAGCGCCTGACCATGAGTCGCGCGTTGCTGGCCACCGCGCATTACACCGTGCTGTCGATTTCCGGCAGCTCGAAGTTGACCACATTGAGCGCCGCGCTGGCCAGTGATGACATTGCTGCCATGCCGATTCGCGCGTTTTTGCAACCTACATTAGAGATTTACTGGTGCCCATGAGCCAAGGATCAGCCGCTATGAAAAGCCCTCAACCTACCGTGTCCATGGCGGATAAAGTTGCCCTGATCGACAGCCTCTGCGCCAAGGCGCGGATCCTGCCGGTCATCACCATCGCCCGCGAACAGGACATCCTGCCGCTGGCCGATGCCCTGGCAGCCGGTGGTTTGACCGCATTGGAAGTGACCCTGCGTTCCGAGTTTGGCCTCAAGGCCATTCAGGTACTGCGTGAGCAACGCCCGGAACTCTGCACAGGCGCAGGCACCGTGCTCGACCGCCATATGCTCGAAGCGGCCGAGGTCGCTGGCTCGCAATTTATCGTCACCCCCGGCATCACCCGCGACCTGCTGGAAGCCTCGGTGCACAGCCCTGTTCCGTTGCTGCCGGGCATCAGCAATGCCTCCGGCATCATGGAAGGCTACGGCCTGGGTTATCGCCGCTTCAAGCTGTTCCCGGCTGAAGTCAGCGGCGGCGTCGCGGCGATCAAAGCCCTCGGCGGCCCGTTCGGCGAAGTCAAATTCTGCCCAACTGGCGGTGTTGGCCCGGCCAACATCAAGCAGTACATGGCGTTGAAAAACGTGATGTGCGTAGGCGGCAGCTGGATGCTCGACCCTGAGTGGGTCAAAAACGGCGACTGGGCACGCATCCAGGAAGTCACCGCGCAGGCGCTGGCGCTGCTGGATTGATCTGATTCACCGAATCGTTGTTGCTGTGCTTAACGGCATTTTTGCGGTGCACTTGGTCG